>NZ_CM001514.1:837926-1170422 GCF_000263715.2 Pseudomonas synxantha BG33R
ACTTGGATGTTGTTTGGGACACGATACAGAGTGCATTACCTGATCTATTGGCACGCCTTCCTGTAAATCCTTGACCGCAGCTGTTCTACCAACAGTTGCGGTCACCCGTTATTCAGGGCATCACAGGCGGCAAATATTTCAACGTCGTCCCCAGCGCCCACAGCAAAAACAACACCAGCGGCGTATGCACCAGCAACTGCACAAACGAAAACCCGATCAAGTCCCGCGCCTTCAGCCCCAACACCCCCAGCAGCGGCAGCATATAGAACGGGTTGATCAAGTTCGGCAGTGCCTCGGCGGCGTTGTAGATCTGCACCGCCCAGCCCAGGTGGTATTGCAGGTCATTGGCCACTTGCATCACATAGGGCGCCTCGATAATCCACTTGCCGCCACCCGATGGGATGAAGAAACCCAGCACCGCCGAATACACGCCCATCAGCAGCGCGTAGGTGTCGTGGGAGGCGATGGAGGTGAAGAACGTCGAGATATGGTGCGCCAGGGTCTGGCCGTCACCGCCCTTGACCACCGTCATCAGCGCGGCAATCGAGCCGTACAGCGGGAACTGGATCAGCACGCCGGTGGTGGTCGGCACCGCACGGGCCACGGCATCGAGGAAGCTGCGCGGGCGCCAGTGCAGCAGGGCGCCGACCATGATGAACAGGAAGTTATAGGTGTTGAGCCCGGAGATGGCGCTGATCGCCGGCTTGGTCGAGAACTCATGGAACAGCCAGCCGGCTGCCAGCAATGCCAACAGGATTGTCAGCAACGGGCTGTGTTCCAGCCATTCCCCCGGACGCGTCGGCGGTTGCGGCTTGGTCAGGTTAAAGGCCGGGTCGACGCCGCAGGCCTTGGCATCCCGGGCACTGTTGGGGCCTGGCGCGGTGGCGTAGGCGATGATCAGCGACACCACGATCAGCGCCAGAAGCAGCACACCGGATTGCCACAGGAAGATCGTTTCGGTGAACGGGATCATCCCGGTGATCGACAGGATCGACGGCGGCAAGCTGGCCGGGTTGGCCTGCAACTGTGCCGCTGACGACGAAAGCCCCAACGCCCACACGGCACCGAGGCCCAGGTATGCCGCAGCGCCGGCGGCGCGGTAGTCCATGCGCAAATCGGTACGACGGGCCAACGCCCGCACCAGCAAACCGCCGAACACCAGGGACAAGCCCCAGTTGAGCAACGATGCCACCATGGAAATCAACGCCACCCAGGCTACCGCCGAACGACCGTTCTTGGGAATGCGCGCCAAGCGGTCGATCAACTTCACCGCGGGCGGCGAACTGGCGACTACATAACCGCCGATCACCACAAACGCCATCTGCATGGTGAACGGGATCAGGCTCCAGAACCCGGCGCCAAATGCCTTGGCCGCTTCGGCGGGCGCTGCGCCCATGCTCAGGGTCGCCACGGCGACGATAATCACCGCGAGGGCGGCAAACACCCAGGAGTCGGGAAACCAGCGCTCGGCAAAATTGGAACAACGCAGAGCAAATCGAGCGTAGCGGCTTTCTTCGATAGCATCGGCCATGAAGCTTTCCTCTTGTATTTATTATGGGGTTTGGCAGTTTTACGGCATGTTCCTCTACCCCCATTGATTTGGGAATGTAGTTATCTTCAACGATCAATGAGTAAAACAAATATATCCGTCGTGATTGCCTTCAATGGGTTCAGCTCATAACCTGCACGCCATTTTGTTTGTCTGCCGAGCCTGCACATGACTGCCACCTTTTCCCCACGGGCGCAGCGTTTTTCCCGCTCCGACTACAAAACCCTGGGCCTGGCCGCCTTGGGTGGAGCCCTGGAAATCTACGACTTCATTATCTTCGTGTTCTTTGCGCTGACCCTCAGCCAACTGTTCTTCCCGCCCGAGATGCCCGAGTGGCTGCGCCTGTTGCAAAGCTTCGGCATCTTCGTCACCGGCTACCTCGCCCGTCCGCTGGGCGGCATCCTGATGGCGCACTTTGCCGACCACCTGGGGCGCAAGCGCGTATTCAGCTTGAGCATCCTGATGATGGCCTTGCCCTGCCTGCTGATCGGCATCATGCCGACCTACGCGCAAATCGGTTATTTCGCGCCGCTGATCCTGCTGGCACTGCGCGTGCTGCAAGGTGCTGCGGTGGGCGGCGAAGTGCCTAGCGCCTGGACCTTCGTTGCCGAGCACGCACCGCGCCACCATCGCGGCTACGCCTTGGGCTTTTTGCAAGCGGGCCTGACCTTCGGTTACCTGCTGGGCGCATTGACCGCGACCTTGCTTGCGCAAGTCTTCACCCCCACCGAAATCCTCGACTACGCCTGGCGTTTCCCGTTCCTGCTCGGCGGCGTATTCGGCGTGATTGGCGTATGGCTGCGTCGCTGGCTCAGCGAAACCCCGGTGTTCCTCCAAATGCAGGCGCGTCGCCAGGCCGCCGCCGAAATGCCATTACGCACCGTGCTGCGCGAGCATCGCGCCGTGCTGTTGCCGGCCATGATCCTGACCTGCGTACTCACCTCAGCCGTGGTGGTGCTGGTGGTCATCACCCCGACCATGATGCAGAAAACCTTCGGCATGAGCCCCAGCCACACCTTCGCCCTGAGCGCGTTGGGCATCGTCTTCCTGAATATCGGCTGCGTCCTCGCCGGCCTGCTGGTGGACCGCATCGGCGCGTGGCGCGCGGTGCTGGTCTATAGCCTGTTGCTGCCGGTAGGGATTTTTATCCTGTACGCCAGCCTGATCAGCGGCGGCGTGTGGCTGGGCGCGGCGTACGCCGTGGCAGGCTTGAGCTGCGGCGTGGTGGGCGCGGTGCCGTCGGTGATGGTCGGGCTGTTTCCGGCGCAGGTGCGGGTATCGGGCATTTCCTTCACCTACAACATTGCCTATGCGCTGTGGGCGAGTACTACGCCGCTGCTGTTGATCGCGCTGATGCCGACCAGCCCGTGGGTCTGCGTGGGGTATTGCGTGGTGATGGGGGCGGTGGGGGTGGGAAGTGTGGCGTTATTTGGCAAACGCCACACCTTGGCCGCCTGAGGGTCAGGTCAGGAAGTGCCAGAGCAACAAGGTACCCACCAACCCAACCACCGAAACAATCGTCTGCAACACGGACCACACCCATATCGTCTGCTTCAACTGCAAGCCAAAGTACTCACGCACCATCCAGAACCCGGCGTCGTTGACGTGACAAAAAAACACCGAGCCGGCGCCAATCGCGAGGGCGACCAATGAGCTTTGCGTTGCCGCCAACCCGACCATCATCGGCGCGAGGATGCCCGCCGTCGTAGTGGTAGCGACTGTGGCCGAGCCGGTGGCTTGGCGCAGGGCCACGGCGATCAGCCAGGCCAGCAACAGGTAGGGCATATGCGCGCCTTCGGCGACCTTGCTGATGGTCTGGCTGACGCCTGCGTCCAGCAGGGTTTGCTTGAGGCCGCCACCGGCGCCGATGGTCAGCAGCAACACGGCGATGGGCGCCAGGGCTTTGCGCAAGGTGTTGCCGACGTCGGCGCGTGGCATGCCTGCGGCCCAGCCGAGGCAAATCACTGCGGCGATGACGGCCAGGCCGAGGGCGATCAGCGGTTCACCGAGAAATTTCAAGGTCAGGCCGAGGGGGCTTTCCGGCGCCAGCGCGACTTTGGCCAGCGTGCTGCCGAGCATCAGGATCACCGGCAACAGAATGATCAGCAATGACACCCCAAAGCTCGGCTGGCGCGGGGCCTTGGGCGGTGCGCTGAACAGTGCGCCGATCTCGGCGGGTTCATCCACATGCAGGCGCTTGGACAGCCAGTTGCCGTAGAGCGGCCCGGCCAGGATCACCGCCGGTACCGCCAGGCAAAAGCCCAGCAACATGGTCAGGCCCAGGTCGGCGTGCAACGCGCCCACGGCAATCAGCGGCCCCGGGTGCGGCGGCATCAGGGCGTGCAGAGTGGTCATGCCCGCCAATGCCGGGATGGCGATTTTCAGCAGCGGCTGGTTCGAGCGCTTGGCCATCACAAAGATGATCGGCACCATCATCACCAGGCCCACTTCAAAGAACAGCGGCAGGCCGATCACCATGGCGACCAGCGCCATCACCCACGGCAATGACTTGCCTTTGCCCAGCCCAAGCAAGGTAGTGGCGATACGGTCGGCTGCGCCGGATTCGGCCATCAGCGCGCCGAGCATTGCGCCCAGGGCAATGATAATCCCGGCCTCACCCAGAATCGCCCCGGCGCCCTTGCTGAACGCTTTGGCCACTTCCTCTGGTGGCAGACCGGCACCCACACCGGCGATAAAGGTACCGATCAGAATCGACAGGAACGGCGGCAATTTGGTCGCGCTGATCAGCACGATGATGCTCGCGATGGCCAGCAGGACGCAGAGCATAAGGCGGGTGTCGTGAACCATCCACGCGGCAGTCGATAACTCCAAAACGGAACTCCTTATCGAGCAGGTTGGCTAATATGTTTCTTTTTGTTTCGGCTTGAAAAGCATACCTGATAGAACTGCCCCAGCGTGTCCATGAACGATTTTGGTGCGCTCAACGCTAACGACGTTCTGGCGCTCAGATGACAATTTTGCAAACCATGCCCGTGGATCTGGCCTATAGCTCTATGATCCGCTTCCTCCCAACCCACAAGGACATCCCATGAGCGCAGGACACAGCCACGCCCAAGTACGCGCCGGTCACGAACGCAAGTTATGGATCGCCCTGGGGCTGACCGGCAGCTTCATGCTGGCCGAAGTCATCGGCGCCTTTGTCACCGGCAGCCTCGCGCTGTTGTCCGATGCGGCGCACATGATGACCGACGCCCTGGCCCTGGCGATTTCCCTGGTGGCGATCCAGGTCGCCAAGCGCCCGGCAGATCGCAAGCGCACCTTCGGGTATGCGCGGTTCGAGATTCTGGCGGCCGCGTTCAATGCATTGCTGCTGTTCGCCGTGGCGTTCTACATCTTGTACGAGGCTTACCAGCGGCTGCAGGCGCCCGCCGAGATCCAGTCCACCGGCATGTTGGTGATTGCGCTGCTGGGGCTGGTCGTCAACCTGATCTCCATGCGCCTGCTCAGCGCGGCCAGCGGCGAGAGCCTTAACGTCAAGGGTGCCTATCTGGAAGTCTGGAGCGACATGCTCGGCTCCGTCGGCGTGATCATTGCCGCGCTGGTGATCATGTTCACCGGCTGGGGTTGGGTCGATTCCGTGGTCGCGGCCGCCATCGGCTTTTGGGTATTGCCGCGCACCTGGACCCTGCTCAAGGCGAGCATGAACATCCTGCTTCAGGGTGTGCCGGAAGGCGTCGATATCGAGCAGGTGGAGCAGGGCATCCGCAGCGTGCCTGGGGTCAAGGACGTGCACGACCTGCACATCTGGGCCCTCACCAGTGGCAAGAATGTGCTGAGTACGCATTTGGTCGCGGATGCGTCCCAGGGTACTGAGCAACAGATCCTCAGCCGAGTGACGGAGTTACTGCACGAGCAATTCGATATTTCCCATGCCACGATCCAGGTCGAGGGCGAGGGTTTTCAGCATGACGATCACGACGACGTGCATGCCTGAGCCTGGCTAACGGATTTGTAATCTTTCACCCACGGCCCTGATAAGTACCGACAGCTACATTGCCTCCGCTGGGACACCTCAGCGACTTCATGGGCGTGGAACTCTCGTTATGGCAATTTCCGTTAGAACACTGTTGGGGGCGGCGGCATTGGCAATGTGGATATCCGCAAACGCCGCCCAGGCACAACCCCTCACCCTCGATGCAGCGCTGCAAACCGCCTTCGCCAACAACCCGGACCTGGCGGCCGCACAATGGGAAATCGACATCGCCCAGGGCGGCCGCCAGCAGGCCGGCTTGATCCCCAACCCGGTGGCCTCCTGGGACGCCGAAGACACCCGCCGCAACAGCCGCACTACCAGCATCAAGCTCAGCCAGACCCTGGAACTGGGCGGCAAGCGCGGTGCGCGCATCGAGGTGGCCACTCGCGCCCAGGATGCCGCCGCGCTGACCCTGGAGCAGCGCCGCAACCTGTTGCGCGCCGAGGTCATCGACAGCTATTACGGCGCTCTGCGCGCTCAGGAGCGCCTCGACCTGGCGCAACGCTCAATGACGCTTGCCGAACGCGGCCTGGTGGTCGCCAACGGGCGCGTCACCGCCGGCAAGTCATCACCGGTGGAAGCCACCCGCGCCCAGGTGCAGGTATCGGAAATCCGCCTGGAACTGAACCGCGCCCAGATTGGCCTCACTGACGCCTACCGCCGCCTGGCCACCAGTACCGGCAGCGCGGCCACCGACTTCCAGGCCGTCGCCACGCCAAGCACCTCCGCGCCGGCGTTACCCGCCGCCGCGCCATTGCTGGCCCGTCTTGAGCAAACCGCCGAACTGCGCCTGGCCGAACTCAATATTGTGCAGAACGAAGCCAGCGTGGGCCTGGAAAAAGCCCAGCGCATTCCGGACCTGGATGTGTCCATCGGCAGCCAGTATGACGCCAGCGTGCGCGAGCGGGTCAACCTAGTGGGCGTGTCGATGCCGATCCCGCTGTTCAACCGCAACCAGGGCAACATCCTCGCGGCCACTCGACGCGCCGACCAGGCCCGCGACCTGCGCAACGCCGCCGAGCTGCGCCTGCGCACCGAAACCCGCCAGGCCCTGGACCTGTGGCAAACGGCGAACACCGAAGTGCGTGCGTTCAACCAACAGATCCTGCCTGCCGCACAGAGCGCGGTCGACAGCGCCACCCGTGGCTTCGAGATGGGCAAGTTCAACTTTCTCGATGTGCTCGACGCCCAGCGTACCTTGATCGCGGCCCGCACCCAGTACCTCGCGGCGACGGCCCAGGCCACCGATGCCTGGGTGCGTATCGAACGAATTTACGGCGACCTCGCCCGGTTTTGATTTTTCCTGGAGTCCCCTGATGAACAAAAAACATGGCATGGCGCTCGCCGTCGCCTTGGGCCTGCTGCTATCGGGCTTGGCCCACGCCGAGGAAGAAGAAGGCAAACTTGAACTCACCGAGCAGCAGATCCAGGCCGCCGGTATTCAACTGGCCCAGGCTCAGCCGCGCTCGATTAGCACGGTGCTGACGCTGCCCGGCGAGGTGCGTTTTGATGAAGACCGTACCTCCCACATCGTGCCCCGTGCTGCGGGTGTGGTGGAAGCGGTGAACGTCAATCTGGGCCAGTCGGTAAAAAAAGGCGAGCTGTTGGCGGTGATCGCCAGCCAGCAGATTTCCGACCAGCGCAGTGAGTTGGCGGCCAGCCAGCGCCGGGTCGAACTGGCGCGTACCACCTTTGAGCGCGAGCGCCAGTTGTGGCAGGACAAAATCTCCGCCGAGCAGGATTACCTGCTGGCGCGGCAAACCCTGCAAGAAGCCGAAATCGCCCTGAACAATGCCCGGCAAAAGATGACCGCCCTCAGCGGCAGCGCAGTTCTGGCCGGTGGCAATCGCTATGAACTGCGGGCGCCGTTCGCCGGGGTGGTGGTGGAAAAACACTTGGGCGTGGGCGAGGTGGTCAGTGAAACCAGCAACGCGTTCACGCTCTCGGACCTGTCTCAAGTGTGGGTCACCTTCGGTGTCTTTCCCAAGGACTTGAACAAGGTCCGTGTAGGCAAACCCGTAAAAGTCAGCTCGACGGAAATGGGCACCGAAGTGCTGGGCACCGTGGCGTATGTCGGCAACTTGCTCGGCGAGCAAACGCGCACCGCCACCGTGCGTGTGACGGTGCCCAACCCCGACGACGCCTGGCGTCCTGGTTTATTCGTGGCCGTGCAGGTCGCCACCGATACCTACCAGGCCAAGGTCACCGTGCCGCAAGCTGCGATCCAGACCGTCGAGGACAAACCCTCGGTGTTCGTACGCACCGCAGACGGCTTTATCACCCGTCATCTTGAACTGGGCGTCAGTGAAAACGGCTACGTCGAAGTGCGTCAGGGCCTGGAGGCCGGTGCGCAAGTGGCGACGGCTGGCAGCTTCATCCTCAAGTCCGAACTGGGCAAAGGCTCGGCCGAACACGCCCATTGATCTGCGAGTGACTCCCCATGTTTGAGCGCCTTATCCAATTCGCCATCGAGCAGCGCATCATCGTGTTGCTGGCGGTACTGTTGATGGCCGGTGTCGGCATCGCCAGCTACCAGAAATTGCCCATCGACGCGGTACCTGACATCACTAACGTGCAGGTGCAGATCAACTCGGCGGCCGCCGGTTTTTCGCCGCTGGAAACCGAGCAGCGCATCACCTTTCCCATCGAAACCGCCATGGCCGGTCTGCCCGGCTTGCAGCAGACGCGTTCGCTGTCGCGTTCCGGTTTGTCCCAGGTCACGGTGATTTTCAAGGACGGCACCGACCTGTTCTTTGCCCGCCAACTGGTCAACGAGCGCCTGCAAGTGGCCCGAGGACAATTGCCCGATGGCATCGAAACCGCGATGGGGCCGATTTCCACCGGGCTCGGGGAAATTTTCCTGTGGACCGTGGAAGCTGAGGACGGTGCGCGCAAAGAGGACGGTACGCCTTACACCCCCACCGATTTGCGGGTGATCCAGGACTGGATCATCAAACCGCAGTTGCGCAACGTGCCGGGCGTGGCCGAGATCAATACCATTGGCGGCTTCGCCAAGGAATATCAGATCGCACCGGACCCCAAGCGCCTGGCGGCCTATAACCTGACGCTCAACGATCTGGTGACCGCGCTGGAGCGCAACAACGCCAACGTTGGTGCCGGTTATATCGAGCGCAGCGGCGAGCAGTTGTTGATCCGCGCGCCGGGGCAAGTGGCGTCTATCGATGACATCGCCAACATTGTCATCACCACCTCGGACGGCACGCCGATCCGCGTGCGCAATGTGGCTCAGGTCGACATTGGCCGCGAGCTGCGCACCGGCGCCGCCACCGAAAACGGCCGTGAAGTCGTGCTGGGCACCGTGTTCATGTTGATCGGTGAGAACAGCCGCAGCGTGTCCCAGGCAGTGGCGAAAAAACTTGAGGAGATCAACCGCTCGCTGCCCGAAGGCGTGGTGGCGGTCACCGTCTACGACCGCACCAACCTGGTGGAAAAAGCCATCGCCACCGTGAAGAAGAACCTCTTCGAAGGTGCGTTGCTGGTGGTGGCGGTGTTGTTCCTGTTCCTGGGCAATATCCGTGCGGCGCTGATCACGGCGATGGTGATTCCGTTGGCGATGCTGTTCACCTTCACCGGCATGTTCACCAACAAAGTCAGCGCCAACCTGATGAGCCTCGGCGCGCTGGACTTCGGCATTATCGTTGACGGCGCGGTGGTGATCGTCGAGAACGCCATCCGCCGCCTGGCCCATGCGCAGCAGCGTCACGGCCGCCTGCTGACCCGCAGTGAGCGCCTGCACGAAGTGTTCGCTGCTGCCAAAGAGGCGCGACGGGCGCTGATCTTCGGGCAGTTGATCATCATGGTGGTGTACCTGCCGATCTTTGCTCTTACCGGGGTGGCCGGGAAGATGTTCCACCCGATGGCGTTCACGGTGGTGATTGCCTTGCTCGGCGCGATGATTCTGTCGGTGACCTTCGTACCGGCGGCGATTGCGTTGTTCGTCACCGGCAAGGTCAAGGAAGAAGAAAACTTCGTCATGCGCAGCGCACGCCGGGTGTATGACCCGGTGCTCAATTGGGTGATGACGCGCCGGTCCTTGGTATTTGGCCTGGCGCTGCTGACCATCGTCCTATCGGGCCTGGTCGCCAGCCGTATGGGCAGCGAATTTATCCCCAGCCTCAGCGAGGGCGACTTCGCCCAGCAGGCGCTGCGTGTACCCGGCACCAGCCTGACGCAATCGGTGCAGATGCAGCAGCAACTGGAAAAAACCTTACTGGCCCAAGTGCCGGAAATCGAGCGGGTATTTGCGCGCACCGGTACGGCGGAAATCGCCTCCGACCCGATGCCGCCGAATATTTCCGACAGCTACGTGATGCTTAAACCCAAGGACCAATGGCCGGACCCGAAGAAGTCCCGCGAGGCCCTCATTGCCGATATCCAACGGGCCAGTGCGATTGTGCCGGGCAGCGCGTACGAGCTGTCGCAACCGATCCAGCTGCGCTTCAACGAGCTGATTTCCGGGGTGCGCAGCGATGTGGCGGTGAAGGTGTTTGGCGATGACATGGCGGTACTCAACAGCACCGCCGGGGAAATCGCCGAGACCCTGCAAAAGCTCAACGGCGCCTCGGAAGTGAAGGTGGAACAGACCTCCGGCTTGCCGGTACTAACCATCAATATCGACCGCGACAAGGCCGCTCGCTTTGGCCTGAATGTGGGCGATGTGCAGGACACCATCGCTGTCGCCGTCGGTGGGCGTCAGGCCGGTACGTTGTACGAAGGTGATCGGCGTTTCGACATGGTGGTGCGCTTGTCCGACGCGCTGCGCACAGACATCGAAGGCTTGTCACGGCTGTTGATTCCGGTGCCGGCGCTGGCCGGTAGTACCTCGGGGCAACTGGGCTTTATTGCCTTGTCCCAGGTCGCCAGCCTCGACCTGGTGCTGGGCCCCAACCAGATCAGCCGCGAGAACGGCAAGCGTCTGGTGATCGTCAGCGCCAACGTGCGGGGGCGTGATATCGGCTCGTTTGTCGAGGAAGCCGAAGCCGCCATCACCACCCAGGTGAAAGTCCCTGCCGGCTACTGGACCACCTGGGGCGGGCAATTCGAGCAGTTGAAAGAAGCCTCCGAGCGCCTGCGTATCGTGGTGCCGGTGGCGTTGCTGCTGGTGTTCGGCCTGCTGTTCATGATGTTCAACAACCTCAAGGACGGCTTGCTGGTGTTCACCGGGATTCCGTTCGCGCTGACTGGTGGAATCATGGCGCTGTGGCTGCGGGATATTGCGCTATCGATTTCGGCAGGGGTGGGCTTTATTGCCTTGTCCGGTGTGGCGGTGCTCAACGGGCTGGTGATGATCGCCTTTATCCGCAACCTGCGTGAAGAAGGCCGCTCGTTATCGGTGGCAATCCACGAAGGCGCACTGACCCGCCTGCGCCCGGTGTTGATGACCGCGCTGGTAGCGTCCCTCGGGTTTATCCCCATGGCACTCGCCACCGGCACCGGCGCCGAAGTACAGCGCCCGTTGGCGACGGTGGTGATTGGCGGGATTATTTCTTCGACTTTGCTGACATTGCTGGTGCTGCCGGCGTTGTACCAGTGGGCCCATCGCCGTGAAGAAGAGGCCGAATAACAATCTTGAATGCACCACACAACCAATGTGGGGGGGGCGGTGCGACGATTCGACTTGCTCCCGATAGCGGCAGGTCAGTTGATACATGTGTTGACTGACACACTGCCATCGGGGGCGAGCCCCCTCCCACATGAGATCTCTGTTGTTTGCAAAGGAAACACCAGGCTAAACCGTGTGAAACGCCCCGGCTGGCTGGTGACATGAGCATGCCCCTGATGCAAATGCATGATCGATTTCACTATGGCCAACCCCAGCCCGTTGCCGCCTTCGGCGCGGGTACGACTGCTGTCGGCGCGGTAGAAACGTTCGAACAGGTGCGGCAGGTGGTGCGCGTCGATGCCTCGGCCGGGGTTACCCACCGACAGCGACACGCTCTGGCCGTAGGTTTCCACCAACAGCAGGATGCTCGAACCTTCAGGCGTATGGCGAATGGCATTGGAGAGCAAATTGGAAATCGCCCGCTGGATCATCAGACGATCCCCAGTCACCCAGGCCTCGCCGCGCAGGCTCAGGGTGACGTGTTTGTCTTCGGCACTCAGGGCAAACAACTCCATCACGCGCTGGGCTTCCTGCGCCAGGGACACCTCGGTGAATGAGGCCCGCGCCGCCGGATGGCTGACCTGGGCCAGGAACAGCATGTCACTGACGATGCGAGCCAGGCGTTCGAGCTCTTCGGTGTTGGATTCCAGCACCGCCTTGTATTCCTGCGGCGGGCGCTCACGCGAGAGGGTCAACTGGGCCTTGCCCATGAGGTTGGTCAAGGGCGCGCGCAGTTCGTGAGCCAGGTCATCGGAGAATTGCGACAGTTGCTGCACCCCGGCATCCAGGCGGTCGAGCATCACGTTGATGCCTTGGGCCAGTTCACCCAGTTCGTGGGGCAAGTTGTCCACTGACAAGCGATGGGTGAGGTCCTGGGTCGTGACTTTCGCCGCCACCTGGCTGAACTGCTTCAACGGCGCCAGGCCACGTTGCACCAGCCACCAGGCGCCCATGCCGATCAATATCAACAGCAGCGGCAGCGCAATCAGCGTGGCGCGCAGGTAGGCACTGAGCAATGCCTGGTCGTCCATGCGGTCCAGGGACAGCAATACTCGCACACGTTCACCGTTGGCCAGGCGCATCAGGCTGGAGGCGCTGAGTATTTGGTTGCCGTAGCTGTCGACCCAATTGAGATAGCCAATGGTTTCCCGTGGCTTGAAGTCGGTGAGCAGTGGTTCCTGGGGCTTGCTGCCGACGTTCAGCAGCACGCTGTTATCGGGCGCGGTACCGACGATTGTCAGGTGGAAATTGTCGTGGCCCATCACCAGGTCCATCAGCGAATGTGGGCGGCCGCGAATACCATGGGCGTCCAGGCCCATGGCGAGGCTGTGCTGGATCTGTTCCATCTTGCTTTCCAGGTTCTTGCGCGCCAGTTTTTCAAGCTCATGGGTGAGGGCCAGGTAGGCGAGGGTCGCCAGCAGCAACACCAGGCCCGCGCCCATCAGGCTGACGGTCAAACCCAGGCGCATCGACAGGCTGCCGGTTTTCATGGGCGCGCCTCCAGCACGTAGCCGACGCCGCGAATGGTGTGGATCAGCTTGACCTCGCTCTGGTCGTCGACCTTGGCGCGCAGGCGGCTGATGGAGACTTCCACCACATTGGTGTCGCAGTCGAAATTCATGTCCCACACCAGCGAAATAATCTGCGTGCGGGTCAGCACTTCACCGCTCTGGCGCATCAGCACCTGCAGCAGGGCGAATTCCTTGGTGGTCAAGTCGATGCGCCGAGTGCCGCGATAGGCGCGGTGGCGACGCGGGTCCAGTTCCAGGTCCGAGACGCGGAACACTTCCGGCTGGGGGATGTGTTCGCTGCGCCGCAACAGGGTGCGCACCCGCGCCAGCAGCTCGGGGAACTCGAACGGCTTGACCAGGTAATCGTCGGCGCCCATGTCCAGGCCCTTGATCTTGTCCGCCAGCCTGCCGCGGGCCGTGAGCATCATCACCCGCTGGTTGCCATTGCGGCGCAGTTGTTCCAGCACTTGCCAGCCATCCTTGCCCGGCAGGTTGACGTCCAGAATCACCAACTCGTAGGCATGCTGCTCGGCCAGGTGCAGGCCATCAATGCCATTGGCGGCGCAGTCGGCCACGTAGCCGCTTTCGTTCAAACCCTGTCGCAAATAGTCAGCGGTTTTTTGCTCGTCCTCAATCACAAGGATACGCATGGGGGTTACCTCTTGAATGATGGAGAGAAGGCGCCCATGTCCTTATGGCGGCTGTTATCAAAGTGGGAAAAGTCTGAAGGCTGAAGTAACTCTAGGGTCAACTGCGACCGTCGGTCGCACCGCGCCGCAGGCAAAAAAAACGCCCCAAGCGGGGCGTTAAAAATTCATCTCTTTCCAAAGGAGCTACACAAAAGCTTCAGAGATGAACGTGCTCGGTAAATAAGTTGGCGCGAGTATAGAAAGTTGAACTTAACGAGAAGCTGAGGCCAATATTACAATTTTGATAACCGGCTATTTGTGAACAGATGTTAGTTAATCGCGAGCGAATGTAAGTGTCACAAAACGGCCAGTGGATATTCGGCAATCAAGCGAACTTCTTCCAGATCGGACTCAAAGGCACTTGAGCGCACGGTGGCCTGGCGCAAGCGCAGGGAAAAATCCTTGAAACGCCCACTTTGCACCACGTACTTGGCCTCGATATCCCGTTCCCAACGGCGTTGATCGGTCAGCGGGTTACCCGCCGCATCGCGACGCATATACACGGTGTTGGCATTGCTGTAGTCGGCGCCGGTGCCCTTGCCGTAGCGGGTCATGAACGACAGGCCCGGGATGCCGAACGCCTGCATGTCCAGGTCGTAGCGCACCATCCATGAGCGCTCCTTGGGCGAATTGAAGTCGCTGTACTGGATCGAGTTGTTGAGGAAGATCGAATCAGACTGGCGCAGGTAGTCGAAGTCATCGTCCCCATTGTTGCGCTGGTGCGACACGGCCACGCTATGGGCGCCGACCTTGACCCCAAGCCTGGCGCTCCAGATGTTGTTGTCGAATTCGCCGAGTCGTTTGCGGCCTTCGTCCACGGCCTTGTAGTAGTTGAAATCGCTGAACAGTGACACGTCGTCGGTCAGCGCATAGGTGGCGTTGCTGCCGAAGTAGTACTGATTCCACGCGTCTTTCAAACGGCTGCTGTAGAGGCTGACGCTCAGGTGTTTATTGAATTGATAGTCGCCGCCGACATAGCCCACCCAGGGTGAGTCGACCTTGCCCGCATAGAACGTCGCAAAGCCGTTGTTCATCCCGCTTTCATTGGGCTGGCTCATGCCGCTCAAGCGTCCGCCTTGCAGGCTCAGACCTTCCAGGCTGGTGTTTTGCACGGTGAAACCGCGAAAGCTTTGGGGCAATACCCGTGAATCGCCGTACGCCACTACGGGCGTCAGCGGGAATACGTCGCCGGCCTTGATTACCGTATCCAATACCCGCAGTTTCGCCGCGCCGCCGAGTTTGCTGTAGCGGTTTTCGGGCTGATTGGCGCTGTCCACTGGCAACACACCGAACGAGCCCTTGCCGCCACTGCGGCCTGCACCGGAGTCGAGCTTGAGCCCCAGCATGGCAAACGCGTCCAGGCCAAACCCCACGGTGCCTTGGGTAAAGCCGGATTCGAACCGGCTGATCAGCCCCTGCGCCCAGGCTTCGGAATAGCCGTTACCGGTGGGGCTGGATTGGCCCTTGCGATCGTCGCGATTGAAGTAAAAATTGCGCGCCAGTACGTTCAGGCTGCTGCCTTCGATAAAACCCTCGGGCTTTTCCTGCCCTGCCGCCACGGCCAGGGGCAACGCGGCCATCAGTGAAAAGGGAAGGGTGTAGTGACGAATATTCATGATGCGCTCCTCGGTGATGGCAGTTATCGGCTTCTTATAGAGGCAGGCGTTCTTATTGATCTGGCCCAGGCTGATAGTTGCAAACGGCGTATAACAGGCGCATTGCGTGAAGATTACGATTCTGGAAACTAACGGCCATCTAACAAATACGTAATGTTCTGGTGAACCTGGCGTCAGGGTGGGTTGGTTAATCTCGACACTGAACTTTTCAGTCGAGGAAACCGCAATGAACTTTTATAAAGTAGGTGTGGCTGTATTAACGGCTGTGTTGTCATTTGGCGCACTGGCCGAAGGGGGCGGGGATCGCACCTTTGCCCTGATGATGGAGCGCAATGAGAAAGCCATGGCCGCCTACGCGATCAAAAAAGGCAAGCCGGTGCCCGAGGTTCAGGCTTACCGCTATGGCATGGACCTGGACATTGCCAAGGTCGTCAACGTGACGCCGCCGATCCGCTCGTGCAACGTCGTGCCGTCGCGCATGACCTATGAAGACTCCAGCGGCAAGCTCAATACCCTGGAATATCAGGTCATGGGCGTATGCCGTAACAATGGCGGTTGAAAATATAGTTCGGCCCAGGGCTCAAGCACTCTTCAGAAAACCCCGGCAGCGCCGATGCAAGTTAGAACACCCACCTCACTTGCCTAACGGTGCCCCATGTTCAATACCGGCCTGAAGCAGGAGCTGACCGCTCTGCGCGAAGAATTGTCGAGCTTGCTCCAGGTGAAAGAGAGCCTGGAAAACGAAATGCTCTGCCTGACACTGGACCCTGAAGGCCGTGTGGAGTGGGCCAATGCCAACTTCCTGCAGGAACTGGCTTACTCGCTGGGCGAGATTGTCGGGCGCGCGATCGAAGACCTGGTGCCGGCACATGTGCGCCAGGACGAGTTCCAACTGCGCTTCAAGCACGCGCTGGCCCGCGGGGAACACTTCGCCGGCGCCGTGCGCCTTATGCGTGGCAATGGCAAAGAAGCCTGGTTGCGCTCAATCTTGCAGCCGGTGCGCAGTTCACAGGGGCGCATCAAGCAGTTTTCGATGTTCTCCAGCGACCTTACCCGCACCATCGAGAGTTCGCGTGAACATGAAAACCTCATCACCGCGCTAATGCGCTCCACCGCGTTGATCGAGTTCGACCTGGACGGGCATGTGCTCACCGCCAATGACCGCTTCCTCGGCGCCATGGGGTACAGCCTGGCGCAGATCGAAGGCAAACATCACCGTATGTTCTGTGAGCCACAGGAATACAACAGTGCCGAATACCAGCAGTTCTGGAAGCGCCTGAACGCCGGTGAGTTCGTCGCCGCGCGCTTCAAACGGGTGGACAGCCACGGCCGCCTGGTGTGGCTGGAGGCCACCTACAACCCGGTGGTGGACGCCAATGAGCGGCTGTACAAAGTGGTCAAGTTTGCCACGGTCATTACCGACCAGGTCAACCGCGAGCAGGCAGTGGCCGAGGCCGCCAATATTGCCTACAGCACCTCTTTGCAAACCGACGACAGCGCCCAGCGCGGCACCACCGTGGTCACCCAGGCCGTGGACGTGATGCGCGATCTGGCCCAGCACATGCAGCAGGCCGGTGAAGGCATCGAGGCGTTGAATGCCCAGTCCCAAGTAATCGGCAGCATCGTCAAGACCATCAGTGGCATTGCCGAGCAGACCAACCTGCTGGCGCTCAACGCCGCCATCGAAGCCGCGCGTGCCGGTGAGCAGGGGCGTGGCTTTGCGGTGGTGGCCGATGAAGTGCGGCAACTGGCTTCACGCACCAGCAAAGCCACCGAGGAAATCGTCGGCGTAGTGCGCCAGAACCAGGACATGGCCCGCGATGCGGTTGCGCTGATGGCCGACGGTCGCCTGCAAGCCGAGCAAGGCCTGGCCCTGGCGGCCGAGGCGGGTACGGTGATTGTGGAAATTCAGGACGGTGCGCAAAAAGTGGTGAGTGCGGTCGGGCAGTTCGCCAATCAGTTGTCGAGCTAAAGAGCACGTTCGGACACCAAACTCGATTTTGGCGACAACAGAACCCAAATGTGGGAGCTGGCTTGCGTGCGATAGCATCACCTCGGTGTACCTGATGTACCGAGGTGTCTGCATCGCAGGCAAGCCAGCTCCCACATGAGTTTTGTCGTGTTTTCAGGTGCGTGGCATGCACTCGATGGTGCGGTTTAGCACGGTCTTGGCCATCTCCAGCAAATGCCACGCGGCATGGATTCTGGCACGGTCATGGGGTTGCAGGTGATCGCAACAGTCCCACACGGTGGCAGAGGCGCTGTTGATCAGATGGGAAATATAGAGTTGAGCGTCTTCGAAGCTGAGGTCTTCGTTGACGACGAGGCAGTCCATGGGTGGATCGGGAAGTGCTTTGGTCATGGTGTAACTCCTATTAACTCAAAGGAGCCGACCCGTCGCGACTAAACGTTGGGTGGCGGCTGTACGCAGGTTAGTCGACCGGCAAATAGGCAAAGTCCGGCGCACCCGAGGGCGCCCTGCGCACAGCCACCATAAAACCTCATGGAGGACCATGCGCCTATTAAATCCGAGCGACTAAACCCGATCACTGAAATCCAGCGACGGACCGAAGACTAGCCATCGATTCCAACAGGCACAAGGCGGCAGGGATTGTCTCGGAAACGTCCTGCAATTTAAAGGGACACAGCTTGCTGGCCCTTTACAAACCATGACCAAATGCCAGCAACACCACCTCATCCAACTGTGGGAGCTGGCTTGCCTGCGATAGCGGTGTGCCTGATACACCGAGGTGTCTGCATCGCAGGCAAGCCAGCTCCCACAGTTTGAACGTATTCCAACCCAGCACTCAGCGTCCGAGCATCTTTACCCAACGCGATGGCGGCATCCCGTATGTGCTGCGAAATTGCCGGGTCATGTGGCTTTGGTCGGTGAAGCCTGCGGTCATGGCCGCATCCACCAACGATTGGCCCTGGGCCAACAAGTGGCGCACCAGGTCCAGTCGGCGCATGGTCAGGTAGCGGTAGGGGCTGGTGCCGAACAACAAGCGAAAATCCCGCGATAACGCCCAGCGGTCGCGGTCGGCATGGTCGGCTATTTCATCCAGGGTGATGCTGCGGCCCAGGGCGCTGTGGATAAATTCACGGGCGCGTTCGGCGGCTGCGTAGTCGAAGGATTTACGGCTGACGACGGCACCGGATGCCTCGCTCAGGGCCTGGGCCAGGTCGAACATGGCGTCCTGCTCTTGCATCCGGTCAATCGGGCAATCCAGGCTTTGCAGCAATACCTCGCTGGCACGGTGCAGCCGAGCGTCGGTGGACAAGCCGCCGGGAATGAAAGGCAAGGGTTTGCCGCCGAGGATCTGCTGGATCAGCGCCGGCTCCACATAAATCATCCGGTACTTGAAGCCTTCATCGCTGCCGGCACGGCCGTCGTGGGTTTCGTCCGGGTGAATCACCATGGTGGTGCCAGGCATGCTGTGGGTCATGCCACCGCGATAATGAAAACTCTGCACGCCGAACAACGTGCGCCCGATGGCGTAGGTGTCATGGCGATGGGGGTCGAATGCGAAACCGGCAAAGTACGCCTCGATACGGTCCAGGCCGCTGGCGTGCGGGGCGCGGTGCAGCCAGTCGAGGGAGTGGGTGGGTTTGCCCATGGTGACTTGTCACAGAAGGAGGTGGGAACACGTTAACCGAGTCTGCCGCGGTTGTCTGCCTGGGGTCTTGTACGATTGTGCAGGCGTCGGCCGGGGCCTATGATCGCTGTTCGTCTACTACGCTGGTGAACCCTCCATGGATGTTTTCAACCCTGCCTATGTGGCGCCGCTGGTCTCGCTCGCGCTGCTGTGGACGGTCGCCGTGGTGACCCCCGGCCCCAACTTCTTCAATACGGCGCAATTGGCCGCCAGTTGTTCGCGACGTCACGGCGTAGTGGCGTCGGCGGGCGTAGCGACGGGCACGATTATTTGGGGGCTGGCAGGTGGCCTGGGTATCAAGTCGCTGTTTACCGCCGCGCCCATGTTGTACCTGGCGTTCAAGATCATCGGCGGTTGCTACCTGATCTACCTTGGGCTAAAGCTGTTCAAGCGCTCGGCGCCGACAACGGGGCAGGCGGTGTTGCCCGATGAGCCGCGACGTTCATTATTTTCCGCATGGCGTTTCGGTTTGCTCGGCAATTTGTCCAACCCCAAGGCCGCTCTGTTCGTCGCCACGGCCTTCGCCTCGACCATGCCGCCCTCACCCTCGCCGACGTTGCTGACCTTGGCGGTCATCACCATGGCTACGTTGTCGTTCAGTTGGTATTCCAGCGTAGCCTTGGTGTTTTCCAGCGAGCGCATGGCCAACCTCTACAGCCGTTCGCGCAAGTGGCTCGACCGCTTTGCCGGCAGTTGCTATCTGTTGTTCGGGGCGCATCTGGTGGCGAACCGCTGACTACCCGTGGTAAGAAGCCTTACTTTCAACAGTGAGGCCAGGTCATGAGCAAGGTGCGGGTAGGTATTATTTTTGGTGGCCGTTCGGCTGAGCATGAGGTCTCGCTGCAATCGGCGCGCAACATCGTCGATGCCCTCGACCGTTCGCGCTTCGAGCCCATCCTGATCGGTATCGACAAGGCCGGCCACTGGCACCTCAACGACACGTCGAACTTCCTGATCAACCAGGAAAACCCGGCCCTGATCGCCCTCAACCAATCCAACCGCGAATTGGCGGTGGTGCCCGGCAAGGCCAGCCAGCAGGTGGTGGAAACCTCCGGGCAGGGCCTGCTGGAACATATTGATGTGATCTTCCCGATTGTCCACGGCACCCTTGGCGAAGACGGTTGCCTGCAAGGTTTGCTGCGTATGGCCGACTTGCCTTTCGTCGGCTCCGACGTGCTTGGCTCGGCCGTGTGCATGGACAAAGACATCAGCAAGCGCCTGCTGCGTGACGCGGGTATTGCCGTCACGCCGTTCATCACCCTCACCCGTGGCAACGCGGCGCGCACTTCCTTTGAAGCGGCGGCGAACAAGCTCGGCGTGCCGATGTTCGTCAAGCCCGCCAACCAGGGCTCCTCAGTGGGCGTGAGCAAAGTCGGCAACGAAGCCGAGTACCGCGCCGCGGTTGAACTGGCGCTGGGCTTTGATGAAAAAGTGCTGGTGGAGTCCGCCGTGCAGGGCCGTGAAATCGAATGCGCTGTATTGGGTAATGATCACCCCATCGCCAGCGGTTGCGGCGAAATTGTGGTGAGCAACGGCTTTTATTCCTACGACAGTAAATACATCGACGATCAGGCCGCCCAAGTGGTGGTGCCTGCGGCTATCAGCCATGAAGCCAGCGAGCGAATTCGCCGCCTGGCCATCGAAGCCTTTGAGGTGCTGGGTTGCGCAGGGCTGGCGCGGGTGGATGTGTTCCTGACGAATGAGGGCGAAGTCCTGATCAACGAGATCAACTCACTGCCCGGTTTTACCCGCATCAGCATGTACCCCAAGCTGTGGCAAGCGGCGGGCATGAGCTACAGCGAGTTGGTGAGCCGGTTGATTGAGTTGGCGCTGGAGCGACATGCGGGGCGCAAGGGGTTGAAGATCAGCCGCTGATTGCTGGTGGCTTGCGGTTCAAGGGCTGCTTCGCAGCCCAGCGGGAGCAACCTCCCTCGCCACAAGGTACGGTATGTCCGTCAGGTCGTACGAGCAATCCACGAATAGATCAATGTCTTCGGCTCCTCCAAGTGATGCGTCCTCCTGCGATAGCTGGCAAACGTCGGTGATGTGCAATAAGTGCACACGTCACTCACCTCGATCTGCTCGCGCTTGACCTCCGCCGCTTGCAGCAACAGCAGCCCATACCCGCTCAAGTCAAACCAGGCACTTCCCGCTTGCCTGGCGTGGGGCGGTGTAATGTGCGGAGCTTGTAGCGGTGTCGTTTGCTCAATGCTCCAGGGCGCCTGGCTGTCCTCCCATAGGTGGCCTTGATCCGCTTGGAACTGGGCAATGAACGTTTCACTCACCTCATAGCAGCAAGGCTTGATCGACGGCCCAATTGCCACCCGCAACTGGTCCGCGCTAATGCCTTCATCGATAAAACGCTGCACGGCATTGCCGATAATCCCGCGTTGCAGGCCCTTCCAGCCGCCATGAATGGCGGCCACTAAATCACCGCCTGCGATCAGGATGGGCAAACAGTCGGCCGTGATGACCGCAATTGGCTGCCGGCTCCGGGTGAACACCCCGTCCGCCTCAACCGTATTAGTCACTTGGCCCGACTGCCATTCAATCACCGACGCGCTGTGCACCTGCTTGCAGATGAACACATCATCAGGTCGCAGCGGGTCATCAATCGAACAAAAACCGTGATCGACGCCGGGTAGGGCGCCGAGGTTGTGGGCTGTGTGCACCGTGCATTCTCCGTTGATCAAAACCCCTTAGTCACCCAGCGCCTCACCTTCACGCCGAGGGTCAGCACCGCCGCTCAATGTCACCTTGCCCTGGGCATCCCGCGTGCGCACGATGGCCTGCACGCCGCTGGTCATATCGATCTCGCTCAGGGCATGGCCCTTGTCCTTGAGCGCTTGTTTGAGCGCAGGGCTGAACAGGCCGGTTTCCAACTCAGTGGCGCCATTGCGGCTGCCGAAATTCGGCAGGCTGATGGCCGCTTGCGGGTCGAGCTTCCAGTCGAGCATGGCCACCAGGGATTTGCTCACGTACTCGATGATCTGCGAACCGCCCGGGGAGCCCACGGTGGCCAGCAACTCACCACTGTTGCGATCGAACACCAGGGTCGGAGCCATGGCCGAGCGCGGGCGCTTGCCGGGTTGCACGCGGTTGGCCACAGGCTGGCCGTTTTCTTCGGGGATGAACGAGAAATCGGTCATCTGGTTGTTGAGCAAAAAGCCCTGGACCATCACGTGGGAGCCGAACGCCGCTTCGACGGTGGTGGTCATCGACACCGCGCCACCCTGGTCGTCCACCGCCACCACTTGCGAGGTGGAGATGCGCAGCGGCGAGCGATCCGGTGCATACGCCACTTGAACGCCCTCCGGTTGGCCAGGCTTGGCGACCTCCATGCTGCGCTCGCCGATCAGCGCGGCGCGCCGGGCCAGGTAGTTGGGTGCAACAAGGCCGGCAACCGGCACGGGGGTGAAGTCTGCATCGGCCACATACAGGGCGCGATCGGCAAAGGCCAGGCGCCCGGCTTCGGCAATCAGGTGCACGGCCTCGGGTGTCGGTTCAAGCCCGGCCGGCGAAGTACTCTTGTTCGGGGTCATCGGCGCGATCGCCAGGCGCGGGTCGCGGGTCTGCAGCGCCTGCAAGGTGCCAAGGATCTGCGCCACGGCAATCCCGCCAGAGGAGGGCGGCGGCATCCCGCAGATTTTCCATTGTTTGTAGTCGGTGCACAGTGGGGCGCGCTCCTTGGCGCTGTAGCCCTTGAGGTCGGCTACGGACAAGCTGCCGGCATTGTGATTGCCCTGCACCTTGCGTGCGATCTCATCGGCAATCGCCCCGTGGTACAGCGCATCCGGCCCTTCCTTGGCGATGCGCTTGAATACCTCGGCCAGCGCCGGGTTTTTCAACAGCGTGCCGGTGGCTTTGGGCGAGCCATCGGCATTCAGGAAGTACGCCGCCATCTCGGGCGATTGCGCGATAAAGCGATCCGCCGCGATCAAGCTATGCAAGCGCGGTGAAATGGCAAAGCCCTGCTCCGACAGGCGGATCGCCGGCTCGAACAGCTTTGCCCATTGCAGATGGCCGCTCTTGTTGTGCGCCATTTCCAGTGCGCGCAATACACCCGGCGTACCGACAGAGCGCCCGCCAATTTGCGCATCGGTGAACGCCATCGGCGTGCCGTCGGCCCTCAGGAACAAGCGCTCGGTCGCCCCCGCCGGTGCGGTCTCGCGGCCATCGTAGGCCTGCACGTTTTTGCCATCCCACAGCATGATGAACGCACCGCCACCAATGCCGGAAGACTGTGGCTCCACCAGGGTCAGCACCGCTTGCATCGCAATCGCCGCGTCGATGGCCGAACCGCCTTGGCGCAACATCTCGCGTCCGGCCTCGGCAGCCAGCGGGTTGGCGGCGGCGGCCATATGACGCTCGGCGTGGCGGGTATTCAGGTCAGTGCGGTAGCCCGAACCCAGCTCCGGTGCTGGTGGTTGTTCGGTGACAGACGTGTGGCAGGCCGCAAGGGCCAGGGCTGCTGCGATGACCGTCAACTGACGGCGGGAAGTCAAAAACACGCGCTGAACTCCGTTCATTTTGAGAATGATCTGTTGTCCTTCGGGAACTGCGTTTTACAGATAAATCGTGCCTTGCATGTACAGCACCGCCTTGCCGGAGATAATCACGCGGTCGCCCTTGAGTTCACAGCGCAACTGGCCCTTGCGCTGGCCGCCTTGCTCGGCGGTCAGTTGCAACTTGCCCAGGCGCTCGGCCCAGAACGGTGCCAGCGAAGTGTGCGCCGAGCCGGTGACCGGGTCTTCATTGACCCCCACATTCGGGCCGAACCAGCGTGAGACGAAATCAAACTGTGTGCTTTTGGCGGTGACTGCAATCCCACGTTTGGGCAGGCCCTTGAGCCGTGCGAAATCGGGTGTCAGTGCCGCCACCTGCGCTTCATTTTCCACCAGCACGATGTAGTCATCGGTGCCAAACACCTCGGCAGTTTCAATGCCCAGTGCGCTCAACATTCCGGCCGGTGGCTCGCAGCGTTGGGGCTGTTTGGCCGGGAAATCCATCGCCAGTTCATCGCCATTGCGCGTCACCCGCAACTCGCCGCTGCGCGTGGCAAAACGCAGCACTTGCGGCGCATCGGCCAGCATATGAATCAATACCCAGGCCGCCGCCAAGGTGGCATGGCCGCACAGGTCTACCTCGACTTCGGGGGTGAGCCAGCGCAGCTCGTAGAACTCGCCACGGGGTACAAAAAACGCGGTTTCCGAGAGGTTGTTTTCAGCCGCGATATTCTGCAGTTGCTCGTCGGGCAACCATTCGGTGAGCGGGCACACCGCCGCCGGGTTGCCGCCGAAGGGGTGTTGGCTGAAAGCGTCGACTTGGTAGATGTCCAGTTTCATCGGGGCACTCCGCATTTTAGGGAGGCTGGACACTAACAGTGGGGGTTGGGGGCGTCAAAATACAGTTGGGGAGTTTTTTACGCGCACAAAAAAACGGCCTACCTTTCGGTAAGCCGTTTTTAGTACTTGGTGGCTACACAGGGACTTGAACCCCGGACCCCAGCATTATGAATGCTATGCTCTAACCAACTGAGCTATGTAGCCAAGTGGCGCGCATTATTCGCTCGGAACGGCAATGCGTCAAGTCTTTTTGTTGAATTTTTTTCTACGCTTTCAACCGTTTAACCGAAAACGCTGCTTTGGGTGACAGGCGGCAGGGAGGGGCGCTGGCCGATGCGCTCTGTAGCGGGGGCAGATGCAGAGCATTGGTGTCTATCAGGCCAAGTCTGACAGTGTTGGGCAGATATCCCTGTCGCCCAACGCTTGCCCGGCTAATTCAGCTTAGCGATGCAGGGGGGTGTGGGTCACGCGCTTGAGCTGTTCGCGTGCCCGTGACAGGCGCGAGCGCACGGTGCCGATAGGGATGTCCAGTACGTCGGCGGTGTCCTGATAGCTACCGTCGGTTTCCAATGAGGCGTACAGCGTCTTGCGCATCTCGGTCGGCAAGTGATCGATAGCGCTCAGGGTATTTTCCAGGCGCCGGTTGATCTCAAACTCCCAATCCAGACTGTGGGTATCTTCCTGGCCATGCCACAGCGACTCATCGAATTCGCAATGTGCGGGTTTGGCATACAGGCGCCGAAAGTGATTGCGGATCAGGTTCTGCGCGATGCCGCACATCCAGGTGCTGAGCGTTGCGGTGCCGCTGAAACGGTCGCGATTACGCCAGGCTTCCAGGTAGGTCAATTGCAAAAGATCATCCGCATCTTCCGGGTTAAGCACGCGTTTATGAATAAAGCGGCGAAGCTTTTTCTGTTGATCGTCTGTCAGATGAAGCATGAATTGAGGCGAATTGCCACCAAGGTGAACTAAGGCTTCAATAGGAATATTCATGATTTTTTCCTTAAGGTAGACGCAGTCGAAACGTATCGACAGGAACCCGATTGCACTGCTTGTGCCAAACAGAAAAAATCACGTAACTACTTAATTTATATATATAAATATCTTGAATTGATGCTTTTTTGCGCAGACTTTTGCACGTGAGGATTAGAGGTCCGTGCAAGTATTTTCAAACCTGCCGTCGTCTCGATTTTCAATGGAACCATATGGGTAGGCTTTGCCACACAGAGACACACTCTTCCTGAACTGGCCTGTCCATGAAAGTCGAATCGCGCAACGATGTGCCAACGGTCCAACGCCTGGATCAACCTGTTATCAGCAATACTGCCGTGCCTGCGCCTGCGAAGGGTGTTGATGAACTGGCCCAACTGTTCACTCAGGAAGTAGAGCTCAATAAACTTCCGCTGGCCCAGCGGCAGATGGGCCCGCGCGTGCCTGCTGCGGAACAACTGGTGCAGCTTTATGACCAGTTGGGGCATCCGGCCCAGGCGAGCATGGCCTCGGTTTCTCGCCGCATCAGGATGCAGTTACTGCAAAACGCCAGCGTCGACAAATTGCTCGACCTCACAGGCGGCGACCCGGCGCGTGCGTTCGTGGTCCTCAAGCACGTGGCAAGCCAGGCGGACACTGAGCTGCGTAAATCCGAGGCTGCCTTGGCCCGCGCAGCCATTGCCAAATTCGAGGCGCGTTTCAAAGGAGAAATCCAGGCTGGCCTGAACATTGCCGTCGCTTTGCAAGCAACCGGCGCAGACCCGCAGGAACGCCAGGCGCTCCGCGCGCTCTACTATGCCAGCGTGGTCACGCGCCAATCGCTGGCGACCATGATGCAAGCCCTGCTGGGCGTATACGGCGGCGAGCGCTTCTATGAAGGGCTCAATGTGATGCGTAAAGCCTTGGCAGACGATATCGCGGCCCGGGTGTCATCGATGCCCACCCCACTGTTGCGTTCTTTGCTGCTGGGCCTGCGAAGTTGTGGGCAGTTGGGCACCGTATTGGCCGATTGCCTGGCGTTCAACCTGCGACTGGGCATTGATCAGGACGCCGTTTCCCTGCTGCAGCGCCTGCTTGGATACGCCGACAGCGGCGTTGCCGCCGAGGAAATCCTGCGGTTGGGGAATGAGATGGGGAGTGGTTCGCCCTCCAGGCAACTGGCCGCTCTCAACGCGCTTTACCCTCTTATCCGGCAGTTGCCGTTGGCCTTATGGTCTGACAGTAGAGTCCGTGAGGAAACCTTGTTCAGGTTTGTAGCGGTGATGGACGAGCTGAACCGGATCGACGGTGGTACCCAGCGTTTTCCTGAGTTGGCCGGGGTTATGACGTGACCCTGCTGTCGACCATCAACGGCTTGCTGCTCAAAGTGGCACAGCGCGCAGAAGTGCTGGGCGCCGTGGTGGTCATGGCCATTGTTTTTATCTTTATCGTGCCACTGCCGACCTGGCTGGTAGATATTCTGATTGCGCTCAATATCTGCATATCTTGCCTGTTGATCGTACTGGCGCTTTATCTACCAGGCCCTCTGGCGTTCTCATCGTTCCCATCGATCCTGTTGCTGACCACCATGTTTCGTTTGGCGCTGTCGATTGCGACCACGCGCTTGATCCTGCTGGAACAGGATGCCGGTGACATCGTCGAGGCCTTCGGCAATTTCGTGGTGGGGGGAAACCTGGCGGTAGGGATGGTGATCTTTCTGATCCTGACCCTGGTCAACTTCCTGGTGATCACCAAAGGCTCGGAGCGGGTCGCCGAGGTGGCGGCGCGGTTCAGCCTGGATGCGATGCCGGGCAAACAGATGTCTATCGATAGCGATCTGCGTGCAGGGCTGATTGACGGCATGCAGGCGAGGGACAAGCGTGAGCAGTTGTCGCGTGAGAGCCAGCTGTTTGGGGCCATGGATGGGGCGATGAAGTTCGTCAAGGGCGACGCTATCGCCGGCTTGATCATCGTCGTGGTCAACCTGTTGGGCGGCTTCTCCACAGGAATGTTCCAGCACGGCTTGAGCGCAGGCGATTCGATGGCGTTGTATTCGGTACTGACGATCGGCGATGGCCTGATTGCACAGATTCCGGCGCTGCTGATCTCTTTGACTGCGGGCATGATCATCACCCGTGTTGCGCCGGATGGACGCAAAGGCGTCAGTAACATGGGCGTCGAAATTGCCCGGCAAATGACCAGCGAGCCCAAGAGTTGGATAATTGCCTCGGTGGGAATGCTTGCGTTTGCCGCGGTCCCAGGTATGCCTACCCTGGTATTTATCCTGATCGCGCTGATCACCGGCAGCGTGGGTTACTACCTGGTGCGCCAGCGTCAACACCAGTCAGGGCCTTCCAACGAGGCCGCCGAAGTCGTTCGCCCTGAAGAGAACGGTAAAGAGGACTTGCGCGGCTTTGACCCGTCGCGCCCTTACCTGTTGCAGTTTTCCCCTGTTCTGCGTGGCACGCCTGAAGTGACGAATCTGATTCACGGGATTCGCCAGGCGCGAAATTCGCTGGTCGCCAATATTGGCCTGACATTGCCGCCGTTCGAAGTCGAGCTCGATGACTCCCTGGCCCCTGATGAGATGCGCTTTTGTGTGCATGAAGTCCCCATGGTCAGGGCGTCAGTGGTCAATCATGTGGCCGTTGAGCGCATGGCGTTTGAGGTTGAGCCAGAGCACGCCATCGCCGGGTTGGCTGAGCGCGATGAACAGGATTGGCTCTGGTTGGCCCCTGACGATACGCTGCTTGATGATCCGCAACTGGAGCGCTTCACCGCCACGAGCCTGATCCTGGAGCGTATGAGGAAGGCGATGATGCTCAGCGGGCCACAGTTCCTGGGGATTCAGGAGAGCAAGTCGATCCTGAGTTGGCTTGAGCATAATCAGCCGGAACTGGTGCAGGAACTGCAGCGCATCATGCCGCTGTCGCGTTTTTCTGCGGTGTTGCAGCGCCTGGCCAGTGAAGGTGTCCCGCTGCGGGCGGTGCGGCTGATTGTCGAATCGCTGATCGAGTACGGACAGCATGAGCGTGAGCCGGAAGCCCTGGCCGACTATGCACGCATTGCTCTCAAGGCGCAGATCTATCACCAGTACAGCGAAGCCGACGGCCTGCACGCCTGGCTGTTGTCTGCGCAAAGCGAAAACATCCTGCGCGAAGCCCTGCGCCAGACCCAGACCGGGGTGTTCTTTGCGTTGGACCAGGATCACAGCGCGGCGTTTATCAACCTGCTCAATCAGGCCTTTACCTTGAGGGCCAAGAGCAAGAGCGTGATGTTGGTGGCGCAGGACTTGCGCAGCCCCTTGCGGACTTTATTGCTCGAAGAGTTCAACCATGTACCGGTGCTGTCTTTCGCTGAGTTGGGGAGCACATCCAAGGTCAAGGTGTTGGGGCGCATTGACCTCGGTCAGGAAGCATTGATGCGTGGCGCAGCGGCATGATTTCGCAGCCATGGACAGTACGAAGGAGGGCTCGATGATGTATGAGTTACGCGTGCTTGATGGGCTGCGCCAGGGCGCTGCGTTGCCGTTGTTCGGCGAGCGATGGAGCATCGGTGCCCAGCCGGACGCTGACCTGGTGCTGAGCGATCCTGGGGTCGCCGAGCATCATGCCCTGCTGCAGTTTTGCGACGCTAACTGGTCGGTGCAGGCCCAGGCGCAGCTGGTGTACGGGGCTGATGGCCAGGCCTTGGCGCAGATCCCGAGCCTGGCGTTGAACGCGCCCTTTCTGGTGGGCAGCGTGAGATTGTGCGTCGCCTTGGCAGATCATCCATGGCCTGGGCCTGAACCTGAGGCCCCGGTATCTGCAGCATTGCCATCACCGGAACAACCTGTGCAGACACTGCCGTTATCGTCCATCTCACCCTCGCAGCAAAAGCGGTTGATCAGCCTGATGCTGGTGGTGGCGGTAGTCATCGCAGTGGTGGGCATGGTTTCAACCGGGGAACATGACGCGCAGGCTTCGCTGATGCCATCGGTGATTGGCAAACAAGAGTTGGCTTCACCGTTTGATGTGCGTCAGCAGTTGTTGAAAATGCTCGGCGAGCGTGAGCTGAGCCAACGGATCGACTTGCAAGTCATCAACGGTCAAGTCGTGCTAAACGGCGATGTTTCCCAGGACGACGTGGAGCTGGTGTCGCGGATGCTCAGCCGCTTTGGTGAGCAATTCGACAGTATGGTGCCGGTGATCAGTCGTGTACGTGTGCGAGATGACGCCTTGCCGTTCAGGATCGTGCAAATAGTCGGCGGACCTAACGGCCATGTGGTTCTGGAAGAGGGTAGCCGGCTCTTTTTGGGGGATCAGGTGGACGGCTTGCGCCTGGTGCTGATCGACAACAGCAAAGTGGTTTTTGATGGCGCACAGCGTTACGAGGTGCACTGGTGAGTACCTCCGAGCAAGCGCGTCTGGACGCCTGGCAGCAACGCCAGGCCCAGGCGCTTGGCAGCTTTGCGCCGGTGTCCATGCGCGGGCGAATCCAGCGCGTCAACGGTATGCTGCTGCAGTGCCGGCTGCCTCAGGCGCGTATCGGTGACTTGTGCCAGGTGGAAAAAGGTCCGGGTGACTGCATGCTCGCTGAAATCATCGGTTTTGATCAGCAGGATGCGGTGCTCAGTGCCCTTGGGAACCTGGAAGGCGTGCGCGTGGGGGCGCCGGTCGAGCGCCTGGGCGTGTCGCATAGGGTGCAAGTCAGCGAGGCGCTCCTGGGCCAGGTTCTGGATGGTTTCGGAAGGCCGATTACGGGCCAGGGTGCCAGCGCATTTGTCGAATCCGAACTGCCGGATACCAGCCCGGTGTTATGTGAAGCGCCCTTGCCCACCGAGCGGCCGCGTATCAACCGTGCGCTGGCCACCGGGGTGCGGTCCATCGATGGATTGATGACGCTCGGTGAAGGCCAGCGTGTCGGTCTGTTCGCCGGGGCCGGTTGTGGCAAAACCACCTTGTTGGCCGAGATCGCCCGTAACGTCGAATGCGATGTCATCGTGTTCGGCTTGATCGGCGAGCGGGGGCGCGAGCTGCGTGAGTTTCTCGACCATGAGCTCGATGAGCAACTGCGCTCCAAAGCGGTACTGGTGTGTGCCACGTCTGATCGCTCCAGCATGGAGCGTGCCCGCGCCGCTTTTACCGCCACGGCACTGGCTGAAGGTTTTCGGCGCAAGGGCCAGCGGGTGTTGCTGCTGATTGATTCCCTGACCCGTTTCGCCAGGGCCCAGCGTGAAATCGGCCTGGCTGCCGGCGAACCCCTGGGGCGCGGAGGCCTGCCGCCTTCGGTGTACAGCTTGCTCCCGCGCTTGGTGGAGCGCGCCGGGTTGACCCGTGACGGCGTGATCACAGCGATCTACACAGTGCTGATTGAGCAGGACTCCATGAACGACCCGGTGGCCGATGAAGTACGTTCATTGCTCGACGGCCACATCGTGCTGTCGCGCAAATTGGCTGAGCGTGGGCACTATCCGGCGGTGGATGTGTTGGCGAGCCTTTCACGAATATTGAGCAACGTTGCGGCGCCAGAGGATATTCAGGCGGGCACGGCGTTGCGACGGTTGTTATCGGCGTACCAGCAGATCGAGTTGATGCTCAAGCTGGGCGAGTACCAGCCTGGCAGCGATGCGTTGACGGACCTGGCCGTGAACAGTCGCCAGGCGGTGGACGGTTTCCTGCGCCAGGATTTGCGTGAGCCGACACCGATGGCCGTCACGCTGGAGCAACTCAAGGAGCTGACGACCTATGTCCCCTTCTGATGTGCTGCACGATGAAGTGCAGATGCTGCGTTGCCTGCGCAGGCACAGGGCCGATCGTGCCGAACGTGCCCTGCGTGAGGCCAAGCGTGCGCAGCAGGCCCTGCTCGCGCATATCCAGCAGGCCCAGGATGCACTTGAACACGCTCGGCAGGAGCAAGCCCGGCAAAGTGCTGAGTTGCTCAGTCAGCACCAGGGCCAGCTCTTGACCTTGGCGGGCCTGAAATCCTGGAACGCACAGGAGCGCTCCTTATCCGCCAGTACCCAGCGCGAAGAGGGGCAGCTTGAGGCGCTGCGCAACCAACGGCAAGAAAAGGAACACCACGTTGGCAGTGCCCAGAGGCAAGCCACCGAATGCCTGCGACAGGTGGAAAAGTTACAGGAGCTATCACTTTTGCTTGCACAGGAGCCGACATGACCCAGGTTGCGAATAAACCCACTGAACGCCCCCCCCTGCGTGAGCGCGAAGAGCGTGAGTCAGGAGCGGCGGGCGTGGTTGCGTGGGAACAAGGGCGACTGTTTGCGCGTTTGTTTGCGGGTGATGGGGAGGGCGCCGGGACGAGCGCCTCCTTGTCGCGAAAAAAATCTGCGGCCGGTATTGCCATGATCGAGGCGCTGGCCGAACAACTGACGCCTCGTGTGTTGGCCGGTTCGCAGTGGCCGTTGCAGGCAGTGTTGTACTTGCCACGCCTGGGGCGGATCAACGCCAGCGTGCGCCGAGAGCAGAGCGGCTGGGCCATTGGACTGGAAGCGGAACACGACGCCACGGCCCGCTGGCTCAGCGGCGTACGGCAACAGTGTGAGGACCGTTTTACGCAAGCGCTGGGGCTGCCGGTCAGCCTTCTTTTGCCAAGCGTCGGCAACCCATGATCGTACCGCTACTGACATTACCTTCGATCCAGAGTGACGGGGTTACCGCACGCCGCCAGCTGGGTCGCGGCCTGTACCTGCCGTTCCATGTTGCGGGTCAGGCCGGTGAGTTGCGGCTTGAGCCTGGGCGTGCGCCTGTTGGCGGTGACGTGGTGTGCTTCGACACGCAGTGCGGTGTGCTGGCGCTCGCCAAGGCGGGGCCGTTGCTTAGCCTGCTGGGCGAATGTCCGGTGACCCTTGCAGGGGTCGACAACGAACCGGATTCCTGGTTCTGGACGTTGTTTCAGTATTACCTGAGCCCCGAAGTGCGAGCGCTGTTGGGTTATGTGCGATTGCTACACACCGGGCGACCAAAGGGCTTTGGCTGTCGCCTCACCGTGACCCTGGGGGCATCGTGGGTTGAGGGTTATGTGTGGTTGAGCAGCGAAAGCTTTTTGGCTTTGTACGAGGCGGGGGCCTGGCGGGCCACGGCTGCGCCGCTGCCGTTGTCGTTTCAACTGGCAATTGCCGTGACCCTTGGGCGGTTGCGGTTACCGATTGTACAGGCCGGCAGTCTGCGAGCCGGCGATGTGCTGCTGCTTGAACAGACCTTTTTCCAGGCCCGGGGCAGCGGTTATGTGTCGGTCGGCAGAGAGCGCCTGCATGGCGGCATTGACGATGACACCGGGTGGTTACGTTTCACTCTTACTTCTATCGAGGACGTGTCTGTGGACGAAGATTTAGATGTACCTCATCACTCGGGGCATGAAGACGATGAACCCGTAATGGACGTATTCGGCCCCGAGCCGTTCGATGAATTGAGCATGACGCTGAGCGTACGCTGCGGAACACTGAACCTGACCCTGGGGGAGTTGCGTAACCTCGTGCCCGGCTCGGTACTGGGCATTACCGGCTTTGCCCCAGGCATGGCGGGTCTGTTTTATGGCGATCGGCCCATCGGCCAGGGGCAGTTGGTGGAAGTTGACGGACGCCTGGGGTTGCAGTTGTCCCGAGTGGTGTTCGGTCGATGATACTTCAAGGGCTGGACCCGATCGTCCTGGCGATATTTCTGGGCGCGCTGTCGTTGATGCCCATGCTGTTGGTGGTCTGCACAGCCTTCTTGAAAATCGTGATTGTGCTGATGATTACCCGCAATGCCATCGGCGTACAGCAGGTACCTCCGAGCATGGCCATCAACGGAATCGCTCTGGCGGCCACCTTGTTCATCATGGCGCCGGTGGGGTACGAAATCGCCGAGAATATCAAGGCGTCGCCTCTGGACATGAGCAACGTGCAAACGTTTCTGCATACCGGCAATGAGGCCATCAACCCCTTGCGTGCATTCATGCTGCGTAATGTGGACGCGGATGTGCTGACCCATCTACTGGACAATACCGCACGTCTGTGGCCTGCGAAAATGGCTCAGGAGGTACAGCGTGAGGATCTTATCCTGCTGATCCCGGCCTTTGTGCTTTCGCAATTGCAGGCGGGGTTCGAGATCGGGTTCTTGATCTATATCCCCTTCATCGTGATCGACCTTATTGTTTCCAACCTGTTGCTGGCGCTGGGTATGCAGATGGTCTCGCCGATGACCATTTCCCTGCCGCTCAAGCTGCTGCTGTTCGTGCTGGTGTCTGGCTGGTCGCGGTTGCTCGACAGCCTGTTCCTTTCCTATCTCTGAGTGGCGTATGGAACCTATCGTGCTGTTCAAGCAGGGCATGTTGCTGGTGGTTGTACTGTCTGCACCGCCGCTGATCGTGGCGGTGGTGGTGGGGGTGCTGACCTCTTTGGTACAAGCGCTGATGCAGATCCAGGACCAGACATTACCCTTTGGTATCAAACTAGTGGCGGTGGGTATCACCCTGATCCTCACGGGCCGCTGGATTGGCGTGGAGTTGATCCAGCTGATCAACCTGACGTTTGAAATGATCGGCCGTTCGGCCCTGAACTAAGGCGTTGCCTGTGCTGCTTTATCTTGAGTATCTCCCCAGCCTGTTGATCGGCATGGCGCGTATCTACCCCTGTGGCATCCTGGTGGCGGCGTTTTGTTTTCAACATGTGCGCGGCCTGCCCCGGCACACCATCGTGATGGTCATGGCGTTGTTGCCCGCTCCGGGTATTCATGCTGCTTTGGCGGGGCAGGACTATTCAGCATTGATGCTCGGTGCGCTGATGCTCAAGGAGGTAGCGTTGGGGTTGCTGCTGGGGGTGTTGTTGGCGATGCCGTTCTGGATGTTCGAGTCGGTGGGAGCGCTGCTGGACAACCAGCGTGGAGCCTTGGCCGGTGGCCAACTCAACCCGTCACTGGGGCCGGACGCGACGCCGATCGGGCACATGTTCAAGCAACTGGCGATTTACTTGCTGATGGCCATCCTGGGGTTGGGCGCACTCACCCAGGTGATCTGGGACAGTTACCTGATCTGGCCACCCACCGTGTGGTTTCCGCTTCCAGCAGCTAATGCCATGAGCGTATTTGTCGGGCTGCTCAGTGACACATTCATGCACATGATGCTTTATGCCGCGCCCTTTATTGCCGTGTTGTTGCTGTTGGAGTTCGGTATCGCGTTGCTGGGGGTCTACAGCCAGCAATTGCAAGTGAGTACCTTGGCGCCGCCGGTCAAATGCCTGGCGGGAATCGGTATTTTGTTGCTGTACTTCGCGCTGTTACAGGATCTTATTGTCGGGCGTATGAGCCAGCTGGGTGACCTTAAGCACTACCTGGGGCTTTTGTTCAAGGTCTCGGCGCCGTGAGTGATTCGGGTGAAAAAAAGCACCCGGCGTCCGCCAAGAAACTGCGTGACCAACGTAAGAAAGGTCAGGTTGCGCAGAGCCAGGATGTGAGCAAGCTGCTGGCGCTGACGGCTATCAGTGAGGTCGCCTTGTTCACTGCCGAAACCAGCTTGCAGCGCTTTCAGCAACTGCTGGTGTTGCCGATTTCACGCTTGGGCCAGCCGTTTGCGCGGGTGCTGGAAGAAGTGCTGGTGGAGGGCCTGGTGATGTTTTTTTCGTTCTCTCTGTTGATGGCCGGGCTTGCGATTGCCGCGAAGCTGATTGCCAGTTGGATGCAGTTCGGCCTGCTGTTCGCGCCGGATACGCTGAAGATGGATTTCAATCGCCTCAACCCTATCAGCCAGATCAAGCAGATGTTCTCTGCCCAGTCGTTAATGAATCTGCTGATGAGCATCGCCAAGGCGTTCTTGCTGGGCCTGATTGTGTACGTGGTGGTCTGGCCCGCGTTGGGGGCGTTGATCAACCTTGCCAACAGCGACCTGCAGAGTTATCTGCTGGCGCTGATCGCGTTGTTCCGTCACCTGCTGCATGCCTGCCTGGGGCTGTTGCTGGTGTTGGCGCTGATCGATCTGACTTTGCAAAAGCACTTCTTCGCCAAGCGTATGCGCATGACACAGGTTGAGGTCGTCAAAGAATACAAGGACATGGAGGGCGACCCCCATGTGAAAGGCCAGCGCCGCCAGTTGGCGCATGAATTGGCGCAAGAGGAGCCGAAGGTCAAGCTGCCCAAGCTGGAAGAAGCCGACATGTTGGTGGTCAACCCTACGCACTTTGCAGTCGCGCTGTACTACCGCCCAGGCGAGACACCTTTGCCCCTGCTGATCAGCAAGGGCACGCGCGCAAAGGTCGCCGAGGTCCCGGTGATTCAATGTGTGTGGCTGGCCCGCACGATCCATACCAAGCAGCTGGGTGCAAGCATTCCCCGCGAGACCTTGCAGGCCGTAGCGTTGATCTACCGCACCTTGCGCGAGCTGGATGACGAAGCCAAGCGCGAAACGCTGGAACTGCCTGAGCTTGATCAGCGCTGATCAGCGACTGGAGCCTGGGTCCAGTGCGCTGAGATTGGCCAGTGAGAGCATCCTGCTGAGGAGCCTGCCCGGATTGCAGTGAGAGGCGGGCAGTGCGTGCCAGATCACCAAGGCACCCTGGGTATCGAGATAGATAAAACAGCCATCAAACACGTGCGGCTGCTCAAAGCGGCGCTGCAATACGCGTTGTAATTGCCCGGCCTGCAACGCTTCGCGAGCGACATGCAAGGCCAGCCCAGGGCGATTACCCGCGTTGAGCGCGCGCACCTCGATGCCGCAAGTGAGAACCTGGTGGGTGGCAGCGCCGCTCACCAGGTTCTCCAGAAATACCTGGCGTGGTTCGTCGGGTATTTCCTTGATGCTCATCGTTCCAGCGATATCGTCTGGTAATCCGCTCGCTCCCCGGAAGGGCCGGGCTCGACGCGCATGTGAGATGGCCACCAGATCACCATCTTTTGTGCGGTCGATTGCGGGCGTGAGCAGGAGTCGCCTTGGCACGTGGGGGTGCATGCGCTGACAAGCAGCGCCGCACCGATCAGAGTGACGCACAACAATTGATGTTTCATGGGCGGACCTTTTGAGAGGGCGTAATCAAGGTGGGGCGCGGTACGCTGAGATGTTCATCCTTCACCACCGGACGCATGGCAATAAATACCTCGGCTTCCTCTCCCGGTTTCAACCAGGCGTGTGGCCACACGGTGACGGCAAGCGTTTGCGAGTTGCTGCATTCTTTTTCATCGATGCGCACATTGCGGTTGAACTGGTTGCGTAGTACTACGACTGCAACGTTGTACTCAGGGCCTGCATACCATTGGCTGCGCTCGGTACTCAGTGCGAGCAGGTCGCGGGTACTGCACAGCGTGTTCAACCCCAGGGGCATTGGCGCCAACTTGAAGGCCTTGGGCACTTGCCCAGTCGCCAGGTGCGCCAGGGTGCTGATCACGTCGCTACGCTTGATCACCGGCTGGTGAGGGGCGTTACGCCTGGCCAGCGGTGTCAGCGCCGCCTGCAGTTGGGCCTGATCTGCCTGGGGCAAATAGCGAGACGGATCGGCCTGGTCGCCGATGACGCGCGGCGTGATGATAAACAGGCGTTCACGCCGATTGTTCTGCCTTTCGCTGGAAGAGAACAGCGCTTTGCCCAGCAGCGGGATATCGCCCAGCAGCGGCACCTTGTTTTGCCTGTCGGTGCTTTCCGTGACGTGAAAGCCACCTACAACCATAGAGCGCTTTTCCGCCATGACGGCCTGGGTGCTGACGTTACCGCGGCGAACATCAAGGTCCCTGAGGCTACGGTTGGGGTTGGATTCGTCGAACGTGCCGTCCTCGATATCCACGACCAGATGTATCTGATGGCTTCCCCTGCTGGTGATGACGCGGGGCACGACCTGGACGCTGGTACCGACAGTGACTGGCAAGATGGTGGCGTTTTCACGTCCGGGCGTCAGGTATTGAGTGCGGTTGAAGTCGATCACCGCCGGCTGGTTTTCCAGGGTGAGCACGGACGGGTTGGAAACCATAGTCGCCAGCCCCTTGGCTTCCAGGGCGCGTATGTCGGCATAGAAACGTTCGCGATTCTCAAGCGACAACTGTTGGGATGACGAACCTGCACGGAACCGGCTGTTCTGAAACCCCCAGTTCACGCCGAACTCATCCAACTGCGTACGCTCGATATCCAGAATGATCGTGTCGATCTCCACCAGTTTGCGCGCCACATCGAGTTGAGCGATCAACTCGCGGTACATGGCCTGGCGCTCTGGCAGGTCATAGATCAGGACTGCGTTATTGCGAATGTCGGCTTCGACGCGAATCCGGCTGCTGGGTATCGGTGCACGCGGGGGGAGTGTGGCGCCAATATCCAATGGCATGGTGTTGCTGTTTGTACCGAGTATCTGCCCCAGCATGGGGTTGCTCAAGCGGGCAACATTCGGCGCAATAGGCGCGGGCTGTGAGGAAGGGCGCTGGCTCAGCACCGAGGAGATCGGATTTGAACGGGGCTCCAGCAGCCCTTGCACAATGCTGGAAACACCGGCAATGGTCAGCTTCTGGCCGCGGTAATCCACTTGACGATCAGCGGCGTTGGCGAACTTCAGCGGGAAGCTCAGCACCGTCTGTTTTTCATCCACGGTGCGGCGTTGGCTGCTGAACTGCTTGATTTGTTCGATATAGCGCCGAGGTCCGGAGACCAGCACGACGCCATCCTCGGGCAACTCACCCCAGCCGAAGCGACTATCGAGCAGGCCAATATCAGTGAGCGCCTGCTTGAGGTCGGCAATGGTCTCAGAAGAAACCTCCAGGCGCGCGGACTCCTGCTGGTCCAGGGTGCTGATGTAGAGTGTGTTGTTGTACAGGTACCATTGGAAGCGATGTTCTACTCCCAGCCGGTCGAGCAAGGATTGTGGGGTATTGGCGCGTATCTTGCCGTTGACGGTGCCCTCCAGCAGGCCCTCGATTTGCAGTTGCGTACCGAAGGTTTGGGCGAAGTCGTCGAGCACGTCCCGAACTGGCTTATGCTCGGCTTCATAAGCGTAGGCGGTGTTCTTCCATTCGGCGGGGATCGCCGCTAACGCGCTTTGGGTTGAAACCAGCAGCCAGGAAAACAGGAATACATTCCGCCAATGGGCTCTTTTGAATGAAGCATCAGGCGAGTCAAGGCACAAGCGGCCGCCCTTATGGGTCTTGTTAGGCATAGACAGTTCTCTGATTAGTACGAGCGTGAACGTAGCGGGGTGGGTTTGAGGTTTTGGGCTGGACGAACAAGACGCGCAACGATGGCGCGCCACGTGTCGCGTTGGTTCAGCAGGGTCTCGAGGCAATCCAGTACGTGGGTTTCACCACGGTCGGTGCGCAGACGTTGAATCAGCCATAGCGCACCTGTGTCAGCTTTTTGAGCCAAGGCACCCTGGAAATGGTTCAAGCTGGCCGCACCCAGGCGCAGCCAGTCTTGCAAGGCTGAGTTATCTGTCACCGCTGAGGTCAGTTGAACACCCAATAAAACGGCGTCGCCCTGACGTCGCAAGGTGACTTCGTCGTCACCTTCAAATAGGGCGATTTTTTCCTCCCTGCCGCTCAACCAGTCGCCCACGAGCGCTTTCATTTACTGAAAACTTTCAATGGTTGTTTTGAGCATCTGATTGACCGTTTTACCGTGCTCACTATAAAGCGCAAAGGTAACCTCCCTGCGCGTTACTAAGTTGTGAAACAACTCGCTGTCTTCGGCCATCAGGCTTTCTTCAAAACCGGACTTGAACTCCTTGTATGTAGATGTTTTATTTCTGGCAATCGAGTGAGTCAGCTCTTTGAAAAAATCCATGGTTTCTCTCTGATAGCTATATTGAAGGGCGAATTTAAACAGTCAGTTCTAAGGGGTGAATATAAATAAAGTCTCTGTGCTCGTAGGATTAGATCTCGATCGAGTACTCTTTGCCCTGGTTGAAAAAAGTGTCGAGCATGGCATTCCAGCTGATACGGAAGTCCCCCTCATCTGTTTTCAATACGAGTGTTTGAGGATGAACCGTGTCGTCGGCGTTTAACTTCCAGAATCTGCTCTTGTGACGGGCAAGGCCCTGTCTTATCTCCTCAAGATCATGGGGATGACAGAGCAACGTCGCACTGACTTCCTGAACTTGGCTATCCAGCAATTGTTTCAACAGCGCTGCGAGCCGTTGCGGGGCAGTTGTTTCGTCGAGCAGGCAGCGAATGGCCTGGTTGGTGATGGCGGTCGCGTAGTGTTCAAGGTTGTCGCACATCGATTGACGGTCGCGTTCCCATTGCTTGAGCTGAGCGTCGGCGCGTTGCCAGATTTCCAGTGAGGCTTGTTCAAGCATGGCCTCGCATTTTTTTTCGGCCATACGTATCAATTCGTCGGCCTGGGCATTGGCGTGGCTCAAGAGATGGTGGGCCTGTTCCCAATTGGCTAGCTCTTCGCGCGGGATAAGGTTGGCGCGCGTGCCGGATGCGTCCTTGCGTAACTCAATAGTATGTCGGCATAACATCGCTGCTTTCCTCATCCTTGCGAGACAGGGGCATGTTGTCGCTCGCCATGCTTGCGACGCGCCAGACGACGGCCTGCCAGAGGGTGTTCAATCGGCTGCTCGCACTTTCGAGTGGGGCGTCTGCTGTTTCAGCCTCGCTCACACGTGTACGTGGGAAACGCAATCGAAGGCGCTGCCAGGTAGCGGGCTCAACCCAGCTATGAAGTAGTCGCAGCGGATCGGAATGTGGGGGCAGCATGGAAGGGTGCAGCGCCATGGAGAGGCGCATGCACCACTCATGATGATCTTCACTCAAGGGTGATGCTGCCTGGGGATTGAACGTGTGGTTAGCCAATGCGAGCGCCAGGTTGAGTTGGTCCGTGGAGGCCAGGGCCAACCGAAGCACAGTGGCATGTGGTGCAGCCGGCAAGCAGGCGACAAAACCCGTAAGGTCCTCTGGCGCTGACCGACCGCGATAAAAAAGCCTTTCAATCGCACGATACTTGTCGCCTTTCCAGTCTTCGTGGGCCTGCTTCCAGGGAAAAGCCCACCATTGAGCCCAGGCCAGTTGCTCACGCATCAGATGATCGGGTCTAGGTGCCATGCGTTGGCCCCGTTGAGTTTCCTGTAAGCGCTGGCTCCAGATGAGGACGTTTGCGCCGCGCTTGCAGGAAGATCATGGCTGCCACGGCCGAAGCCAGACCGAGCAGCAAGATCATGATGCTGGCTCGCCAGAATCCGAGATCGTCGCCGGGCACCAGGAAGGGGCCGAAATACACCAGGCGTTGTTGTTCCTGATAAGTGGAGGCTGGTACAAACACCACGGTGAGTTTTTGCGGGTTATCCACTGCGGTGGTCATCCCCGGGATACTGCTCGCCACCATTCTGCGGACCCGGGCGCGGATGTTGTCGGGGTCCAGGCGTGGATCATGCTTGATGAATACGGAAGCGGATGCGGGCTGGACCGGTTCTCCCGGCGCTATGCGTTCAGGCAATACCACATGCACACGTGCGACGATGACGCCGTCGATCTTGGATAACGTGGTTTCAAGCTCTTGAGACAAGGCATAGATGTAGCGGGCACGCTCTTCCAGGGGGGTGGAAATTACCCCTTCCTTGCGAAAGGTATCCCCCATAGTGGTCCGGGCGAGCCGGGGAAGGCCGGCGGCTTCCAAGGTACGTACGGCGCGCCCGATGTCGCTTGTATTAACCGTTACGACGACCCCGTCTTTGGCCGGTACCTTTTGCGCGCGAATATGTTTATCAGCCAATTCGGCTACAACCTCATTGGCTTCTTGTTCGGACAGTTGGCGATGCAGTTCTACCCGGTCACCACATCCGCTCAATATAAAAGTCATACTCAAAACTAAAGCGACAAGCAGAGAGTTATTCATGCTCAAGACTGCATGTTGCTGATCTTGTCAATGCACTGCGTTGTCTTGGCAAGACATTTCACCATCAGCTGTGTTGTCAGTTGTGCGTTATGTAACTCGCGCGGGTAATTTCCGATGGCCTCAACATCGATTCCTTTTTTGGTGGAGCGGATTATTTTTGCGAAGCCATCTCTTGAGTTGCTGAGGTGCTTTGATGCCTCTGTCAAAAGGAGTGAGACTTCAGGCTTGGCAGAAATTGTGCTTATGGGATGGGAGCCTTCGAACAGTGACGTGAAAAAACTGACGTCCGTACCGCCTGCCGATTGTTCCGGTGGCGTACGGTCGTGTTCGGTATTGCTGCTTTTCTGTGAAAAGCGGTCGTTTACTATTTGCATGGAGTGTCTACTCATTCAGGGTGGACAGCGGCTCTAGAGCACTAAAATGCTCTGTCGGGCTGGTTGGATGATTACCTTTCGGGCTGGAAAGCCTGAAAGGTAATCGATCACCTCGTAATTATTGACCTGAGCCCGACCGGATCAATGCTTGAATATTTTTTACTTCAGCACTCTTCCAGCCATTTTTTATTGCATCAGCCTTCATTTTCTCGAAGATAGCTTCGGCTGAGCCCTCGGTCGCGCCTCCAGCCCCAAGCATATTCCCTGAAGATGTCTGCGTTACAGAGCTCGAACCAATTCCTGCACCAATATTCATATAAAAATCCTACTATGGTTTTTTTGGGTCTTTATCTTTCCATCGGTCAAATCACGGCAACGTCTACGTGTTACAGAGATTTGCTCCTGGCAACGACTGTGTGGCCCGTATAAGTAATGCGTTCCAGATGTTTCCATGTGGCGATGTTACTAAATGTTTTCTCGGACGGTTGTTTGATTGGATCTCTGGCAATACAGGATTTTTATGGCCTGCTTGTTAGCTGTAAGAGCAACAATTGAGCTTATGCCAGTGATATATTCAATTGTTTCATCCTGTAATACAGCGTGCGCTTAGCGACCCCCAACTCAATTGCTACGGTATCTACACAGTGGTGGTGGCGGTACATGGATTCTTCGATCAATGCTTTTTCAATCTGTTGAAGGCGTGTCTTCAGGTCCGTCTGCGGCGGTTGCTGTCTGCATACGGGAGTTGAGAGCGGCGGGAGGCCCAAGACGAACCGTTTCGCCGTCGAACGTAGTTCGCGCACATTACCCAGCCAGGAGTGACAGAGCAGTTGATGCAGCAGGCTGTCAGGAGCCGATGGGGCACTGCATTTGAACTGCTCCGCTTCTTCCTGAACCATTTCCAGAAACAACGGGATGATGCGTTCGCGCCGATCTCGCAGGGCGGGGAGTTCGATGTTGACCACATTCAAACGAAAGTAGAGGTCACGCCTGAAGGCGCCTTGTTCGACCATGATTTGTAGCGACTGCTGGGCTGATGCGATGACGCGCATGTCCACGGAGATCAACCGAGTCGAGCCCAGGCGTTCCACCCCACGGCACTCCAGCACGCGCAGGAGCTTGGCTTGCAGGTTCAGGGGCATGCTGTCGATCTCATCCAGGTACAAGGTACCCAAGTGGGCAGCTTCGACGAATCCAGCCCTTGATTGTATTGCCCCGGTATAAGCCCCGCTGTTGACACCGAACAACTGGCTTTCCGCGAGGCTTTCTGGAATGGCCGCACAGTTCACGGCAACAAAATTACCGCGTCGCCCCGATAAACGATGAATCCGCTGTGCAAGAGTGTCTTTTCCGGTGCCGGTTTCTCCCAGCAACAGAATGTCAACGTTGAGCGCGGCAGTGTTGTTAAGCGTGGTTTCAATTTCCGGACCTTCGATGAGTGAAACGTCTGTTTTATTATCCTTCTGGACGTAGGTCGACATGAATTGATACTCCCTGTTCGCTATTACTTCACTGTTGCAAATACGGTGTGCAAGCGCCATTTCAGTAGAACGTAGATTATAAAAGTTGTCACTCGGTGTAGAGAGGTTTAAGCGGAGGAGTGATGTAGGAAAATGATGGTAAGTTAACGTTTGTTGGTTGCAGGAATAAGTGCGGAGTTAATCGGTCGATTGGTAAGTAGGAATATTCTGAGAGTCTGTTTTTTTTGGATATAAGTCTTTTATCATAAGCGCTCGCCCACAAAAAAGCCGATGCAATGCATCGGCTTTTTCTGGTCCCGCAGTCAATACCGCGGATGGTACTTACACGTTAAAACGGAAGTGCATTACATCGCCATCCTTGACGACGTATTCCTTGCCTTCCAGGCGCCATTTACCGGCTTCCTTGGTACCGGCTTCACCCTTGTACTGAATGAAGTCGTTGTAGGCGATCACTTCGGCGCGGATGAAGCCCTTTTCGAAGTCGGTGTGGATCACGCCGGCAGCTTGTGGCGCGGTAGCGCCAACCTTGACGGTCCAGGCGCGAACTTCTTCGACACCGGCGGTGAAGTAGGTCTGCAGGTTGAGCATCTCGTAGCCGGCGCGGATCACACGGTTCAGGCCAGGCTCTTCAAGGCCCAGGGCCTCAAGAAACATATCTTTTTCTTCGCCGTCATCGAGCTCGGCGATTTCAGCTTCGATCTTGTTGCATACCGGAACAACAATGGCGCCTTCTTCCTCGGCAATGGCCTTGACCACGTCGAGCAGCGGGTTGTTCTCGAAGCCGTCTTCGGCGACGTTGGCGATGTACATCACAGGCTTGGTGGTCAGCAGGTGGAAGCCCTTGATCACAGCCTTCTCATCGGTGCCCATGCTCTTCATCAGGCTGCGTGCCGGCTTGCCTTCGGTGAAGTGAGCGATCAACTGCTCCAGCAGGCCTTTCTGGACCACTGCGTCCTTGTCTCCGCCTTTGGCGTTACGCGCGACTTTCTGCAGTTGCTTTTCGCAGCTGTCGAGGTCGGCGAAGATCAGTTCCAGGTCAATGATTTCGATGTCGCGCTTGGGGTCGACGCTGTTGGAAACGTGGATCACGTTCTCGTCTTCAAAGCAGCGGACCACATGGGCAATGGCATCGGTTTCACGGATGTTGGCCAAGAACTTGTTGCCCAGGCCTTCACCTTTGGATGCGCCAGCGACCAGACCCGCGATGTCGACGAATTCCATGGTGGTCGGCAGGATGCGCTTGGGGTTGACGATCGCCGCCAGTGCCTCCAGGCGTGGGTCCGGCATCGGCACGATGCCGCTGTTGGGTTCGATGGTGCAGAAGGGGAAGTTCTCCGCCGCAATACCGGACTTGGTCAGGGCGTTGAACAGGGTGGATTTGCCGACGTTGGGCAGGCCGACGATGCCGCAATTGAATCCCATGGTGTTTCCCCTCGGGTAAAAGTCAGGCCTTCTGGCTGTGCAGGTTTTTCATCGCGCGGTTCCATTCACCGGCGAAGATATCCGGCAGCACGCCGAGGGCAAAATCGATGCTGGCATCGAGTTTTTCCTGTTCGGCGCGTGGCGCACGACCCAGGACGAAATTTGAAACCATACTGGCAACGCCTGGGTGGCCAATGCCGAGCCGCAGACGGTAAAAGGTATTCTGATTGCCCAGCTGCGCGATGATGTCGCGCAGGCCATTGTGCCCGCCGTGTCCGCCGCCTTGCTTGAGCTTGGCAACGCCGGGTGGCAGGTCCAGTTCGTCATGGGCCACCAGGATTTCTTCGGGTTTGATCCGGAAGAAGCCCGCGAGCGCCGCGACAGCCTGGCCGCTGCGGTTCATGTAGGTGGTGGGAATCAGTAGACGAATATCCTGACCCTGGTGCGAAAAGCGCCCGGTCAGGCCGAAATATTTGCGATCGGCCACAAGGTTGATGCCTTGGGCGTGGGCGATGCGCTCAACAAAAAGGGCCCCCGCGTTATGCCGGGTCTGTTCGTATTCGGCGCCTGGATTTCCCAGGCCAACGATCAGTTTAATGGCAGTCACGACAGGGGCCCTTCCTTTGGAGTTGTGGATAACATCGCTACACCAGCGTGCGGCGAAAGTGGACGACAGGAGCTCACTTATCCAGAGATAAACTTCGCGTTGTTGCCCGCTTTCTCGCTACGTTTCGGTCCGCGATGTTCCCTCAAGCTCCTTCGTTGCAGAGTGTATTACTCGGCAGCGGTTTCGCCGGCTTCATCTTCTGCTACAACACGTGGCGCGTGGACGTTGGCAACAGCCTTGTCGTCGTTGTGAGCCAGTGCAACGAACTCAACGCCTTTAGGGGCCTTGAGGTCGGACAGGTGGATGATGGTGCCGATTTCAGCAGCCGACAGGTCGACTTCGATGAACTCAGGCAGGTCTTTCGGCAGGCAGCTTACTTCCAGCTCGGTAGTGGTGTGAGAAACAACGCCACCTTTCTTGACTGGAGCTTCTTCGCCAACAAAGTGCACAGGTACGATAGCGGTCAGTTTCTGACCGGCTACAACGCGTACGAAGTCAGCGTGCAGTACGTGGCCCTTGGAAGGGTGGCGCTGCAGGGCCTTGATGATAACGTTCTGCTTTTTGCCGCCAACGTTCAGTTCGATAACGTGGCTGTAGGCAGCGTCGTTTTCGAGAAGTTTGGCAACTTCTTTGGCCAGCATGCTGATGGATTCAGGGGCTTTGTCGCCACCGTAAACTACAGCTGGAACCAGGCTTGCGAGACGACGCAGGCGGCGGCTCGCACCTTTCCCCAGGTCGGAACGCACTTCAGCATTCAGAGTAAAATCGTTCATGTTGTATCTCCAAAATAACCACATTCGCCCCAGCGTTTGCGACCAGCGCTAAAGGCGATATGGGCAAAAAAGCCCCGCCCCAACAGTATGTTGGGGCGGGGCGCTTTTCGTCAGTGAGGTGCTCCGAAGGTTTGACCCTTAACGGAACATCGCGCTGATCGATTCTTCATTGCTGATGCGGCGAACCGCTTCGGCAACTACCGGTGCGATATCCAGTTGACGGATACGCGAACAGGCTTGAGCAGCAGCGGACAACGGGATGGTGTTAGTCACCACCAGTTCGTCCAGCATGGAGTTCTCGATGTTCTCGATCGCTCGGCCCGACAGCACAGGGTGTGTGCAGTAGGCGAAGACTTTTGCAGCACCGTGCTCTTTCAGGGCTTTCGCCGCGTGGCACAGGGTGCCGGCGGTGTCGACCATGTCATCAACCAGAATACAGGTACGCCCTTCGACATCACCGATGATATGCATCACTTCAGAGTGATTGGCTTTTTCACGGCGTTTATCGATGATCCCGAGGTCCACGCCCAGGGATTTGGCAACGGCCCGTGCACGCACGACGCCACCAATGTCCGGGGACACGATCATCAGGTTTTCAAAGCGCTGGTCTTCGATGTCATCCACCAGAACGGGGGAGCCGTAGATGTTATCTACCGGAATATCGAAGAACCCCTGGATTTGGTCAGCGTGCAGGTCAACCGTGAGAACACGGTCGATGCCTACCACGGTCAGCATGTCAGCAACGACTTTCGCGCTGATAGCCACACGTGCGGAACGCGGACGGCGATCCTGACGGGCATAACCAAAGTAAGGGATTACAGCTGTGATTCGAGTCGCTGAGGAGCGGCGGAAGGCATCAGCCATCACGACGAGTTCCATCAGGTTATCGTTGGTCGGAGCGCAGGTCGGCTGAATAATGAAGACGTCTTTACCGCGGACATTTTCATTGATCTCGGCTGTAATTTCGCCGTCGGAAAACTTACCGACAGAGATGTCACCGAGAGGGATATGCAGCTGACGTACGACACGTCGAGCCAGATCGGGGTTGGCATTCCCCGTAAAGACCATCATCTTGGACACGCGCAGTACCTAGAGGCTGAGGGTAACCTGGATGAGTATTAGAAAATGGCAGGGGCGGCTGGATTCGAACCAACGCATGGCAGGATCAAAACCTGCTGCCTTACCGCTTGGCGACGCCCCTGTATCTGTTGCAACGAGTGCCTAACACTCGATTCCTTTAGAGCAGACTTTGCAGCTTGCGATGCAACATCGAAACGTTGCTTCCCTTTGCTACAAACCCTGTAAGGGTCTCTGTAAGAAGGGCCGAGACTTTATCAGCTTCAGCTTTGCTTGGGAAGCCCCCAAACACACAACTTCCAGTTCCGGTTAATTTTGCTTCGGTAAATTTACCTAACAAATTCAAAGCGTTACGTACCTCTGGATAACGCCTTGCTACAACCGGTAAGCAGTCATTTCGACTGTTTCCCTTGGGAACGGGGCGCACTTTAATGGGAGAAGAGTTACGTGTCAACAACGGATCTGAAAAAATTTCTGCTGTACTTACAGATACTTGCGGCACAAGCACGACATACCAGGGTTCTTCGGGTTCTACAGGGGTAAGTTTCTCCCCTACGCCCTCAGCAAACGCGGCGTGGCCACGCACGAAAACCGGGACGTCCGCGCCCAGCGCCAGGCCCAGCGCAGCCAGGCGATCGTGGTCCCAGCCCAGTTGCCACAAGTGGTTCAGCCCCAGCAACGTCGTTGCAGCATTCGAACTCCCACCCCCGATGCCACCGCCCATGGGCAGGATTTTGTCGATCCAGATATCTATCCCGAGCCGGCAGCCGGATTGTTGCTGAAGTTTTTTCGCCGCCTTCACGATCAGATTGCTGTCGTGGGGCACGCCTTCGAATTCGGTGTGCAGCTGGATCACGCCATCGTCGCGTACGGCGAAGGTCAGCTCATCGCCATAGTCGAGGAACTGAAAGAGGGTCTGCAGCTCGTGATAGCCATCTTCACGGCGACCAAGAATATGCAGCATCAGATTGAGTTTCGCAGGCGAGGGCAGGGTCAGGCGTTCTGTCACGTTATTGCCCCAACTTGCGCGGTTGCCAGTCCTTGATCACCAACGTGACATCAAGGTCGGTGCCGTGCAGCTTGATGCGCTCGGGCAGCCAATAGCCGTTCTGTTGCACGTAGCTCAGGTACTCCACCTGCCAGCCGTCCTGCTCCAGGGAGGCAAGGCGACTGTCGCCATTGAGGCTCAGGCGACTTTTGCTCTCGGGCGCTGGAAGACCGCGCACCCACCAGACCAAATGCGAGACAGGCAGCTTCCAGCCGATCTGCTGCTCCAGCAGTTCCTCCGGGGAGGTCGCTTCATAGCGGCCCTGGTTGGCCACTTCCAGGCTCACTTGCCCCGGCCGGCCCGTCAGGCGAGCCGCCCCCCGGCCCAGCGGGCCCGAGAGGCGAATGTCGTAATAATCCTGGCGTTGCAGCCAGAACAGGGTGCCGCTGCCGGAATCTTTCGGCGCGCGAACCCCGACCTTGCCCTCGATCTGCCAGCCGTCGATGCTGCTGAGCTGATCCTTGTGTTGTTGCCATTGCGCCGGGTTGCCCTGGCCTTCAACGGATTCACGGGTGCCTACGCCCGCGCAACCGGCGAGCAGGGCGATAAAACTGAAGACGATAATGTGGCGAAAGAACATAAGCTTAAAGGGTCTCGGATCCGGTCAGGCGCTTGATGGTGCCGCGCAGGATTGGGCTTTCGGGTTGTTCCTTGAGGAATTTTTCCCAGATTTGTCGTGCTTCGCGTTGCTCGCCCTTGGCCCAGAGCACTTCGCCCAGGTGTGCGGCAACTTCTTGATCGGGAAAGCGCTCCAGTGCCTGGCGCAGCAAGCGCTCGGCCTCGTCGAGGTTGCCCAGGCGGTAATTCACCCAGCCCAGGCTGTCGAGTACGGCCGGGTCTTCAGGGTTGAGCGCATGGGCCTGTTCGATCAGTACCTTGGCTTCGGCGTAACGCGTGGTGCGGTCGGACAAGGTGTAACCCAGGGCGTTGAGTGCCATGGCGTTATCCGGGTCGCGCTTGATGATCAGGCGCAGGTCCTTTTCCAGTTGGGCCAGGTCATTGCGTTTTTCAGCCTGCATGGCGCGGGTGTACAGCAGGTTCAAATCGTCGGGATATTGCAATAACGCTTGTTGCAGCAGCTTCCAGGCGCGTTCGCCCTGCTTGTTGGCCGATAAGGTCTCGGCCTGGATCAAGTACAGCTGGATGGCGTAGTCCGGCTCGGCATCGCGGGCCGCGGCCAGGCGTTTTTCCGCTTCGTCGGTACGGCCATTGCTCATCAGGATGTCGGCCTGGCGCAACTGGGCGGGCAGGTAGTCATTGCCGGGGCCGACCTGGGCGTACTCGAGCAGGGCGGCCTGCGGGTCGTTGCGTTCTTCAGCAATGCGGCCCAGGTTCAGGTGCGCCGAGTCGACATGGCTGTCACGTTCAATCAACTGTTCCAGGTAGCCCTTGGCCTCATCCCAGGCTTTGGCTTCCAGGCACACCAGGGCCAGCGAATAGCGCAGTTCGTCGTCGTCGGGGTATTGCTGGACCAGGTTGGCGAACTGCACTTTGGCGTCTTCCATGCGGTCCTGCTCAACCAGCATTCGCGCATAAGTCAGGCGCAGGCGCTTGTCGTCCGGGTATTTCTTGATGCTTTTTTCCAGCAGAGGAATCGCTTCCTTGCCGCGGTTGAGGTTCTGCAGCAGGCGTGCTCGCAGCAGAATTGGCGCGATCTCGCCGTCTTCCGGCGGGTTTTGCTCAAGCAATTTGAGTGCGGCGTCGGCTTCGTCATCCTGTTGCAACAGCAAGGCTTTGCCGAAAATCAGCTGGCTGTTCTTCGGATGCTTTTGCAGCAGGCGGTCGAAGCTCTTCATCAGGCCATTGCGGGTGTCCTGATCGGTGTCGGCGGCCGACAGCGCCAGGAAATCGAAATGCGTGTCGCCCTTGCCCTGCAGGACTTTCTCCATATAGACCATAGAGTCGTCATAGCGGCCCGCGCGCGCCAGTTGCACGGCGGCGGCGCGCTGGGCTTCCAGATCGTCGGGGGCATTTTTTGCCCAGATCAGCGACGTATCCAGCGCAGCCTGGTCGGCGCCCAGGTATTCAGCGATGCGAAACGCCCGCTCGGAAATGCCCGGATCCTGGGTGTTGATGGCCTGGGTCACGTAATTATCCAGCGCAATATCGAAACGATTACGCTGGCCGGCCAGTTCCGCCGTCAGCAGGCTGTAGATCGTTTCTTCACTGAACGAGGAATAAACCTTGGGCTTTTCAGGGGCGGGGGAGGTGTCTTCTACCGGCGGCGTAGCCTCCGGCGACACGGGTGCCATGGCCTGGCAGCCGCTGAGAAAGACAAAAGCAAGGAGCAACGCGGAAGATCTATTCATATAGGAAGAGGACGACTAACCTGCGGTCGGATCATCATGACACAAGCCTTCGGCCAAACATAACCGAGTCTCAGTGGAGGCCTTTATAGGCATAACGCATTAGGACAATAGACGACGGTGGTTGTTCTGGATCTTTCGAAGTAGGACAATTGTCGGCTTCCCGACATCATCAGCGATATTGAATGGCCTTCCTCGCACTCGGTATTAACCACAAGACTGCCTCCGTAGACGTGCGCGAGCGCGTGGCGTTTACGCCAGAGCAGTTGGTTGAGGCCTTGCAGCAGCTCTGCCGGCTCACCGACAGCCGCGAAGCTGCGATCCTTTCGACCTGCAATCGCAGCGAGCTCTATATAGAGCAGGAACATCTTTGCGCGGATGTGGTACTGCGCTGGCTGGCCGATTATCACCATTTGAGCCTCGATGACCTGCGCGCCAGTGCCTATGTGCATGAAGAGGATGCGGCAGTTCGTCACATGATGCGTGTGGCGGCCGGTCTCGACTCGCTGGTGTTGGGCGAACCGCAAATTCTTGGCCAGATGAAGTCTGCCTATGCTGTAGCGCGTGAGGCCGGCACGGTCGGTCCGCTGCTGGGGCGCCTGTTCCAGGCCACCTTCAATTCGGCCAAGCAGGTGCGTACCGACACGGCTATCGGCGAAAACCCGGTGTCGGTGGCCTTTGCCGCTGTCAGCCTGGCCAAGCAGATTTTCAGCGATTTGCAGCGCAGCCAGGCGCTGCTGATCGGTGCCGGTGAAACCATTACCCTGGTAGCCCGGCACCTGCACGATTTAGGCGTGAAGCGCATCGTTGTCGCCAACCGCACGCTCGAACGGGCGAGTATCCTCGCTGAACAGTTCGGTGCTCATGCCGTGCTGTTGTCAGACATTCCGGCTGAACTGGTGCGCAGTGATATCGTTATCAGCTCCACCGCCAGTCAGTTGCCGATCCTCGGCAAAGGTGCGGTCGAGAGCGCGTTGAAACTGCGCAAGCACAAGCCGATCTTCATGGTGGATATCGCCGTTCCCCGGGATATCGAACCCGAAGTCGGCGAGTTGGACGACGTTTACCTCTATAGCGTCGACGATTTGCATGAAGTGGTCGCCGAGAACCTCAAGAGCCGCCAGGGGGCCGCCCAGGCCGCCGAGGAGATGGTCAGCACCGGTGCTGAAGATTTCATGGTGCGCCTGCGTGAATTGGCGGCGGTGGATGTGCTCAAGGCGTATCGTCAGCAGGGCGAACGCCTGCGTGATGAAGAGTTGCTCAAGGCCCAGCGTCTGCTCGCCAACGGCAGCAGCGCCGAAGAGGTGCTGATGCAATTGGCCCGTGGCCTGACCAACAAACTGCTCCATGCACCCAGCGTTCAGTTGAAAAAGCTTACCGCCGAAGGCCGCCTCGATGCGCTGGCCATGGCTCAGGAACTCTTTGCCCTCGGTGAGGGCGCGTCAGACAGCTCTTCGGATAAAAAACCGCAATGAAAGCGTCACTGCTCAATAAACTGGACGTGCTCCAGGACCGTTTCGAAGAACTGACCGCTTTGCTCGGCGACGGCGAGGTCATTTCTGATCAGGCCAAGTTTCGCGCTTATTCCAAGGAGTACGCCGAAGTTGAGCCGATTGTAGCCACCTACAAACATCTCAGCAAAGTGCAGGCTGACCTCGAAGGCGCCCAGGCGCTGCTCAAGGACAATGACCCGGACATGCGTGAAATGGCCGTGGAAGAAGTCCGCGAGGCCAAGGAAAAACTCGCCGAACTGGAAGGCGACCTGCAACGCATGCTGCTGCCCAAGGACCCCAACGACGGGCGCAACGTGTTCCTCGAAATCCGCGCCGGTACCGGTGGCGACGAGGCGGCGATTTTCTCCGGCGACCTGTTCCGCATGTATTCGCGCTACGCCGAACGACGCGGCTGGCGGGTCGAGATCCTGTCCGAGAACGAAGGTGAACACGGTGGCTATAAAGAAGTCATTGCTCGGGTCGAAGGTGACAACGTCTACGGCAAGCTGAAGTTCGAATCCGGCGCCCACCGTGTGCAGCGTGTCCCTGCGACTGAGTCCCAGGGCCGTATCCATACCTCGGCGTGCACCGTGGCGGTGTTGCCTGAGCCGGACGAGCAGGAAGCCATCGAGATCAACCCCGCGGACTTGCGTGTCGACACCTACCGCTCGTCGGGCGCCGGTGGCCAGCACGTCAACAAGACCGACTCGGCGATTCGGATTACCCACTTGCCGTCGGGCATCGTGGTGGAATGCCAGGAAGAACGTTCCCAGCACAAGAACCGGGCGCGGGCCATGTCCTGGCTGTCGGCCAAATTGAACGACCAGCAAACCAGCGCCGCCGCCAACGCGATTGCCAGCGAGCGTAAGCTGCTGGTGGGCTCGGGCGATCGCTCCGAGCGCATCCGAACCTACAACTTTGCCCAAGGCCGGGTAACCGACCATCGTGTCAATCTCACCCTTTATTCCCTGGATGAGATTCTCGCCGGTGGCGTGGATGCGGTAATCGAGCCGTTGCTCGCCGAATATCAGGCGGATCAACTGGCCGCGATAGGTGAATAAATGACCATCATAGCCAGCCTGCTACGTGCGGCCGACCTGCCCGATTCGCCCACCGCGCGCCTGGATGTGGAACTGCTGCTGGCCGCCGCCCTGGGCAAGTCCCGCAGCTACCTGCACACCTGGCCGGAAAAGATCGTCAGCAGCGAAGACGCCCTGACCTTTGCCGACTACCTGCAGCGCCGCCGCAGCGGCGAGCCGGTGGCCTATATCCTCGGCCAGCAAGGCTTCTGGAAGCTGGATCTGGAGGTCGCACCGCACACGCTGATCCCGCGTCCGGAAACCGAATTGCTGGTGGAAGCCGCTCTGGAACTGCTGCCTGCTACCCCGGCCAATGTCCTGGACCTGGGCACCGGCAGTGGCGCCATTGCCTTGGCGTTAGCCAGCGAGCGCCCGGCCTGGCAGGTCACCGCCGTTGATCGCGTGCTCGAAGCGGTGGCCCTGGCCGAGCGCAACCGCCAGCGCCTGCACCTCAATAACGCCACGGTGCTCAACAGCCATTGGTTCAGCGCCCTGCAAGGCGATCGCTTCGACTTGATCATCAGTAACCCGCCCTACATTGCTGACAACGATCCGCACCTGGTGGCGGGGGATGTACGGTTTGAACCGGCCAGCGCCCTGGTGGCCGGGCCTGATGGGCTGGACGATTTGCGCCTGATCATCAATGAATCACCGGCCCATCTGAATGCTGGCGGCTGGCTGTTGCTTGAGCACGGCTACGACCAGGCCCTGGCTGTGCGTGACTTGTTGCTGAGCCAAGGCTTTGAAGGCGTACACAGTCGTATCGATCTTGGCGGTCACGAACGCATCACCCTGGGGCACCGACCGTGCTGACCGATCAGGAGCTGTTGCGCTATAGCCGGCAGATTCTGTTGCAGCATGTCGACATCGACGGCCAGTTGCGCCTGAAACAGAGCCGCGCGTTGATCGTCGGCCTCGGCGGTCTGGGCGCCCCGGTTGCGCTCTACCTCGCCGCGGCCGGTGTAGGTGAGCTGCACCTGGCGGATTTTGACACGGTCGATTTGACTAACCTGCAACGCCAGATCATCCATGACACCCACAGCGTAGGGCAGACCAAGGTTGATTCGGCCATGCTTCGTCTGAGCGCGATCAACCCTGAAATCACCCTGACCCCCCATCGCGTGGCGCTGGATGCTGACTCGCTGGTCTCTGCAATCGGCGCAGTGGATGTGGTGCTCGATTGCAGCGACAACTTCTCTACCCGCGAAGCGGTGAATGCGGCCTGCGTCGTGGCGGGCAAGCCATTGATCAGTGGCGCGGCCATTCGCCTTGAGGGGCAATTGTCGGTGTTCGATCCGCGTCGCGCCGACAGCCCGTGCTATCACTGTTTATACGGGCACGGCAGCGACACCGAACTGACCTGCAGCGAAGCCGGCGTGGTCGGACCATTGGTGGGGCTGGTCGGGAGCCTGCAAGCGCTGGAAGCCTTGAAGCTGCTGGCAGGTTTCGGTGAGCCGCTGGTGGGTCGCCTGTTGCTGATCGACGCCTTGACCACGCGTTTTCGCGAATTGCGCGTCAAGCGCGACCCGGGTTGCAGCGTGTGTGGAACCCGGCATGGTTAAGGGCGCGCCCATCGGTGTGTTCGACTCCGGCGTCGGCGGCCTGACGGTGCTGGAAGAAATCCAGCAGTTATTGCCCCATGAATCGCTGCTGTACGTGGCCGACTGCGGGCATATCCCTTATGGTGAGAAAACTCCCACTTTCATCCTTGAGCGTTCTCGAACCGTCGCCGAGTTTTTCCGCGAGCGCGGCGCCAAGGCATTTGTGATCGCGTGTAACACCGCAACGGTCGCCGCCGTTGCCGATTTGCGTCAGGACTACCCTGATTGGCCCTTGGTCGGCATGGAGCCTGCGGTCAAGCCCGCTGCTGCCGCTACCCGCAGCGGCGTGGTGGGTGTGCTCGCCACCACCGGCACGCTGCAAAGCGCCAAATTTGCGGCCTTGCTCGACCGCTTCGCCACTGATGTACGAGTGGTGACCCAACCCTGTCCGGGCCTGGTGGAGCTGATTGAAGCCGGTGACCTGAACAGCCCGGCCTTGCATGTACTGTTGCAGGGCTATATCGAGCCGCTGCTTAGCGCCGGTTGCGACACCATCATCCTGGGTTGCACCCACTATCCCTTCCTCAAGCCGCTCCTGGCGCAGATGCTGCCCCCCAGCATTATCCTGATCGACACCGGCGCCGCGGTGGCGCGCCAGCTCAAGCGCTTGCTGGATGGGCGCGACCTGCTGGCAGTTGGCAATCCCGATACTGCACAGTTCTGGACCAGCGGCGATCTGACTCACCTAAGAAATATCCTACCGACACTTTGGAAACATCCCGGAGTTGTGCGAAGCTTTGGCTCGTGAAAATTTCGTGAAATGGTGCTGATAAAAGCTGAACTTCCGGCTCTACGTCAGCTTCTATAGCCAGTTAGCCTGTTTAAAACTCTATAACTTCGTTCGGAAGGATGTTTCTTATGAAGCGCTTGTTCTGTTTGGCTGCGATTGCGGCCGCTGTGTTGGGACACTCTGTTTCAGCCCAGGCCGCCGGCCTGGAGTTCGGGTTGGGGAGTACCAGTGATTCGACGTTGACCTATCGACTGGGCCTGACTTCGGATTGGGATAAAAGCTGGATGCAAAGCGATGTTGGCCGTCTGACCGGCTACTGGAGCGGCGCCTACACGTATTGGGAAGGTGATGACCGTGCAGGTGCCAGCAGCCTGTCGTTCTCGCCGGTGTTTGTGTATGAGTTTGCCGGCCAGTCAGTCAAGCCCTACATCGAAGCCGGTATCGGCGTGGCGGTGTTCTCCCGTACCCGGCTGGAAGACAACAACATCGGCCAAGCCTTTCAGTTCGAAGACCGCCTGGGTTTCGGCCTGCGGTTTACCGGTGGGCATGAAGTGGGCATTCGCGCCACGCACTATTCCAACGCCGGCATCAGCAGCAATAACGACGGGGTAGAGAGCTACTCGTTGCACTACACCATGCCGTTGTAATTCAACAACAACGAAGCCCCCCCTGTGGGAGCGGGCTTGCTCGCGAAATCGGTGTATCAGCTAGCACATGCATAGACTGACCCTCCGCCTTCGCGAGCTGCTCCCACATTTAGATCTTTGCTCATCGCAGGATCAGCGGTAGACCGTCGCGATGCCTTCCCGCTCTTCAAGACACTCCGGCGCTCCCATCTCGAACTCCCGGCAAATCAGCGGTCGAAGCGCATAGATCGTGCACATCATCGTGTCTCGATCCAGTGCCGCGCACCAGCCGTCGTCCAGGCGCAGCATCACTTCGCCGCCCCACTCATCGGTATCGATAAAGCGCTGCGGCACGCCGGTGTCGGTGATCAGCATGACTTCCAGCTGACAGCAGCAGGCCGCGCACGTCGAGCAGGTGACGGCCGGTTCAGTGATTTGGATATGGGGGATGTTGGTCATAGCCGCGCAGTGTAAGGCAAGTGCGTTAAACGTGTATGAATGCTCGGACAAGCGTCAGTGTTCGAGCTTGCGCGCGAGCCCGTGCAGCAAGGGGAACAGCATGGCCCATAACAGCGCCAGGCCGATCAGAGTCGCTGCCGTGCCGTAGCCAAAACCCACGCCGGCCAATTGGCTGCCGGCGTAATAAGACAAAGGCCCACCCACTGCGCCCAACAGGCCGGCCAGCCACCAGGGCCGTGCACTCCAGGCCAGGCAATGGCGCAGGGTCGTGGCCAGCAGCGCCCACAGTACGATCAACCAGAATGGAATCAACGGCCCGGGCTCGCTGAAGTGGAAAACGCCCAGGGTGCGCAACAGCGTGTCCAGCAGTGTGCCTGCCAGTGTCACGTTGAGCACGAGCAGGCCGTCATCCGCCAGCGAACTTATCCACAGCAGGTGCACGCTCAATACCGCCAGCCCCGCCAGCAGCCATGGGCTGTCGCCGCCGAGTACGCAGGCAAACCAGCCGCATTGGAACAGCACGGCATTGGCCAGGGTTTTAAGCACTGAAGCGCCCAAGCAATGGCGGGTTGATCGCCGCGGGTTTGGCCAGCAGCAGTTGTGCGGTACCGATGGTGCGTTCCATAAACCCGCCTTCGCAATAGCACAGGTAGAACTCCCACAAACGCAGGAAATACTCGTCGTAGCCCAGTTCCATGAGACGGCCATGGGCGCGGCGGAAGTTTTCATGCCACAGGCGCAGGGTACGGGCGTAGTGCAGGCCGAAGTCCTCCATGTGCAGCAGGTTCATGTCGGTGTCGCGGCTGACGATGTGCAGCATGTTCTGGACACAGGGCAGGGCGCCACCGGGGAAAATGTAGCGCTGGATGAAGTCGACGCTGCGCTTGGCCTGTTCAAAGCGCTGTTCGCGAATGGTGATGGCTTGCAGCAGCATCAGGCCGTTGGGCTTGAGCAAGTGCGCACATTGTTTGAAATAGGTCGGCAGGAACCGATGCCCCACCGCTTCGATCATCTCGATCGACACCAGCTTGTCATACTCGCCAGTGAGGTCGCGGTAATCGCTGAGCAGCAAGGTCACTTGATCTTGCAGGCCCTGCGTATGAATGCGTTTTTCGGTGTAGGCGAATTGTTCCTTGGACAGGGTCGTGGTGGTGACCTTGCAGCCGTAATGCTGCGCCGCATACAACGCCATGCTGCCCCAGCCGGTGCCGATTTCCAGCAGATGGTCGCTGGGCTTGAGCGCCAGTTTCTGGCAGATGCGCTCCAGCTTGTTCAGTTGCGCTTGTTCCAGGCTGTCATCGGGTGTCAAAAACTGCCCCGCCGAGTACATCATGGTCGGGTCGAGAAACTCTTCGAACAGATCGTTGCCCAGGTCGTAGTGGGCGGCGATGTTTTTCTGCGAGCCCTTGCGTGTATTGCGGTTGAGCCAGTGCAGGCCTTGGGTGAACGGGCGGGCCATGCGTGCCAGGCCACCTTCCATGGCGTCGAGTACGTCCAGGTTGCTGACCATCACCCGGACCACGGCGGTGAGGTCGGGACTGGTCCAGTAACCATGGATAAACGCCTCGCCGGCGCCGATCGAACCATTGGCGGCCACCAGGCCCCATACCGCCGAGTCGAGAATCTGAATTTCGCCTAACAGGTGCGCTTCCCGTGCGCCGAACACTTGTCGCTCGCCGTCTTCGATCACCACCAACTGGCCGTGACGCAGTTGGCTGAGCTGGCGCAGCACCGCCTTGCGCAACAGCGCAGCGGTCATGCCATTGACGTTCAGGCGGTTAGCCTTGACCGATAAGCTAGGGGATTTCATGGCGGCGATCCTTGGTGTACCCGACGGCGGTGCGAGAGGCGCCATCGGCGGCCCGGTGGGAAAAAATCGGTGTGCGCTTGAGCAGCAGGCGCAAGGCTTGCCAGTAGATTGCCAGGCAGGTCTTGGCGGTCATCCAAGGGAAGCGCCACAAATAGCGATGCAGGCTTGCGCGGCTGAGTGAATGTTTTTCCAGGCTCAAGGTGGCGTCGAAAACCTTTTGCGTGCCCTGCCAGTCGGCCATGTGCACGCCGAGCCGGGCAGATGGCGGGCTGAAACTCATGCGGTATTCCAGGTCGCGCGGTAAGAAGGGCGACACATGGAACGCCTTGGCCACGGCGAAGTGCTGATGCTCATCGGCGTCGAGGGGCTGGGCCGGCAGCACGTAGTGATAGCGCTCGCGCCATGGCGTGTTGGTTACTTCACACAGGATCGCGGCCAACTGCCCGTCGGCCTCGAAGCAGTAGAAGAAACTCACCGGGTTAAACGCCAGGCCCCAACTGCGGGCCTGGGTCAGCAGGCAGATAGCGCCCTGGGGTGTACGCCCCAGAGCTTTGCCGACTTCATGGCGCACCGCATCGCTCAAGCTCATGCCGTGGCACGTGAGTTCACGCAGGTAATCCTGCTGGCGAAAGCCGAAAGGCGCCAGGCGACCAGTGCCGGCCAGAGGTGAAAGCCCGAGCACTGCATCCTGTTCGCTGAGGTCCAGATACAGCAGGCCGATGCGGTAGCGAAAGGCGTGGGCCCTGGGCGTAAACCGGCGATGGGCGATCCAGCCGCTGTACAGGGCGCTGTTCACAGGCTTTCCCCGAACGCCTGGGCCACGCGCAGGGCGCTGACCACGCCGTCCTCGTGGAAGCCGTTGGCCCAGTACGCGCCGCAATAAAAGGTGTTGCGGGTACCGTGCAATTCTTCCCAGCGTGCTTGAGCGGCCACGGCAGCCAGGCTGTACTGCGGATGGGCGTAGGTGTAGCGCGCGAGGATCTTCAGCGGGTTGATCATTTGCGTCTGGTTGAGGCTGACGCAAAAGGTAGTGTCGCTGTCGATGCCCTGCAGGATGTTCATGTCGTAGGTGACGGCGGCCTGATTCTGCGAGTGGCCGGTCAGCCGGTAATTCCAACTGGCCCAGGCCAGCTTGCGGTCAGGCAGCAAGCGCGTGTCAGTGTGCAGCACTACGTCGTTGTCGGCGTAGGGTAGGGCGCCGAGGATCTCTTGTTCGGCCTGGCTCGGGTCTTCAAGCAAGGCCAGGGCCTGATCACTGTGGCAGGCCAATACCACCCGGTCGAAGGTTTCGCTGCCGTCCGGGCTGTGGATAACCACCCCACTGTCGATGCGTTGCACTTTATGCACAGGGCAGCCGAGGCGCACACGCTCGCGAAAACTGCGGGTCAGCGGTTCGATGTAGCCGCTTGAACCGCCTTCGATCACGCACCATTGCGGCCGGTTGTTGATCGATAGCAAGCCGTGGTTCTTGAAGAAGCGCACGAAGAATTGCAGCGGGAAACCGAGCATGTCCGAAAGGGACATTGACCATATCGCAGCCCCCATCGGCACAATGTAGTGGCGGATAAACCTTTGGCCGTAACCGCCGGCTGCGAGGTAGTCACCGAGGGTCATCTCGGCACTGATACGCTGCTGTTGCAGGTCCAAAGGCGCCTGGCGGTTGAAGCGCAGGATATCGCGCAACATGCCCCAGAACCCGGGCGACAGAATATTGCGGCGTTGGGCAAACAAGCTGTTGAGGTTGTTGCCGTTGTACTCGAACCCGCTGCTTTGGTCGCACACCGAAAAGCTCATTTCGGTGGGTTTGAACGTCACGCCGATCTGGCCCAGCAATTGGATGAAGTTGGGGTAGGTCCAGTCGTTGAACACAATAAAGCCGGTGTCCACGGCATAGCGTTCGCCCTCTACGGTAACGTGGACTGTGTGCGTGTGCCCGCCGATGCGGTCGCCCGCTTCGAACACCGTGATGTCGTGGCGGCGGCTGAGCAGGTAGGCGCTGGTCAGCCCGGCGATACCGCTGCCGACAATGGCGATCTTCACAGATCATCCTTTTTCGGTGGCGGGCTGCGCAACATGCGCTTGCCGATGATCAATTGCGCGCGGTTGGGCAGCTTCGACAGCGGCCACAGGGTGGCAATGAACATGGCCGGGAAGGCAATCTCCAGCGGGCGTTTTTCCAGTTTTGCAAAGATGTGCCGCGCCGCCTTGTCGGCGGACCAGCTCAGGGGCATCGGGAAGTCATTGCGTTCGGTCAGCGGTGTGTCGACAAAGCCTGGGCTGATCACGGTGACGTCGATGTTTTCCGGCGACAGGCTGATGCGCAGGGATTCGAACAGGTAACGCAGGCCGGCCTTGGATGCGCCATAGGCTTCGGCGCGTGGCATCGGCAGGTAAGTCACGGCGCTGGCCACGCCCACCAGGTGCGGGTTACGCCCGGCGCGCAACAGCGGCAGCGCGGCCTCGATGCAGTAACTGCTGGCCAACAGATTGGTACGCACCACATGTTCGATGATCGAAGCGTCAAATTGCCGGGCGTCGACATATTCACAGGTGCCGGCATTGAGGAGCACCGTGTCCAGTGCGCCCCAGACTTGAGTGATGTGTTCACCGATCTCGCGCACAGTCTGGCTGTTGGTCAGGTCGCCGGCCACCACCAGCACTTGCCCTGGATAGCGATGGGCGAGTGCTTCCAGCGGGCCTTTGGTGCGGGAACTGAGGGCCACATGGGCGCCACTGTTGAGCAGTTCTACGGCCAATGCGGCGCCGATGCCACTGCTGGCGCCGGTCAGCCAATAACGGCGGGGCGATGCAAGGCTCATCCCATTCTCCTTTTCAGCCAACTGATGACGCCGCCGAGAATCGGCACATGTTCATAAAGCAGTGCGCCGGCATCGAAGTAATCGCGATGCTGGTAGACCTTGTCGCGCCACATCAAGTGGGAACAGCCTTGTACCCGGATCATCTTGCCTGCGGCCAGGCGCGGGTGACAAAAAATCATGGTCCAGCGCAGGTAGCCTTCGCCTTCGGCCGTCTGGTCGAAACCCTGAAACTCGAAATCCAGTTGGTTGACGTTGCTGTACAGCTGCGCGAAATAACGCTGCAGTTCGGGCAACCCATGGACTTCATGCAGCGGGTCGGCAAATACAATGTCATCACTGTACAAACGGCCAAGCAGGTGCAGGTTGTGCTTGTCCAGCGTAGCGAAGGCTTCGGCGAAGCGGCGCAGGAAGTCATTCATGATCGGCCATCTCCTGACGTGAAGGCAGGCGGCGAAAGGCAGCCAGTGCGCGTTCCCGAGAGGCTTTGAGGTCGACGATGGCGCGGGGGTAATCCGCCACGCCAAACAAACCGCCAGCCGCTGCCGGGTTATGCACTTCTTTTTTATTCAGCGTGGCCAGTTCCGGCAGCCAGCGCTTGATGAAAATACCGTCGGCGTCGAATTTCTCCGATTGGCTCAAGGGGCTGAAAATTCGGAAATACGGTGCCGAGTCGGTACCGGTCGATGAGCTCCACTGCCAACCGCCATTATTGGCCGCCAGGTCGCCGTCGATCAGGTGGCGCATAAAAAAGCGCTCGCCTTCGCGCCAGTCGATCAGCAGGTTCTTGGTCAGGAACATCGCTACCACCATGCGCAGGCGGTTGTGCATCCAGCCGGTTTCCAGCAATTGGCGCATGGCCGCGTCGATGATCGGCAAACCCGTGCGCGCCTGTTGCCAGGCCGCGAGGTCTTCGGGGGCATTGCGCCAGGCCAGCGCTTCGGTTTCCGGGCGAAAGGCGCGGTGGCGGGACACCCGTGGGTAGCCGACCAGGATGTGTTTATAGAACTCGCGCCATAGCAGCTCGTTGATCCAGGTGATGGCGCCGATGTCGCCGCTTTCGAACTCGCCCTGATTGGTTTGCAGCGCAGCGTGCAAGCACTGGCGCGGCGAAACCACACCGGCGGCGAGGTAGGCCGAAAGCTGGCTGGTACCGGGTTTGGCCGGGAAGTCGCGCTCGTCCTTGTAATAGCTGATCTGCTCGTCGGTGAAGGCGTCGAGGCGGCGGCGCGCCTCGTCTTCACCGGCTGGCCACAGGGCGCGCAAAGTTTCGCTGGGCGACTCGAAACCGTCGACCGTGGTCGGCACCGGATCGCTTTTCACGTCGAGCCTGGCCTGAGTTTTCGGCGTTGCCACCTGGCGCGGCAGGGCGCTGTGCAGGCGGTTGTAGCAAACCTTGCGAAACTGGCTGAACACCTGGAAATAGGTGCCGGTCTTGGTCAGTACGCTACCGGGTTGGAAAAACAGTTGGTCCAGGTAGCTGTGAAACGTGATTCCCTGCGTTTGCAGCGTCTGTGCCACGGCAGCATCACGCTGGCTCTCGTGGATGCCGTATTCCTCGTTGACGTGCACAGACTCCACCGACAATTCCCGGCACAGTTCGCTCAGTGCAGCAGGCGCCTGGTCCCAGGTCGCGGCGTAGCGGATCAATAAAGGGATGTTCAGTTCGCCCAGCGCCTGACTCAAGTGCTGCAGGTTGCGCAGCCAGAAATCGATTTTGCACGGCGCGTCATCGTGGGCCAGCCACTGCTCGGGAGTGATCAGGTAAATGGCCGCGACGGGGCCACGCTGGCATGCAGCAGCAAGGGCCGTGTTGTCGTGCAGGCGTAAGTCGGTGCGCAGCCAGATCAGATGCATTTAGACGATTCCATGCTGGATCAATAATTGGTGGGCCGATAACGGGTCTTGCGCCATGAACAATTCAGGGACGTCGCGGGTGATTACGGATAACTCGGCGTTGTGAATGCGCACCGTCGGGCCGGCAATCACTATTGGGCAACTGACGCCGCCCAATAGTTTTGTCAGTGTCGACAAATGGAGGGTCTTGCTCGAATACAACAGCACGGCGCGTGGTTGCAGGTGTTCCACCGCCAGGGCCAGTTCGCCGGCAGGCAGCGGCCAGTCGAATACTTCCACCGGGCAGTCGGCGCTGCTGGCCAGCCAGGCACTGAGCCACAGGTGCGGTTCCAGCGGTAAGTCGGAATGGTTGACCAGCAGCAGCGGCGCGCCGTGGAGTTGGCGATTGTTGTGATAAATCCGCGCGCCGAACTTGCTGCGCAGCCACGACAGGAAAAACACCCGCTCCATCTGCGCGCCGAACTGACCCTGCCATCTTTGTTCCAGCTCCTTGAGCAACGGCAGCATCAATTGCTCGCACAAGGTGCGTGGCGGGTAGAGCGCCATGGCCTGGTTGAAGGCGTCATCGACCCGGCGTTCGGCCAGTTCGCTGATGGCATCCACCAAATGCTGGCGCAGGGCGTGCCACTCGTTTTCCATGGGCTCGGGGCGGGCGTGGGCTGAGTCGATCAAGCCTTTGACCTGACTGACCGGCACGCCTCGATTGAGCCAGGTGAGGATGGCGTGAATGCGTTGTACGTGTTCGGCACTGAACAGCCGGTGCCCCTTGGGCGTGCGCTGGGGCACGATGAGGCCGTAGCGGCGTTCCCAGGCGCGCAGGGTCACGGCGTTGACGCCGGTCTGGCGCGCCACTTCGCGGATTGGCAACCAGCCGTTTTCGAGGGCCAGGGCAATGTCTTCGCCGGGTTCGTCAAGCAGGGCAGCTTTCATGGGTTATATCGCATTACGCAGGCTGAGGTTTTCCGGGTGCGGTTGCAGGTAGGCCTGCTGCGCGATGTAACGGTCCGGGTGTTGGCGAAAGTGATGCTTGAGCAGGGTGAGTGGCACTACCAGCGGCACGATGCCTTGACGGTACTGGCCGATCACGGTTTGCATTTCCTGTTTGTCATCGGCGCTGATGACCTGCTTGAGGTAGCCGCTGATGTGTTGCAGCACATTGCTGTGTGTGCCGCGGGTGGCGCACTTCTTCAGGCCCGTCATCAGCTCGCCGAAGTAGCCGTGGGCCAGAGCCTGGAGATCGACGTCCTTGCCCATGCTGCCGAGCAAATGGCCCAGGCTTTTGTAATGCGCCGGGCTGTGGGCCATCAGCAGGTACTTGTAGCGCGAGTGAAACGTCAGCAAGCCGTGGCGGGTGAGCCCCTCGGCCAGCAGTTGTTGCCAACTGGCATACACGAATACGCGGGTCAGGAAATTTTCCCGCAACACAGGGTCGTTCAGCCGGCCGTCTTCTTCTACCGGCAGGTTAGGGTGGCGCGCACAAAACGCCTGGGCGTAAATGCCGCGGCCGCCACCGTCAACGGGCGTGCCGTTGGCGCGGTACACCTTGACCCGCTCCAGGCCGCACGATGGCGACTTCTGCATGAAGATATAACCGCACAGGTCGGTGTGTGCCTGGGCCATTTGCTGGCCGTAGTCGTGCAGTGGCTGCGTGACGTTGAGTTCACGGTTTACCGTGCCAACGGCTTGCGGCTGCGCAGGGTCGCCTACCAGCCGGATTGGCTCGCGGGGGATGCCCATCCCGATGGCAACTTCCGGGCACAACGGCACGAAGTCGAAGTAGTCGCTGAGTGTCTGGGTGCACAGCAGCGACTGTTTATGCCCACCGTTAAAGCGCACGTTCTCGCCAAGGAGGCAGGCGCTGATGGCGATCTTCGGTTTTGTACTACTCGACATACCCAAAACCTCTGCAATAATCCTGTACAACTTATAAAGTTTGTACAACTACGTCTCATCATAGATTCGATGTTGTACAAGTCAAATAGTTTGTATAGGTTTTTTGCAGCGTTACTTCCAGCCGATTTTCCAGCACTCGGCGTTTTGCAGGGTCTGCCATGGCAGGCGTTCGGCACGGTGAGTCAGCACCGCTTGCAACTCGATTTCCAGCACCGTGCCTTCGTCATCACGAAACAATTCGGTGACCAGAAAGTGTTTTTCCTTGTTGCGTGGCTGTGCTGCCGTCCATTTCGACAGCAGCAGCTTGCTGGGGTTGAGGCGGTTCATTGCAGGTGTGCGATCAAGCGTCGCGCCGCTTCCTGGCCACTGAGCCAGGCGCCTTCTACCCGGCCCGAAAGGCACCAGTCGCCGCAGACGAAAAGGCCCAGGTCGGCATCGGCCAGTACGCCGAACTCATGGCTGCCCGACGGGCGAGCGTAGAGCCAGCGGTGCGCCAGGCTGAATGACGGCGCGGGCATGGCGCTGTGCAGCAGTTCGGCGAAGGCGCCGTGCAAGTGCTCGATTACCGCTTCCTTGGACAGGTCCAGGTGCGCCTTGCTCCAGGCGCTGGTGGCGTGCAGCACCCAGGTGTCGAGGGTGGTGTCGCGCCCCGGTTTGCTGCGGTTGCGCGCCAACCAGTCAAGGGGGCTGTCTTGCACGAAGCAGCCCTCCATCGGTGTATCCAGGGGCTTGTCGAAGGCCAGCGCAATGGCCCAGGTCGGGTCCATTTTCACCCCGGCGGCGGCACTTGCCAGCTTGGGGGCAGCGGCCAGCAGGGCAGTGGCCTGAGGGGCCGGTGTGGCGATGATCACATGGCTGAAGGGGCCGTGACTCTCACCGTCGGCGTCGAGCAGGTTCCAGTGCTGTGTGCCCTGGAACACCTCGGTGATGCGGCAACCGAACTCCACCGGCAGGTCATCGAGCAGGGCGCGGGTGATGGCGCTCATGCGCGGTGTACCGACCCAGCGGATCTGTTCATCGGGGGAAGGCGTCAGTTGGCCGGACTTGAAGTTGTACAGCTGGGGCTTCCACTGTTCGGCCCAGCCATTGCTTTGCCAGCGCTGCACTTCGTTGACGAAGCGCCGGTCGCGGGCGGTGAAGTATTGCGCGCCCATGTCCAGCGCGCCGGCATCGCTGCGCTTGCTGGACATGCGGCCACCGCTGCCGCGGCTTTTATCGAAGAGTTGTACGGTGTGGCCCGCGTCTTTTAACGCTCGGGCGGCGGAGAGACCGGCTATGCCGGTGCCGATGATCGCGATGGGGACAGTCATGGGAGGCCTCGTTTTACCGTTGGGTACAGACTACGCCGACACCAATAGCTGTACAATATTGTTTTTTGGTATAAGTTTTGGCGTGCCTGATTGTGTGGCGTGACCTATGGTTAAGCTCAGGCTTGAACGCGCGTCACGCTCGATTATCAAATTGATCCCTGCTTATAAAATAGACCAGTGAGCGGCGGCGAACGTTACATGAGGAGAGTCCCATGCATATTTTGCTGACCGGCGGTACCGGCCTGATTGGTCGTCAACTTTGCCAACACTGGCTCGCCCAGGGGCATCGCCTGACGGTGTGGAGCCGGCAACCGGAAACGGTCGCCAGGCTCTGCGGCGCACAGGTGCTTGGGGTGGCTCGCCTGCAAGAGGTGATTGGCGCGGTGGACGCGGTGGTCAACCTGGCGGGTGCCCCCATCGCTGACCGGCCCTGGACCCACAAGCGCAAGGCATTGCTGTGGAGCAGTCGAATCAGTCTCACCGAAACCCTGCTGGCCTGGATCGACAGCCTGGAGCAGAAACCGGCGGTACTGATCTCCGGCTCCGCCGTGGGCTGGTATGGCGACGGCGGCGAGCGCGAATTGACCGAAGCCAGCGGGCCGGTGCTGGACGATTTCCCCAGCCAGTTGTGTATTGCCTGGGAAGAAACCGCCCAACGTGCCGACGCCTTGGGCGTTCGCGTGGTGCTGGTGCGCACCGGCCTGGTGCTGTCGGCGCAGGGCGGCTTTTTGTCGCGCCTGTTGCTGCCCTTCAAACTGGCGCTGGGCGGGCCGATCGGTAATGGTCGGCAGTGGATGCCATGGGTGCATATCAAGGATCAAATCGCCCTGATTGATTTTCTTCTGCACAAGACTGACGCCAGCGGTCCTTATAATGCCTGCGCGCCACACCCGGTGCGTAATCGCGAGTTTGCCAAGACCCTCGGCCAGGTTTTGCACCGCCCGGCGTTCATGCCGATGCCGGCGTTTGCACTGAAGGTTGGGTTAGGCGAATTGTCTGGTTTGTTGCTGGGCGGGCAGAAGGCCTTGCCTGAACGGCTGCTGGCGGCGGGTTTCACTTTCCAGTTCACTGAGTTGCGTGCGGCTCTGGACGACCTGTCCAGCCGCCTCTAAAGATAGGATGTTGCATGACCGATCACGCGTTGTTACTGGTCAACCTGGGTTCGCCAAAGTCCACTTCGGTGGCTGATGTGCGCAGCTACCTCAATCAGTTCCTGATGGACCCTTATGTGATCGACCTGCCATGGCCGGTGCGGCGTTTGCTGGTGTCGCTGATCCTGATCAAGCGCCCGGAGCAGTCTGCCCATGCTTATGCGTCGATCTGGTGGGATGAGGGCTCGCCGTTGGTGGTCTTGAGCCGTCGTCTGCAACAGCAGATGACTGCGCAGTGGACCCAGGGCCCTGTGGAACTGGCAATGCGTTATGGCGAGCCGTCGCTGGAAACCGCCCTGACACGGCTGGCCGCCCAGGGTATCGGCAAGGTGACACTGGCGCCGCTGTATCCGCAATTTGCCGACAGCACCGTGACCACGGTGATAGAAGAAGCCAGGCGCGTGGTGCGCGACAAGAAACTCGCTATCCAGTTTTCGATCCTGCAGCCTTTTTACGACCAGCCCGAGTACCTCGATGCTCTGGTAACCAGCGCACGCACTTACCTGGAGCAGGATTTCGATCACTTGCTGCTCAGTTTCCATGGTCTGCCCGAGCGCCATCTGAAAAAGCTCGACCCTACCGGCGGGCATTGCTTCAAGGATGCCGACTGCTGCAAGAACGCATCGCCAGAGGTGCTCGCCACCTGCTATCGCGCCCAATGCTTCAGCGTCGCCCGGGATTTTGCCGCGCGTGCCGGTTTGCCCGATGGCAAGTGGTCGGTGGCGTTTCAGTCGCGCCTGGGCCGGGCCAAGTGGATCGAGCCCTACACCGAGGCCCGCCTGGAGGCGCTGGCCCAGCAGGGCGTGAAGAAGCTGCTGGTGATGTGCCCGGCGTTTGTCGCCGACTGCATCGAGACCCTGGAAGAAATTGGTGATCGCGGGCGGGAGCAGTTCCGCGAGGCGGGGGGCGAGGAGTTGGTGTTGGTGCCGTGCTTGAATGATGACCCGCAATGGGCGGCGGCGCTCAATACCCTGTGCGAACGAGCGCCCGTTGCCTTGTAGTCAAGCCTTGCGGTGACTCAAATGTGGCAGGGGGCTTGCTCCCGATGGCGATGGATCAGTGACAGATATACTGCCTGATACTCTGCTATCGGGAGCAAGCCCCCTCCCACATTTAGTTTTATGCCCGTCAGAGATTGAGGGTCAGGCTGACGGTGAGGTTGCGCGGTTCACCAGGGTTGGTCCAATAGCGGCTATAGGACCGCTCGTAGTACTTCTCATCGAACAGGTTATTCAGGTTCAGCCCCACGGTGACATTCTTCGTGGCCTTGTAATGGGCCAGCAAATCCACGGTGTGGTAGGCCGGCAGTTCGAAGCCTGTGCCCGCCTCACCGGAGCGGTCACCCACATAAGTAAACGCCGCCCCCAGGTCTGAACCGCGCAACGCCCCGTCCTGGAATTCATAAACGCCCAACAGACTGCCGCTGCGCTTGGCGACCCCGAGAATGCGACTGCCCGTGGGGATGGTTTTGTCGCCCTTGGTCACTTCGGCGTCGATATAGGCCAGGGCGCCGATCACGCGTATGGCGTCGGTCACTTGCCCGGTCACCTGCAGGTCAAATCCCTGGCTGCGGGCCTTGCCAATGGCGCGGTCGGTGTTGGTCGCCGGGTCCAGGGTGAGCACGTTTTCCTTTTCGATATGGAAGGCTGCGAGCGTCGCGCTGAGGCGCTCGTCAAACAGCTCGCTCTTGATGCCCACCTCATAGCCCACGCCTTCTTCGGGCTTGAAGGATTTGCCGCCGGCATCCAGGCTGCTGTTCGGCTTGAATGAGGTGGATGCGTTGGCAAATACCCCGACTTGCGGTGTGAGCTGATAGAGCAGGCCGGCGCGCTGGGTCAGGGCGTCGTGGGTCTGGCGGCTTTTGGCGTGGTTGCGGGCGAAGTTGTCGGTGCTCTGTTCGAAGTGCTCGAAGCGCGCACCGATCATGCCTCGCAGACGGTCGGTGAAGATGATCTGGTCTTGCAGGTTCAGCGCGTGGCTTTTGGTCTGTTCGAAGAAGTCGGTGCCGGAGCGTGCGCCATTGGGTTTGGCCTGGCCATAGACCGGTTTATAGATGTCGATAGGGTAGTCGCCGCCGATTGCTGTCACGCGCTCCTTTTTGCGGTAATCCTCGTATTCGGTGCCGATCAGCAGTTCATGCTGCCAGCTGCCGATATCGAACAGCCCACGCAATTCCAGCTGGGTGATGCTGTCATGCCAACCGGTCGAGCGTTCACGGTAGCGACGGTTGACGGTGTGACCGTCCCCATTCAGCGCACGGCTTTCCGACGCATCGCCCCACAGGCTGCCCTGCTTGTAGTGGCTGGCCAGGCGCAGCTTCCAGGCGTCGTTGAGGTGGTGTTCCAACGCGGCCTGGATGCGGTTGTTGTGGTTGCGAATATTGCCGTCGTTGGGCTCGCCCAGAAAGGTGGAATGGGACATGCCAGTATCGGCGACGATGCCCCGGTCGAAGGTGGAGCTGTGGCGCACGAATTCGCTTTCGACCAGCAACTGGGTGTCCGGGGTCAACTGCCAACTGAGCGACGGCGCGACGAACACTCGTTTAGCGTCCACGTGATCGCGGAAACTGTGCTTGTCTTCAACCGCCAGGTTCACCCGTGACAAGACGCGCCCTTCGCTGTCCAGCGGCGTATTCACATCCAGCGCAGTGCGGTAGCGGTCCCAGCTACCAGCACTGGTTTGCAAGGTGGTGAACGCTTCGGGCTGGGGTTTCTTGGTGACGATGTTCACCGTGCCGCCAGGATCGCCACGCCCATACAGGCTGGCGGCGGGGCCTTTGAGAACTTCAATGCGTTCGATATTTGCCGCGTCCGGGGTACTGGGGTAACCGCGGTTGGCGCTGAAACCGTCCTGGTAGAACTCAGACGTAGTGAAGCCGCGCACGCTGTATTCGTAGAGGGTCAGGCCACCGAAGTTGTTTTGCTTGGATACGCCGCCGGCAAATTCCAGGGCGCGCTCCACGCTGGTACTGCCCAGGTCCTTGAGCACCGTGGCGGGGATCACGCTGATCGATTGCGGTATGTCGCGAAGGGCGGTATCCGTTTTGGTGGCACTGGCAGAGCGGGTGGCGCGATAGCCCTGGACCGGGCCGGTGGCGGACTCATACGCCTCGGAGGTTACGCTGATGGTGTCCAGTTCCAGGGTGTTTTCTTCGGCGTAGGCAGGGTCGAGCAGCAAACCCAAGGCCAGGCCGGCCAAGGGCACAAACTTTCGAGACGGCATGATAGAGCGTTCCAATAGCGATATTGAAACAATATAACATGCCCAATGAGAATGAGTCGCCGCAAAAATGGCCTTGCAAGTGCCCGCGGACGGGCACTTGGGCGTATCGGCTACTGCTCTTCTTTTATCGGTGCGGTCGCCGGTGGCGGACGCAGGCCGATTTCCGCCGAGAGCTTGATCTCCTTGCCGTTACGCATGACCAGGATCGCCACCTTGTCGGTCGGTTTGATTCGCGCTACCTGGTTCATCGACTTGCGGCCATCACCGGCCGGTGCACCGTCGATGCTGAGGATTACATCGCCCAACTCCAGGCCGGCTTTCTGTGCCGGGCCATCACGGAAGATTCCGGCGACCACGATGCCTGGGCGTCCGGTCAGGCCAAACGACTCGGCCAGTTCCTTGGTCAAGGGTTGCACTTCAATGCCCAGCCAGCCGCGAATGACCTGGCCGTGTTCGATGATCGACTTCATCACTTCCATCGCCAGCTTCACCGGGATCGCAAAACCGATGCCTTGGGAGCCGCCGGACTTGGAGAAAATCGCCGTGTTGATGCCGGTCAGGTTGCCATTGGCATCCACCAGCGCACCGCCGGAATTGCCCGGGTTGATGGCTGCGTCGGTCTGGATGAAATCTTCGTAGCTATTAAGGCCTAACTGGTTGCGCCCGGTGGCGCTGATGATGCCCATGGTGACCGTCTGGCCCACGCCGAACGGGTTGCCGATAGCCAGTGCTACGTCACCCACGCGCAACCCGTCGGAGCGACCGAGGGTGATCGATGGCAGGTTCTTCAAATCGATTTTCAGTACTGCGAGGTCGGTTTCCGGGTCGCTGCCCACCACACGGGCCAGGGTTTCGCGGCCATCACGCAGGGCGACCACGATCTGGTCGGCGCCGGTAGTCACGTGATTATTGGTGAGGATGTAGCCTTCGGGGCTCATGATTACCCCGGAACCCAGGCTCGACTCCATGCGGCGCTGCTTGGGGCCGTTGTCACCGAAGTAGCGGCGAAACTGCGGGTCCTCGAACAGCGGGTGTGCCGGTTTGTTGATGACCTTGGTGGTGTACAGGTTGACCACCGCAGGGGCCGCAATGGTGACCGCGTCGGCATAGGTGACCGGGCCCTGCACCACCGTGTTGGTTTGCGGTGCTTGTTGCAGGTTCACATCCAGGGTAGGCAGGCCCACCCATTGGGGATAACGCTGAATAATCAGCATCGCGATCAGCACGCCAGCCAACAATGGCCATCCAAAAAAACGCAGTGCCTTGAGCATCAAGTAAGTCCTGACAGGTTGCAGGGGGCGGGCGAGCGCCCATAATGTCGCGCATTATACGAGGCTGCGATGCCTGCGAACCGGATATTTAGGAGTCTTTTATGGCCGTCCCCCTTACCACCCTCGTCGAGGAAGCCGACCGCTACCTTGGCAGTGCCAAAATTGCCGATTATTGCCCCAATGGCTTGCAGGTCGAGGGCCGCCCGCAGGTGATGCGCATCGTCAGCGGTGTGACCGCAAGCCAGGCGCTGCTGGACGCCGCCGTCGAAGCCGGGGCCGATCTGGTGCTTGTGCATCATGGTTATTTCTGGAAGGGCGAGAGCCCGTGTATCACCGGCATGAAGCAGCGCCGCCTGAAAACCCTGCTCAAGCACGACATCAGCCTATTGGCCTATCACCTGCCATTGGACCTGCACCCTGAGGTGGGCAATAACGCGCAGCTGGCCAAACAACTGGACATCACGGTCGAAGGCCCTTTGGACCCGAGCAACCCCAAGGTGGTCGGACTGGTCGGGTCGCTGGCCGAACCCTTGTCACCGCGTGATTTCGCCCGCCGTGTGCAGGATGCGATGGGGCGCGAACCGCTGTTGATCGAAGGCAGCCAGATGATCCGCCGCGTCGGCTGGTGCACCGGAGGTGGTCAGGGCTATATCGACCAGGCGATTGCCGCCGGGGTCGACCTGTACCTGAGCGGTGAGGCCTCCGAGCAGACCTTCCACAGCGCCCGTGAAAACGACGTCAGCTTCATTGCTGCCGGTCATCACGCCACCGAGCGCTATGGGGTGCAGGCGTTGGGCGATTACCTGGCGCGACGCTTTGCCCTGGAGCATCTATTTATCGACTGCCCGAACCCGATCTGAGCCTTAGAGCGCGACTGAATGTGGGAGGGGGCTTGCTCCCGATGGCGATGGATCATTGAAATGTACTAACTGACACACTGCTATCGGGAGCAAGCCCCCTCCCACACTTGAGTCTATTTGCGGCCAAACTGGCCGGTATATTCATATACCGTTTCGATCTAGATGGCGCCCTGAATAGAAGAAGGTGCTGTGCTAGCATGCCCCGCTCGAACACGGCCCGCCTGGCCGTCCATAAGATCGTTTTTCCGTGAGTAACCATGGTCGACAAACTGACGCATCTGAAACAGCTGGAGGCGGAAAGCATCCACATCATCCGCGAGGTCGCCGCCGAGTTCGACAACCCGGTGATGCTCTACTCGATCGGTAAAGACTCCGCCGTGATGTTGCACCTGGCACGCAAGGCTTTCTTCCCGGGCAAGCTGCCGTTCCCAGTGATGCACGTCGACACGCGCTGGAAATTCCAGGAAATGTACAAGTTCCGCGACAAAATGGTCGAAGAGCTTGGTCTGGACCTGATCACTCACGTCAACCCGGATGGTGTGGCGCAGGGTATCAACCCCTTCACCCACGGCAGCGCCAAGCACACCGATATCATGAAGACCGAGGGCCTCAAGCAAGCCCTGGACAAGCATGGTTTCGACGCAGCGTTCGGCGGCGCCCGTCGCGATGAAGAGAAGTCCCGTGCCAAAGAGCGCGTGTACTCGTTCCGCGACAGCAAGCATCGCTGGGACCCGAAGAACCAGCGCCCGGAGCTGTGGAACGTTTACAACGGCAACGTCAACAAGGGCGAGTCGATCCGCGTGTTCCCGTTGTCCAACTGGACCGAACTGGATATCTGGCAGTACATCTACCTGGAAGGCATCCCGATCGTGCCGCTGTACTTCGCCGCCGAGCGCGAAGTGATCGAGAAGAACGGCACGTTGATCATGATCGACGACGACCGCATCCTCGAACACCTGTCCGACGAAGACAAAGCCCGCATCGTCAAAAAGAAGGTCCGTTTCCGTACCCTTGGCTGCTACCCGTTGACGGGCGCGGTGGAGTCCGAAGCCGAGACGCTGACGGACATCATTCAGGAAATGCTCCTGACGCGAACTTCCGAGCGCCAGGGCCGGGTCATCGACCACGATGGCGCCGGCTCCATGGAAGATAAAAAACGTCAAGGCTATTTCTAAGGGGCTGTCATGTCGCATCAATCTGATTTGATCAGCGAGGACATCCTCGCCTACCTGGGCCAGCACGAGCGCAAAGAGATGTTGCGCTTCCTGACCTGCGGCAACGTCGACGACGGCAAGAGCACCCTGATCGGGCGCCTGCTGCACGACTCCAAGATGATCTACGAAGATCACCTGGAAGCCATCACCCGCGATTCGAAGAAGTCCGGCACCACCGGCGATGACATCGACCTGGCCTTGCTGGTCGACGGCCTGCAGGCCGAGCGTGAGCAGGGCATCACCATCGATGTTGCCTACCGCTACTTCTCCACCGCCAAGCGCAAGTTCATCATCGCCGACACCCCGGGCCATGAGCAGTACACCCGCAACATGGCCACCGGTGCGTCCACCTGTGACCTGGCGATCATCCTGATCGACGCCCGCTATGGCGTGCAGACCCAGACCCGTCGCCACAGCTTTATCGCCTCGTTGCTGGGCATCAAGCACATCGTGGTGGCCGTCAACAAGATGGACATCAACGGCTTTGACCAAAGCGTATTCGAGTCGATCAAGGCCGATTACCTGAAGTTCGCCGAAGGCATCGCGTTCAAGCCAAGTACCCTGGCCTTCGTGCCGATGTCGGCGCTCAAGGGCGACAACGTGGTGAACAAGAGCGAGCGTTCGCCCTGGTACACCGGCCAGTCGCTGATGGAGATCCTCGAGACCGTCGAGATCGCCAACGACCGCAACTACACCGACCTGCGTTTCCCGGTGCAGTACGTCAACCGCCCGAACCTGAATTTCCGTGGTTTTGCCGGTACTCTTGCCAGCGGCATCGTGCACAAAGGCGACGAAGTCGTGGTGCTGCCGTCACGCAAACGCAGCCGGGTCAAATCCATCGTCACCTTCGAAGGTGAGCTGGAGCACGCCGGCCCAGGCCAGGCCGTCACCCTGACCATGGAAGACGAGATCGATATCTCTCGTGGCGACCTGTTGGTGCATGCCGACAATGTGCCGCAAGTGACCGATGCGTTCGATGCCATGCTCGTGTGGATGGCTGAAGAGCCGATGCTGCCGGGCAAGAAATACGACATCAAGCGCGCTACCAGCTACGTGCCGGGCTCTATCACAAGCATCGTGCATCGCGTGGACGTGAACACCCTGGCCGAAGGCCCGGCGAGTTCGCTGCAGCTCAACGAAATTGGCCGGGTCAAGGTCAGCCTTGATGCCGCCATTGCGTTGGATGGCTATGACAGCAATCGCACCACCGGCGCCTTTATCGTCATCGACCGTCTGACCAATGGCACCGTGGCCGCGGGCATGATCATCGCGCCACCGGCCAGCCAGGGCGGTGCAGCGCAGCACGACAAATTGGCACACGTGGCCACTGAAGAACGTGCCCTGCGTTTCGGCCAGCAGCCGGCCACCGTGTTGTTCAGCGGCTTGTCGGGCGCCGGCAAGAGCACGTTGGCCTATGCGGTTGAGCGCAAGCTGTTCGACATGGGGCGTGCGGTGTTCGTGCTGGACGGCCAGAACCTGCGGCATGACCTGAACAAAGGCTTGCCTCAGGACCGTGCCGGGCGCACCGAGAACTGGCGCCGTGCGGCTCACGTGGCGCGTCAGTTCAACGAAGCCGGTTTGCTGACCCTGGCGGCTTTTGTCGCGCCGGATGCCGAAGGCCGTGAACAGGCCAAGGCGCTGATTGGCAGTGATCGCCTCTTGACCGTCTATGTGCAGGCGTCGCCGCTGGTATGTGCCGAGCGTGATCCGCAAGGTTTGTACGCGGCCGGTGGGGATAACATCCCTGGCGAGTCCTTCCCGTACGACGTGCCGTTGAATGCCGACCTGGTGATCGATACCCAGGCCTTGTCGCTGGAAGACAGCGTCAAGCAAGTGCTGGAGTTGTTGCGTCAGCGCGGCGCGATCTAGGCTTTATTGCCGCACAAAAAAGCCCGCCACCGAGTGATCGGTGGCGGGCTTTTTACACATTCTCAAATGTGGACTCGGTCAATGTGGGAGCTGGCTTGCCTGCGATGGCGGACTGTCAGTTTATTTATCCTTTGCTGATCCACCGCTATCGCAGGCAAGCCAGCTCCCACATTGAATTGCATCCACATGTTGATCAGCGGCTGGCTGGAAAGTCTTTGTGCAACTGCTCCAGCAACGCATCCTTGTCTTCCCACAACCGGTTGATCCAGCCCTGGAACGCTAACCGGTACTCCCCATCCTGCTCATAATTCTTGCCAATGAATTCAGCCGGGATCTGCACCTCTTCAAACTGCACCACCACCTCCTTCACATTCCCGCACAGCAAATCCCAATAGCCGGGACGCCCGGCAGGGTAGTGAATGGTCACATTCACCAGTGATTTGAGCTGCTCCCCCATGGCATCCAGCACAAACGCAATACCGCCGGCCTTGGGCTTGAGTAAATAGCGGAATGGGGAGTTTTGCTGCGCATGTTTGCCCGGCGTAAAGCGTGTGCCTTCGGCAAAGTTGAAAATCCCCACGGGGTTGTCGCGAAACTTCGCACAGGTCTTGCGGGTGGTTTCCAGGTCTTTGCCTTTCTTTTCCGGGTGCTTCTCAAGATAAGCCTTGGTGTAGCGCTTCATGAACGGAAAGCCCAGTGCCCACCACGCCAAACCAATCACCGGCACCCAGATCAGCTCTTGCTTGAGGAAAAACTTCAGCGGGCGAATGCGCCGATTAAGCACGTATTGCAGCACCATGATATCGACCCAGCTCTGGTGGTTGCTGGTCACCAGATACGAATGCTGATAGTCCAGGCCTTCAAGGCCGCTCAGGTGCCAGCGTGTGCGGCGCACCAGGTTCATCCAGCCTTTGTTGTTGGTCACCCAGGCTTCGTGGGTGTGGTTCATCAGCCATTCGCTGAAGCGCTTGGCGAAGGGCAGTGCCTTGAACAGCGCGACAATAAACAGGAACGAGCACAGCAGGATCGTGTTCAGCGCCAGCAACAGCGAAGCGATCACCCCGCGTACGGCGGCAGGTAGAAAATCCAGCATTTAGATATCCATAGGTCGGTTGGCGGCTTGGATCGCAGTCAGCGCGATGGTGTACACGATGTCGTCTACCTGGGCGCCGCGCGGCAGGTCGTTGACCGGTTTGCGCAGGCCCTGGAGCATCGGCCCCAGGCTCACGCAATCGGCGCTGCGTTGCACGGCTTTGTAAGTGGTGTTGCCGGTGTTCAGGTCGGGGAATACGAACACCGTGGCCTTGCCCGCCACCTGGCTGTTGGGCGCCAATTGCCGGGCCACGCTTTCATTGGCGGCGGCGTCGTATTGCAGCGGTCCGTCGATCAGCAGCGAGCCTTGCTGTTCGTGGGCGAGCAGGGTGGCTTCGCGGACTTTTTCCACTTCTTCGCCGCTGGCCGAATCACCGCTGGAGTAGCTGATCATCGCCACGCGTGGCGTGATGCCGAACGCGGCGGCCGAGTCGGCGCTTTGCAGGGCGATTTCCGCCAGTTCCGCGGCGCTCGGGTGCGGGTTCATCACGCAGTCGCCGTATACCAGCACCTGCTCGGGGAACAGCATGAAGAACACCGACGACACCAGGGTGCAGCCCGGGGCGGTCTTGATCAGTTGCAGGGCCGGGCGAATGGTATTGGCGGTGGAGTGGATGACGCCGGAGACCAGGCCGTCCACTTCGTCCAGGGCGAGCATCATGGTGGCGATCACCACTGTGTCTTCCAGCTGTTGCTCGGCCATGGGGGCGTTGAGGCTTTTGGTCTTGCGCAAGGCAACCATCGGCTCGACATAGCGCTGGCGAATCAGGTCCGGGTCAAGAATCTCCAGCCCCTCGGGTAGCTCGATACCCTGGGCACGGGCGACCGCTTCGACATCCTCCGGTTTGGCCAACAGCACGCAGCGGGCAATGCCTCGGGCCTGGCAGATGGCGGCGGCTTGCACCGTCAGCGGCTCGCTGCCCTCGGGCAACACGATGCGCTTGTTGGCGGCCTGGGCCCGTTGGATCAACTGGTAGCGGAACACCGCCGGCGACAGGCGCATCTCCCGTGGCGTACCGCAACGCTGGTGCAGCCAGCGTGCATCGAGGTGGCTGGCGACGAAGTCGGTGATGATCTCCGCGCGCTCGCGGTCATCGATGGGGATTTCCTTGTTGAGGCTATTGAGCTGGTTGGCGGTATCGTACGAGCCGGTGCTCACTGACAATACTGGCAATCCGGCCTGAAAGGCGCCGCGGCACAGGTCCATGATGCGCGGGTCGGGCAGGGTGTCGCTGGTCAGCAGCAGCCCGGCCAGTGGCACGCCGTTGATCGCGGCCAGGCTGACGGCGAGGATGATGTCGTCGCGATCGCCGGGGGTGACCACCAGGACGCCGGGCTTGAGCAGTTCTACGGTGTTGCGCATGGTACGGGCGCAAATGATGATCTTGGTCATGCGCCGGGTTTCATAGTCGCCGGCGTTGAGGACCTGCGCACCCATCAGGTCGGCGACATCGCGGGTGCGCGGGGCATTGAGTTCGGGCTGGTAGGGGATGCAGCCAAGCAGGCGGAAATCGCCGCTGCGCAACAACGGCGAGTGCTCTTTAAGGCGCGCCGAGAATGCCTCCATGCTTTCGTCGGTGCGCACTTTGTTGAGGATCACGCCCAATACTTTCGGGTCTTTGGGGCCGCCGAACAGTTGGGCCTGCAATTCCACCCGGCCAGAGAGCTCGGTGAGCACTTCGTTCTCCGGCGCCGAGACCAGGATCACTTCCGCATCCAGGCTCTTGGCCAGGTGCAGGTTGACCCGCGCGGCGTAGCTGGCGCTGCGGGTCGGCACCATGCCTTCGACGATCAGCACGTCTTTGCCTACTGCGGCCTGCTGATACAGGGTGATGATTTCTTCAAGCAGCTCATCGAGTTGGCCGTCGCCGAGCATTCGCTCCACATGGGCCAGGCCCAGGGGTTGTGGTGGCTTCAGGCCGTGGGTACGTGCCACCAGCTCAGTGGAGCGCTCCGGGCCGGTATCGCCCGGGTGTGGCTGGGCAATCGGTTTGAAGAAGCCGACTTTAAGGCCGGCCCGTTCCAGGGTGCGCACCAGCCCAAGGCTGATGGAGGTCAGACCCACACCAAAATCGGTGGGCGCGATAAAAAAAGTCTGCATGCGAATTCTCTGGAGGTGCATGGCTTGGGTGGCGCCCTATGCATGGGCGCCTACCGCGAATCAGGCGTCAAGGTTATCGTTATTCGCGCACTTGCGCACACCAGCCGCACGCAAAGGGTTGGCCTATTTTTTCAAGGCGTTGCGCGGGGTCCAGGACCCAGGCGCGCGACTGCCACGGTGGCTGGTGGCGCAGGTGCTGGGTGTGGCCGCAGGACAGCTCGGCAACCCAGTGCAGGTCTTCGTCCTGGCGGAATCCGGTGATCGTCGAGACCGTTGGTCGGCCCCGTCTGTCCGGGTTCTGTTCGCTTTCGGACAAATCCTTGTTTAGACTTGTCCGTTCTTCATTCTTATGCAAAAGGTCTCGCCCCATGACGATCGCCGCTAACAAGGCTGTCTCCATCGACTATACCCTGACCAACGACGCTGGTGAGGTCATCGACAGCTCAGCCGGCGGCGCGCCGCTGGTCTACCTGCAAGGCGCAGGTAACATCATCCCAGGCCTGGAAAAAGCCCTGGAAGGCAAGAACGTCGGTGACGAACTGACCGTTGCCGTAGAACCTGAAGATGCCTACGGCGAATACTCCGCCGAGCTGGTCAGCACGTTGAGCCGCAGCATGTTCGAAGGCGTTGACGAGCTGGAAGTGGGCATGCAGTTTCACGCTTCCGCGCCGGACGGCCAAATGCAGATCGTCACCATCCGTGACCTGGACGGCGATGATGTGACTGTCGACGGCAACCACCCTCTGGCTGGCCAGCGCCTGAACTTCCAAGTGAAAATCGTTGCCATCCGCGATGCTTCCCAGGAAGAAGTGGCCCACGGCCACGTCCACGGTGAAGGCGGTCACCACCATTGATTGTGGTTTGATCAATCGGTAGCAAAAACGCCCCGACTGGTTCGGGGCGTTTTTTTTGCGTTTTAATGTGGGAGGGGGCTTGCTCCCACAAGGGGATTTGTGATGATTCCGTGGGCAAACAAAAATGCCCCGGACCTTTCGGTACGGGGCATTTCTTAACTGTTACGCAACCTGGGCTACGTGGCAGTTGTTACCACTTAGGCTGCAGCAGGAACGCTCAGAGCCTTGATGTGGCCATTCAGGCGGCTCTTATGGCGAGCGGCCTTGTTCTTGTGGATGATGCCTTTATCGGCCATACGGTCGATAACTGGCACGGCCAGAACGTAAGCAGCTTGAGCTTTTTCAGCGTCTTTGGTGTCGATGGCTTTAACTACATTCTTGATGTAGGTACGAACCATGGAACGCAGGCTGGCGTTGTGGCTGCGACGCTTCTCAGCCTGTTTTGCACGTTTTTTGGCGGAAGGTGTGTTGGCCACCGTCGAGCTCCTCGAAAGACTTTTTAGGAAATAGCAAACAAAATAGGCCGCGAATCATGCCGATGACTTGATGGGTTGTCAAGGGCGGCTGATGCGAACTGCTGAGTGGTCGATCTGAAGAGGCGGGTGATTTATTTCCGGCGCTTGACCTGTAAACTCGCGAGCTTTGGCTCTGTGCTGTTGCAGGCGCGCAGTATCGCATAAGTGGGCGCTTTGTTCGCCTGCTCTTTATCTATAGGCGCAAACTCTTTCAATGAATCTGCTCAAATCGTTGGCTGCGGTCAGCTCTATCACGATGATCTCCCGGGTTTTGGGGTTTGTGCGTGACACTCTGCTGGCGCGCATCTTTGGCGCCAGTATGGCCACGGATGCCTTCTTTATTGCCTTCAAACTCCCAAACCTGCTGCGACGGATCTTTGCCGAAGGCGCGTTTTCCCAGGCGTTCGTGCCGATTCTGGCCGAATACAAGACCCAGCATGGTGAGGAGGCGACTCGTACGTTCATCGCCTACGTCTCGGGTTTGCTGACGCTGGTGCTGATGCTGGTAACCATCGTCGGGATGCTCGCCGCGCCCTGGGTGATCTGGGCCACGGCGCCCGGTTTTGCCAATACGCCGGAAAAGTTTGCGCTCACCACTGATCTGCTGCGGGTGACCTTTCCTTATATATTGCTGATTTCCCTGTCTTCGCTCGCCGGGGCGATCCTCAATACCTGGAATCGTTTCTCGGTACCGGCCTTTGTGCCGACCTTGCTGAACGTCAGCATGATTATTTTTGCGCTGTTCCTTACGCCGTATTTCGATCCGCCCGTCATGGCCCTGGGCTGGGCGGTCCTGGCCGGCGGCCTGGCGCAGTTGCTGTACCAACTCCCGCACCTGAAAAAAATCGGCATGCTCGTACTGCCACGCCTGAACCTCAAGGACACCGGCGTCTGGCGCGTGATGCGCAATATGCTGCCGGCGATACTCGGGGTATCGGTCAGTCAGATTTCCCTGATCATCAACACCGCGTTTGCCTCGTTGCTGGTATCCGGCTCGGTATCGTGGATGTACTACGCCGACCGCTTGATGGAGTTGCCATCCGGTGTGCTTGGCGTGGCATTGGGCACGATCCTGCTGCCCACCCTGGCACGCACCTACGCCAGCAAGGATCGTCAGGAGTATTCGCGCATTCTCGATTGGGGCCTGCGTCTGTGCTTCCTGCTGGTGTTGCCGTGCGCCTTGGCCCTGGGAATCCTGGCCGAACCGCTGACGGTCTCGCTGTTTCAATACGGGCAATTCGATGCGCATGACGCCTTGATGACCCAGCACGCGCTGGTTGCCTACTCTGTCGGCCTGCTCGGCATTATTGTGATCAAGGTGCTGGCACCGGGCTTCTACGCGCAGCAAAACATCCGTACGCCGGTGAAAATCGCGATTTTCACGCTGATTGTCACGCAACTGCTCAACCTGGTATTTATCGGTCCTTTGGCCCATGCCGGGCTGGCGCTGGCGATCAGTGCCGGAGCTTGTATCAATGCTGGCCTGCTGTTTTATCAACTGCGCAAACAGCATATGTATCAACCACAGCCGGGTTGGGCGATGTTTACCCTCAAGTTGCTCGTGGCGGTGGCTGCGATGTCCGCTGTGCTGGTGGGCTTGATGCACGTGATGCCGGCCTGGGGCGATGGCGATATGCTGGAGCGCTTTATGCGCTTGGGCGTGTTGGTGGTGGCGGGCGTGGTGGTGTACTTCGGGATGTTGCTGTTGCAGGGTTTCCGCCTGCGGGATTTCAATCGCAAGTCGCTGGGATAGAGACTTTGCCGCGATAAAACGATTGTTTTATCGATTCGACCCATTTGGCCTGCGCTGTTGCCTGTCGTCCGGGGCCGGGTGTGGTTATAATCGACCACTTTATGAGCAAGAAGCGCGTTATGCAGCTGGTTCGAGGTCTCCACAACCTGCGCCCCGAGCATCGGGGCTGCGTCGCCACTATTGGCAACTTTGACGGTGTTCACCGTGGCCACCAGGCTATCCTGGCAAGGTTGCGCGAGCGTGCGGTCGAGTTGGGCGTGCCCAGCTGCGTGGTGATTTTCGAGCCACAACCGCGGGAGTTCTTTACCCCGGAAACAGCGCCGGCCCGTTTGGCGCGCTTGCGCGACAAGCTGCAACTGCTGGCGGAGGAGGGCGTGGACCGCGTCCTCTGCCTGGCTTTCAACCAGCGCTTGCGCAGCCTCAGCGCCGCCGAGTTCGTCGACCGCATCCTGGTGGACGGCCTGGGTGTACAACACCTGGAAGTCGGCGACGACTTCCATTTCGGTTGTGACCGGGTCGGGGACTTCGATTTCCTGCAACATGCTGGCGTCAACCAGGGTTTTACCGTCGAAGCCGCGCAAACCGTCGAACTGGACGGCCTGCGCGTGAGCAGCACCCAGGTGCGTAACGCCCTGGCTGCCGCCGACTTCGACCTGGCCGAGCGTTTGCTCGGTCGCCCGTTCCGCATTGCCGGGCGGGTACTGCACGGCCAGAAGCTGGCGCGCCAATTGGGCACGCCAACTGCCAACGTGCAACTCAAGCGCCGTCGTGTACCGTTGACCGGGGTTTACCTGGTCAGCGTCGACATCGACGGCCAATCGTGGCCGGGAGTCGCCAATATAGGCGTCAGGCCCACGGTTGCAGGTGATGGCAAGGCCCACCTGGAAGTTCACCTTTTGGATTTTGCCGGTGATTTATACGACCGGCGTTTGACGGTGGTTTTCCACCAGAAGCTGCGTGAAGAGCAGCGTTTCGCCTCCCTGGAGGCGTTGAAAACGGCGATCAATGCGGATGTCGCCGCCGCCCGTGCACTAGCCGCACCTAGCGCCCATCGCTAACCGAAGAGCCTTAAATGACCGACTATAAAGCCACGCTAAACCTTCCGGACACCGCCTTCCCAATGAAGGCCGGCCTGCCACAGCGCGAACCGCAGATCCTGCAGCGCTGGGACAGTATTGGCCTGTACGGAAAGTTGCGCGAAATTGGCAAGGATCGTCCGAAATTCGTCCTGCACGACGGCCCTCCTTATGCCAACGGCACGATTCATATCGGTCATGCGCTGAACAAGATTCTCAAGGACATGATCCTGCGCTCCAAAACCCTGTCGGGCTTTGACGCGCCGTACGTTCCGGGCTGGGACTGCCATGGCCTGCCGATCGAGCACAAAGTCGAAGTGACCTACGGCAAGAACCTGGGCGCGGACAAGACCCGCGAACTCTGCCGTGCCTACGCCACCGAGCAGATCGAAGGGCAGAAGTCCGAATTCATTCGCCTGGGCGTGCTGGGCGAGTGGGACAACCCCTACAAGACCATGAACTTCAAGAACGAGGCCGGTGAAATCCGTGCCTTGGCTGAAATCGTCAAGGGCGGCTTCGTGTTCAAGGGTCTCAAGCCCGTGAACTGGTGCTTTGACTGCGGTTCGGCCCTGGCCGAAGCGGAAGTCGAATACGAAGACAAAAAGTCGTCGACCATCGACGTGGCCTTCCCGATTGCCGATGACACCAAGCTGGCCGAGGCGTTCGGCCTGGCAAGCCTGGCCAAGCCGGCTGCCATCGTGATCTGGACCACTACCCCGTGGACCATCCCGGCCAACCAGGCGCTGAACGTGCACCCGGAATTCACCTACGCCCTGGTGGATGTCGGTGATCGCCTGTTGGTGCTGGCCGAAGAAATGGTCGAGTCGTGCCTTGCCCGCTACGAGTTGCAAGGCTCGGTGATCGCCACCGCCACCGGCTCCGCGCTGGAACTGATCAACTTCCGTCACCCGTTCTATGACCGTCTGTCGCCGGTGTACCTGGCTGACTACGTCGAGCTGGGTTCGGGTACCGGCATTGTCCACTGCTCGCCTGCCTATGGCGTGGACGACTTCGTGATCTGCAAGAAGTACGGCATGGTCAACGACGACATCATCAACCCGGTGCAGAGCAACGGCGTATACGTGCCTTCGCTCGAGTTCTTCGGTGGTCAGTTCATCTTCAAGGCTGACCAGCCGATCATCGAAAAGCTGCGTGAAGTCGGTGCGTTGATGCAAACCGCCGCCATCCAGCACAGCTACATGCATTGCTGGCGTCACAAGACCCCGCTGATCTACCGCGCTACGGCGCAGTGGTTTATCGGCATGGACAAAGAGCCGACCAGCGGCGACACCTTGCGTGTACGCTCGCTCAAGGCCATCGAAGACACCCGGTTCGTCCCGGCCTGGGGCCAGGCGCGCCTGCACTCGATGATCGCCAATCGTCCGGACTGGTGCATCTCCCGCCAGCGCAACTGGGGCGTGCCGATCCCGTTCTTCCTGAACAAGGAAAGCGGTGAGCTGCACCCGCGCACCGTCGAGCTGATGGAAGTCGTGGCCCAGCGTGTCGAGCAGGAAGGCATCGAAGCCTGGTTCAAGCTGGACGCTGCCGAGCTGCTGGGCGACGAAGCGCCGCTGTACGACAAGATCAGCGACACCCTCGACGTGTGGTTCGATTCGGGCACCACTCACTGGCATGTGCTGCGTGGTTCACACCCGATGGGCCACGAGACCGGCCCGCGTGCCGACCTGTACCTGGAAGGTTCGGACCAACACCGTGGCTGGTTCCACTCGTCGTTGCTCACTGGTTGCGCCATCGACAACCATGCGCCGTACCGCGAACTGCTGACCCACGGCTTCACCGTCGACGAGACGGGCCGCAAGATGTCCAAATCGCTGAAGAACGTGATCGAGCCGAAAAAGATCAACGACACCTTGGGTGCCGACATCATGCGCCTGTGGGTGGCTTCCACCGATTACTCGGGTGAAATCGCCGTGTCGGACCAGATCCTGGCCCGCAGCGCCGACGCCTACCGTCGTATCCGCAATACCGCACGCTTCATGCTGTCGAACCTGACCGGCTTCAACCCGGCTACCGACCTGCTGCCGGCCGAAGACATGCTCGCCCTCGACCGTTGGGCTGTGGACCGTACCCTGTTGCTGCAGCGCGAGTTGCAGGAGCACTACGGCGAATACCGCTTCTGGAACGTCTACTCCAAGATCCACAACTTCTGCGTGCAGGAGCTGGGCAGTTTCTACCTCGACATCATCAAGGACCGCCAGTACACCACTGGCGCCAACAGCAAGGCGCGCCGTTCGGCGCAGACCGCGCTGTACCACATCAGCGAAGCGCTGGTGCGCTGGATCGCACCGATCCTGGCATTCACCGCTGACGAACTGTGGGAGTACCTACCGGGCGAGCGTAACGAGTCCGTCATGCTCAACACCTGGTACGAAGGCCTGACCGAACTGCCGGCCGACTTCGAACTGGGCCGCGAGTACTGGGAAGGCGTGATGGCCGTCAAGGTTGCGGTGAACAAGGAACTGGAAGTCCAGCGTGCCGCCAAGGCCGTGGGTGGCAACCTGCAAGCCGAAGTCACCCTGTTTGCCGAGGACGGCCTGACCGCCGACCTGGCCAAGCTGAGCAACGAGCTGCGCTTCGTGCTGATCACCTCTACCGCGAGCCTGGCGCCGTTTACCCAGGCTCCGGCAGATGCGGTGGCTACCGAGGTGCCTGGCCTTAAGCTCAAAGTGGTCAAGTCGGCCTTCCCCAAGTGCGCTCGTTGCTGGCACTGCCGTGAAGACGTCGGCGTGAACCCTGAGCACCCGGAAATCTGCGGTCGTTGTGTCGACAACATCAGCGGTGAAGGCGAGGTTCGCCACTATGCCTAATGCAGCCAGTCGTTTCGGACGTCTGGGCTGGCTCGTACTGAGCCTGCTGGTCCTGGTCATTGACCAGGTCAGCAAGGCTCACTTCGAGGGCTCCCTGGAAATGTTCCAGCAAATTGTGGTGATCCCGGATTACTTCAGCTGGACCCTGGCCTACAACACCGGCGCCGCCTTCAGCTTCCTGGCTGACAGTGGCGGCTGGCAGCGCTGGCTGTTCGCCCTGATCGCCGTGGTGGTCAGTGCGGTACTCGTGGTCTGGCTCAAACGCCTGGGCCGTGATGACACCTGGCTGGCGATCGCCTTGGCCCTGGTGCTGGGTGGTGCGCTGGGCAACCTGTACGACCGCATTGCCCTCGGCCATGTGATCGACTTTATCCTGGTGCATTGGCAGAACCGCCACTACTTCCCGGCGTTCAACTTTGCCGACAGCGCCATCACCGTCGGCGCAATCATGCTGGCGCTGGATATGTTCAAGAGCAAGAAAACCGGAGAAACCGTCAATGACTGATCAGGTATTGGCTGAGCAACGCATCGGCCAGAACACGGAAGTCACTTTGCATTTCGCACTGCGCCTGGAGAATGGCGACACGGTCGACAGTACCTTCGACAAAGCGCCGGCGACCTTCAAGGTTGGCGACGGCAACCTGCTGCCGGGTTTTGAAGCGGCGCTGTTCGGCTTCAAGGCCGGTGACAAGCGCACCCTGCAGATCCTGCCGGAAAACGCCTTCGGCCAGCCCAACCCGCAAAACGTGCAGATCATCCCGCGTTCGCAGTTCGAAGGCATGGACCTGTCGGAAGGCTTGCTGGTGATCTTCAATGATGCGGCGAACACTGAATTGCCTGGCGTGGTGAAAGCATTTGATGACGCGCAAGTGACCATCGACTTCAATCACCCGTTGGCCGGCAAGACGTTGACCTTTGACGTCGAGATTATCGACGTCAAAGCGCTGTAACCGACCGTACGCGGTCTAAAATGTGGGAGGGGGCTTTCTCCCGATAGCGGTGTATCAGCTAAATGTGCAGACTGATATACCTGTATCGGGAGCAAGCCCCCTCCCACCTTTGATCTCCATTGTCGGTTGAGTCAGTGTCAAATCGACTCAATGTGGCTGCAATACACGAGGCACAGCATGCAAATCAAACTCGCCAACCCCCGTGGCTTCTGCGCCGGCGTGGACCGGGCGATCGAAATCGTCAATCGCGCCCTGGAAGTCTTCGGGCCGCCGATTTATGTGCGCCATGAAGTCGTCCATAACAAATTTGTGGTCGAAGACTTGCGCGCGCGCGGGGCGATCTTTGTCGAAGAACTCGATCAGGTGCCCGACGACGTGATCGTCATCTTCAGTGCCCACGGTGTTTCCCAGGCTGTACGGACCGAAGCGGCAGGCCGTGGCCTCAAGGTGTTCGATGCCACCTGCCCACTGGTTACCAAGGTGCATATCGAAGTGGCGCGCTACAGCCGCGACGGTCGTGAGTGCATCCTGATCGGCCACGCCGGTCACCCGGAAGTCGAAGGCACCATGGGCCAATATGACGCCAGCAACGGCGGTGCTATCTACCTGGTTGAGGACGAGAAAGACGTCGCCAACTTGCAGGTGCACAATCCGGAACGCCTGGCCTTCGTGACCCAGACCACCTTGTCCATGGACGACACCAGCCGCGTAATCGATGCCCTGCGCACGCGGTTCCCGGCCATTGGCGGCCCTCGCAAGGACGACATCTGCTACGCCACGCAAAACCGCCAGGATGCGGTCAAGCAACTGGCAAATGAGTGTGACGTAGTGCTGGTGGTCGGCAGCCCTAACAGCTCCAACTCCAACCGCCTGCGTGAACTGGCCGAGCGCATGGCTACGCCGGCGTACCTGATCGACGGTGCCGAAGACATGCAGCGCAGTTGGTTCGATGGTGTCGAGCGTATCGGCATCACGGCAGGCGCCTCCGCACCGGAAGTGCTGGTACGCGGCGTGATCCAGCAGTTGCAGGCCTGGGGCGCTACTGGCGCCGATGAGCTGGCAGGTCGTGAAGAGAACATCACGTTTTCGATGCCGAAGGAACTGCGGGTCCGCTCGCTGCTCTGACGCCAACAATGCCGGCATCGGCTCGGCATAATGCCTGCTCGGTCTTGTCACTGCGCAGACTGATGCGACCGCTGGGGGCCAGCACGATCTGATACAGGCTCTGTGCCTGGCTCGTGTCGCACACATGCACGGTGCCGGCACGGAAGCCTCCGCCGGCGAAAACCGGTTCTCCCAAGCCGCTGAAACGCACCTGGTCCGTGACCGGGCCATTACCTGCCACTGGCACGCGACCATCGCCCTGGCGCTCCAGCAGCACCGGGTTGTCGTCGTCCTGATGGCCGCGTCCACTGGCATCCAGTATCACGCGCCACCCCAGGCTCCAGTCCCTGTCGTTTGCATGAATGACCACCGCCTGATTGCGTGTGATGGCCTCCATGCGCGCGTAACGCAGCCCGGCGGCAAGTGATTGGGCCACGTTTTGTCGTTGCTGCGATTCAAGCAAACCTTTGAAACCGGGTACGGCCAATTGCGCGAGACAGCTGGTGACGATCAGCCCCAGCAGCATTTCAATCAGGGTGAACCCTCGTTGTGACATGTGCGTTCCCTCCGTGGACGCGAGTGAATCTTCGAGCTGCAGACCTAGGTATAGCGCCTGGCCCCGAATGCTGGGTGATGGCCTTTATGTCCAAAGTATTTCCCTTTGTTCCGGCAGCAGCGCTGCTCGAAATCCGCCGCTAGTCTTGGATCGCACAGCAGGGTTTGCCTGCTTTTTTCCGGCCTTCGACATGGATGACGACGGTAATGCCTGCCCGCCCGAATCGATTTTTTCTGCGTTCCGCGCATCGGCACCAATCCGGCATGACGCTGATCGAGGTGCTGATAGCGCTGTTGATCCTGGCTGTCGGCCTGATGGGCGCTGCAATGCTTCAGCTCAACGCGCTCAAGTACACCGACAGCGCCAGGATGATCAGCCAAGCCAGCTTTATCGCCTACGACATGCTCGACCGAATTCGCGCCAATGCTGGTGCGGATTACACGTGGGGGAGGGACGAGTCGGGGCCGCCCAACACTTCGGCCGCCAGTGTGCGCGACCTGGACCTGCACGATTTCGAGGCCAATATCATTGGTTTTGCTGGCAAGGATGCCAAGGGTTCCGTGGCGGTAAGCGGGCATGAGGTCACCATCAGCATCAGTTGGGAGGATCGCCGCTCAGCAGGCACCCCAGGAGCACGGGAAACCTTCACGCTGACCAGCCGAGTCACCAGTGAGCAGGGAGCCTTGCAATGAATCGCCATGCCCGAGGTTTCAGCCTGGTGGAGTTGTTGCTCGCACTCGCCGTCGGGCTGGTGCTGGTGTTGGGGGTGAGTCAGGTGCTCATAAGTTCACGATTGACTCACGACAGCCAGCAGGCCGCCATGGTGCTGCAGGATGATGCGCGGCTTGCCCTGGGCAAGATCACACAGGACATTCGTCAGGCAGGCATGTTGGGATGTTTGGCAGCCACCGTTATCGACAACGCCCCGGCCGCCTTCGACCGACCGATAAGCTGGGACGCGTCGGGAAGTTCAAGGTCGCTGACGCTGGTCACCGCGCACGTCGGTGACGGCGCTGGCAAGCCCGACTGGACGGTGTTGTCCGACTGCAAGGAGACGGCCCATGCGTATGAGGGGGCAGCGCCTGCCGCCGCACCTGGCCTGATCCGCTTTGGCGTACGCCAGCTTACGTACACCTATGAATCGGGCCAGTTGAAGGTCAGTACTCCGGCAGCACCGGCAAAGGCGGTACTGATTGATAACGTGCGGGCATTCGACATCAGTTTTGGCTTGGCGGCTGAACCTGCATCAACGGTTGTGGTGCGTTACGACAGCCATCCGGCTGACAGTTCTTTGGTACGTAGTGTGCGTATCTCCTTGACTCTGCAAGACCCAGCTGGGCGGGTTAAGGACCAGACCTACAGTGTCGTCGCGGCGCTGCGAAATCGGTTGGGTTAGGGGTGATGTCGATGCTAGGCGGTATTCGGGTACGGCAGAACGGGATGGTGCTGCTGATCAGTCTGGTATTCCTGCTGTTGTTATCGCAGGTGGGGCTGTCGTCGATACAGGGGGCGGTCGCCCAGCAAAAAGTCGCGAGTAGCCTGTGGCAGCGTAATCAATCCTTTCAGTCTGCTGAAAGCGGTTTGCGGCGGGGGGAGTCGGTTGTGCAGAGGGGCGGCCCTGCGATGCCTGTGTGCCACTCGGTTATTACGTGTGCGCCGCCCAATGAAGCATTTTCCTTGACTGGCGCCGGGGCAAACCCTGTCTCAGCGGTCACCTGGTTGGCCTTGAGGGGCGGATTTTATGGCGTTCAATCCCTGGGGGAAGGAGCAGGGCTGGCTCATTTGCCGCCCGGTACACGGGCAGCGCTCTTTCGCATCACTGCCGTGGGCCTTGCAGGCCAATCGCGCACGGTGTTGGAGTCGGTTTATGCCCGGGTGGAGGAGGGCGGCAACGTCAGGTTTCGACGGATTTCATGGCGGCAACTTCAATAAGGAGCAATGGGATGGGCATGGATAGCCAGGGCTTTACCCTGATGGAGTTATTGATCGCCGTGGCGATCGTTGCGTTGTTGGCTGGCATTGCGTATCCCGGGTACATCGGCCAGGTAAAAAAGGTGTATCGCGCGCAAATCGTCGCGTTGTTGAGCGAGCAAGCCCAGCATCTGGAGCGCGCATATACCAGAGATGGCACTTTTATTGATGCGGGCGGCGTCATTGCGGGCAACGATCACTATAGAATCAGTGCGATTTTAAACCCCCAGGATTTCGACTTGCTCGCTACGCCTGCTGTGGACTCAGTCATGGCGGACGACGCGTGTGCAGCTTTCAGCTTGAGCAGCACCGGTATGCGAAGCAACCCGGGAGCGGCGCCTGAAATGTCGCGCAAAGTCTGCTGGGGGCAGTGATGAGAGTGCTTGAAGAGTGGGCGCCGGGCGCGCCTTTCCCTGTTTATCGGCGGGATCAGATGATGGCAAAGCAACAGCAAGTGGTGATTGTCGGCGGCGGAGTAATCGGGCTGTTGACGGCGTACAACCTTGCCAGAGAAGGGCGGGCAGTCATGCTGCTGGAGCGTGCGGGGCTTGGGCAGGAGTCTTCCTGGGCAGGTGGCGGAATTGTCTCGCCGTTGTATCCATGGCGTTATAGCCCGGCCGTGACTGCATTGGCCCATTGGTCCCAGGATTTCTATCCGCAGCTGGCACAGCGTTTGTTTGCTGCGACCGGTGTCGATCCCGAGGTCCATACCACGGGTTTGTACTGGCTTGACCTGGATGATGAAGCTGATGCACTGGCCTGGGCTGCGCGTGAAGGGCGGCCATTGAGCAAGGTGGACGTGTCCCAGGCTCATGATGCCGTGCCGGCGCTGGGAGGCGGTTACTCCCGGGCGATCTACATGGCCGATGTGGCCAATGTGCGCAACCCGCGCCTGGTAAAATCCTTGAAAGCGGCGCTGCTGGCGTTGCCGGATGTGACGATTCACGAGCACTGCGAAGTGTCGGGTTTTGTGCAGAACAACAATCGCGTGGTGGGGGTGAACACTGCGACGGGACCGGTTTTTGCCGATCAGGTGGTGCTCGCCGCCGGGGCCTGGAGCGGGCAGTTGCTGAGCACACTGGGCATGACCCTTCCCGTGGAGCCGGTCAAAGGCCAAATGATCCTGTACAAGTGCGCGTCCGACTTTTTATCCAGCATGGTCTTGGCCAAGGGGCGCTATGCAATCCCCCGCCGCGATGGGCACATTCTGATTGGAAGCACATTGGAACATGAGGGGTTCGACAAGACGCCGACCGAAACTGCGTTGGCGAGCCTCAAGGCGTCTGCGGTGGAACTGATCCCCGCCTTGGCGGACGCCGAGGTGGTCGGGCATTGGGCGGGGTTGCGGCCCGGTTCGCCGGAAGGTATCCCCTATATCGGAGAGGTTCCCGGCTTTCAGGGCTTGTGGCTCAATTGCGGGCATTACCGCAATGGCCTGGTACTCGCACCGGCCTCCTGCCAGTTGTTCGCCGACTTGCTGTTGGGGCGGGCTCCGATCATTGATCCGGCGCCTTATGCCCCGGCAGGTCGCCTCAACGCTGGATAGACTTCGGCCCTTGTTCCAGATGCGCCTGGGTGCAGTACCACTCCTGGCGCGAACTCAGTGCGCGATCCTGCGGCAGGTGCACGCCGCAGTGGGCGCATCGCACCATCAGCGCTGCGTTCGGCTCGGCAGGTCGTTGCTGGCGGGCTGCAGGGTTTTTGAATTTGCGCCAGAACCATACCGCGGCAGCAATGACGGCAATCCAGAACAGTAGACGAAGCATGATGGGCAGTTTCTCGACAAGGAATGCGCCAGTTTAGCCAAGCTGGCCACAGGCGCACAGCGCAATAAATACTCGCTCATAAAAAAGGGAGCTCGTTCAGAGCTCCCTTTTGCGTTGCGTCGAACAATCAGTCGAACACACCGAAGGTCATGTAGCTGAACCACGAACGGTCTTCGTTGTTGCCAAGGGCCTGCGGCTCCTCTTCTTCGATAACGTCGCCGTTCTCGTCGTGAGGCTTGAGGTCCGAAGGGATGGCATCCTTGGCGTCCTGGTACTGCTTGATCACGTCCTGGTTGGCGCGGGTTTCACCCGGCGGCAGTGGCGGACGAGACTCGATCAGGCCCAAGGTGTACTTGCTCAGCCACGAACGGTTGTCGGCTTCGGCAACCTGAGGCACGAACTGGCCGTCTTTCAGGCTTGGGTGATCTGGGTAGTTGAGCTTCAGGGTTTCCAGGCTGGTGGTCGCCAGCGTGTCCAGGTGCAGACGCTGGTAAGCCTCGGTCATCACCGCCAGGCCGTCGCCCACGGATGGGGTTTCCTGGAAGTTCTCCACAACATAGCGGCCACGGTTGGCGGCAGCTACGTAGGCCTGACGGGTCAGGTAGTAGTGAGCCACGTGGATTTCGTAGGAGGCCAGCAGGTTGCGCAGGTAGATCATGCGCTGCTTGGCGTCCGGCGCGTAGCGGCTGTTGGGGTAGCGGCTGGTCAGCTGGGCGAACTCGTTGTAGGAGTCGCGTGCAGCGCCCGGGTCACGCTTGGTCATGTCCAGCGGCAGGAAGCGCGCCAGCAGGCCAACGTCCTGGTCGAACGAGGTCAGGCCCTTCATGTAGTAGGCGTAGTCCACGTTCGGGTGCTGTGGGTGCAGGCGGATAAAACGCTCGGCAGCGGACTTGGCAGCTTCCGGCTCGGCGTTCTTGTAGTTGGCGTAGATCAGCTCCAACTGGGCCTGGTCGGCATAGCGGCCGAATGGGTAGCGCGACTCCAATGCCTTCAGCTTCGCTGTGGCGCTGGTGTAGCTATTATTGTCCAGGTCTGTCTGAGCTTGCTGGTACAGCTCGACTTCGCTCAGGTTTTCGTCGACGACGTCCTTTGTTGACGAGCAAGCAGCAGTCATGGCGAGGATGGCGATCAGCAGCAGGTGTTTCACTTGCATGGCGGCTTGCGTCCCTATGACGGCCGCTGTCTTGGGCGGGGCCGTCCTGTTATGATGAGCGCCCCGTTGAAAGCCTCGGGGCAAAAGACGCCGTATTTAACCACAAGCGCGCAGCCGAAACCAAAGGCTGTGCCACGCCTAGTCTGAGCATGTCCGATAAAATTGAACTTCGCGCAGAGGTGCCGTCCGAATTGGGCGGCCAACGCCTCGATCAAGTCGCCGCACAATTATTCGCTGAGCACTCGCGCTCGCGCCTTTCCGCCTGGATCAAAGACGGCCGCCTGACTGTGGATGGAGCGGTTATCCGCCCGCGAGACATAGTCCATGGCGGTGCGATTCTTGAGCTGACTGCCGAGCAGGAAGCCCAGGGAGAATGGGTCGCCCAGGACATCGAGCTGGATATCGTCTATGAAGACGACGACATCCTGGTCATCAACAAACCCGCTGGCCTGGTGGTTCACCCGGCTGCCGGGCACGCTGATGGCACTTTGCTCAATGCCCTGTTGCACCACGTCCCGGACATCATCAATGTCCCGCGCTGCGGCATCGTGCACCGTCTGGACAAGGACACCACCGGTTTGATGGTGGTGGCCAAGACCATTCAGGCGCAGACGCAGCTTGTTACTCAGTTGCAGAGTCGCAGCGTCAGCCGGATCTACGAGTGCATCGTGATCGGTGTGGTGGTGGCCGGGGGCAAGATCAACGCACCGATTGGTCGCCACGGCCAGCAGCGCCAGCGTATGGCGGTGATGGAAGGCGGCAAGCAAGCCGTTAGCCACTACCGTGTGCTGGAGCGTTTCCGCTCCCACACCCATGTGCGGGTCAAGCTGGAAACCGGGCGCACCCACCAGATTCGCGTGCACATGGCGCATATCAACTTCCCGTTGGTCGGCGATCCTGCCTACGGTGGGCGCTTCCGTATTCCGCCGGCGGCAAGCCAGACAATGGTCGAATCGCTGAAGTCCTTCCCGCGCCAGGCACTGCACGCACGCTTCCTGGAACTGGATCATCCGACGAGCGGTAAGCGCATGAGCTGGGAATCGCCACTTCCAGACGACCTGGTCTGGTTGTTGTCGCTGCTCAAGCAGGATCGTGAGGCGTTTATCGGATGAGTGACTGGCTGATTCCTGACTGGCCCGCGCCGTCTCAGGTCAAAGCCTGCGTCACCACTCGTGCGGGCGGCGTCAGTCTGGCGCCGTTCGACAGCCTTAACCTGGGCGATCACGTCGAGGACAGCCTTGAGGCAGTCCTTGAAAATCGCCGGCGTCTGAGCGGCGCCTTCGATATCCGGCCTGCCTGGTTGCGCCAGGTCCACGGTACTCACGTGGTTGAGGCCGATCCAGGCCGTACTGTCGAGGCAGATGGCAGTTGGACCAGCACCCCCGGCATCGCTTGCACATCCATGACCGCCGATTGCCTGCCTGCGCTGTTCTGTAATCGGGCGGGTACCCGGGTTGCCGCAGCCCATGCCGGTTGGCGTGGCTTGGCGGCTGGCGTACTGGAGGCTGCATTCGAAAGCCTGGATACTGCTCCTGAAGACGTCCTGGTCTGGCTCGGCCCAGCCATTGGCCCGCAAGCCTTTGAGGTCGGCCCGGAAGTACGTGAAGCCTTCATGCAGCAACTGCCGGCCACCGCTGAAGCCTTTGTTCCCAGCCACAATCCCGGCAAGTTCATGGCCGACATCTACCAGCTGGCGCGCCTGCGTCTGGCAGCAAACGGTGTCACCGCTGTATATGGTGGTGGTTTTTGCACCGTGACCGATCCACGCTTCTTTTCTTATCGCCGCAGCCCGCGTACGGGCCGATTCGCCTCCCTTATCTGGCTTGAACGCTAGACTGTCCTGACCTGTATCAACCGTCCGCCGCTTGAAACCCCCAGAATCCACCCCATCTATAAGGGTATCTGGCAGGTTTCTTCATTCAGGATGTGTTTGTTCATAGCTCCGGCCTGCTCAAAAGGAAGGTGACTAATGCGTATTGATCGTTTAACCAGCAAATTGCAGTTGGCCTTATCGGACTCCCAATCCCTGGCGGTCGGCCTCGACCATCCGGCGATTGAGCCGGCACACTTGATGCAGGCGCTCCTGGAGCAACAAGGTGGCTCTATCAAACCCTTGTTGATGCAGGTGGGCTTTGACATCAACAGCCTGCGCAAGGAGTTGAGCAAAGAGCTCGACCAACTGCCGAAAATTCAAAACCCTACCGGCGACGTGAATATGTCCCAGGACCTGGCGCGCCTGCTCAATCAGGCGGACCGACTGGCCCAGCAGAAGGGTGACCAGTTCATCTCCAGCGAACTGGTGCTGCTCGCCGCTATGGACGACAACAGTAAGCTTGGCAAATTGTTGCTGGGCCAGGGCGTGAGCAAGAAAGCCCTGGAAAACGCTATCAACAACCTGCGTGGCGGCGAGGCCGTGAACGACCCCAACCATGAGGAGTCGCGACAGGCCCTGGACAAATACACCGTCGACCTGACCAAGCGTGCCGAAGAAGGCAAGCTCGACCCGGTGATTGGTCGTGACGATGAGATTCGTCGCACCATCCAGGTCTTGCAGCGTCGCACCAAGAACAACCCGGTGCTGATCGGTGAGCCTGGCGTGGGTAAAACCGCGATTGCCGAGGGCCTGGCCCAGCGCATCATTAATGGTGAAGTGCCGGACGGCTTGAAAGGCAAGCGCCTGTTGTCCCTGGACATGGGGGCCCTGATCGCCGGTGCCAAGTTCCGTGGCGAGTTCGAAGAACGACTGAAATCCCTGCTTAATGAATTGTCGAAGCAGGAAGGCCAGATCATTCTGTTTATCGACGAACTGCACACCATGGTTGGCGCCGGTAAAGGCGAAGGCTCGATGGATGCTGGCAACATGCTCAAGCCGGCCTTGGCGCGGGGCGAGTTGCATTGCGTCGGTGCGACCACGCTCAACGAATACCGTCAGTACATTGAAAAGGATGCGGCCCTTGAGCGGCGTTTCCAGAAAGTGCTGGTGGAAGAACCAAGCGAAGAAGACACCATCGCGATCCTGCGGGGCCTGAAAGAGCGCTATGAGGTCCACCATAAGGTGGCGATCACTGATGGCGCGATCATTGCGGCGGCCAAGCTGAGCCATCGCTACATCACCGATCGTCAGTTGCCGGACAAGGCCATCGACCTGATCGACGAAGCGGCCAGCCGCATTCGCATGGAGATTGACTCCAAGCCGGAAGTGCTCGACCGCCTGGATCGGCGCCTGATTCAACTGAAAGTAGAATCCCAGGCGTTGAAGAAAGAAGAGGACGAGGCAGCGAAGAAACGCCTGGAAAAACTTCAGGAAGAAATCGTCCGTCTGGAGCGTGAGTATTCGGACCTCGAAGAAATCTGGACCTCGGAAAAAGCCGAAGTACAGGGTTCGGCGCAGATCCAGCAGAAAATCGAGCAGTCCCGTCAGGAACTGGAAGCCGCGCGTCGTAAAGGCGATCTGAGCCGCATGGCTGAGTTGCAATATGGTGTGATTCCGGACCTGGAACGCAGCCTGCAGATGGTCGACCAGCACGGCAAGCCTGAGAACCAGTTGCTGCGCAGCAAGGTGACCGAGGAGGAAATCGCCGAAGTGGTCTCCAAGTGGACCGGCATTCCTGTCTCGAAAATGCTCGAAGGCGAGCGCGACAAACTGCTGAAAATGGAAAGTTTGTTGCACCAGCGCGTCATCGGTCAGGAAGAGGCTGTGGTGGCGGTATCCAATGCGGTACGGCGCTCCCGTGCCGGCTTGTCCGACCCGAACCGTCCAAGCGGCTCGTTCATGTTCCTCGGCCCGACCGGCGTAGGTAAGACTGAGCTGTGCAAGGCCCTGGCCGAGTTCCTCTTTGATACTGAAGAGGCCATGGTGCGCATTGATATGTCCGAGTTCATGGAGAAACACTCGGTGGCTCGCCTGATCGGCGCACCACCAGGCTATGTGGGCTACGAGGAGGGCGGTTACCTGACCGAAGCCGTGCGACGCAAGCCTTACTCGGTGATCCTGCTGGATGAGGTCGAGAAGGCGCATCCGGATGTGTTCAACATTTTGCTGCAGGTGCTGGAAGATGGTCGCTTGACGGACAGCCACGGGCGTACGGTGGACTTTCGCAATACGGTGATCGTGATGACCTCCAACCTGGGCTCTGCACAGATCCAGGAACTGGTGGGGGATCGCGAGGCCCAGCGCGCAGCGGTGATGGACGCCTTGACCACCCACTTCCGCCCGGAATTCATCAACCGGGTGGATGAAGTGGTGATCTTCGAGCCTCTGGCACGGGATCAGATTGCGGGTATCACCGAAATCCAGTTGGGCCGCCTGCGCAGTCGCCTGGCTGAGCGTGAGCTCGACCTTGAGCTGAGCGGCGAGGCGTTGGACAAGCTGATCGCAGTGGGCTACGACCCGGTGTATGGCGCACGGCCGTTGAAGCGTGCGATCCAGCGCTGGATCGAGAACCCGCTGGCACAGTTGATCCTGTCGGGCAGCTTTATGCCGGGCACTCGCGTCACGGCAACGGTGAAAGACGACGAAATCGTCTTCCACTGAGACCTGCAACCGGTGTAATAACAAGAGGCCTCGCATTGCGAGGCCTTTTTTTTCGATAGGGCGTTGAACTGTAAGGCAAAGGCTTGTAAAGTGCGCCCCGCAGCAACGTCAGCCCACGGGTTTCTTCTCCCCAAGAAGAAATCAGAAAGAAGCGCAAATCATTGTCTTAAAAGCAATTTAAAGGGTTGACAGGGGTTTTTAAGATTGTAGAATAGCGCGCCTCAGAGATGCTAACGTAGCGATACGGACAGGGTCGAAGAGAAGGTTACACAGCAGTAAATTTGAAATATGTAGTTCCGTGATAGCTCAGTCGGTAGAGCAAATGACTGTTAATCATTGGGTCCCAGGTTCGAGTCCTGGTCACGGAGCCAATTTCAAATCGGGGTATAGCGCAGTCCGGTAGCGCGCCTGCTTTGGGAGCAGGATGTCGGGAGTTCGAATCCCCCTACCCCGACCATATTTGGGTCGTTAGCTCAGTTGGTAGAGCAGTTGGCTTTTAACCAATTGGTCGTAGGTTCGAATCCCACACGACCCACCATTTTTGAGACCAGTTCAGGCTGGAATCGAATCTTAAGATCAGAGGCCAAAAGCGCTGATCGAAGAAGGCGACTGAAAGGTCGCCTTTTTTTTACCGGGGTATAGCGCAGTCCGGTAGCGCGCCTGCTTTGGGAGCAGGATGTCAGGAGTTCGAATCCCCTTACCCCGACCATATTAAAAATCCCCGTATCGAAAGATACGGGGATTTTTTTTGCGCGCGCGAATCCTGAATTCTCCGCATAACCCCTGTGGGAGGGGGCAAGCCCCCTCCCACAGTGTTAGTGGAGTTTGAGGCGCGGTTCGGTGCCTCGGCCAATTTTGCTGCCCAGCATCAGCATCGCCGTGCGGAAAAACCCGTACAGAGCCATCTGGTGCATACGGTACAGCGACACGTAGAACATCCGCGCCAACCAGCCCTCCAGCATCACGCTGCCAGTCAGGTTGCCCATCAGGTTGCCTACCGCCGAGAACCGCGACAGCGAGATCAGCGAGCCGTAGTCGGTGTACTTGTAGGTCGGCAGATCCTTGCCTTCAATGCGCAATTTCAGCGACTTGGCCAACAACGAAGCCTGCTGATGCGCAGCCTGGGCCCGTGGGGGCACATTGCGGTCTGTGCCAGGTTGCGGGCAGGCGGCGCAATCGCCAAAGGCGAAGATGTTTTCATCGCGGGTGGTTTGCAGTGTTTGCAGCACCTGAAGCTGATTGATGCGGTTGGTTTCCAGGCCATCGATGTCTTTGAGGAAACCTGGTGCGCGGATCCCGGCTGCCCATACCTTGAGGCTGGCGGGGATCACTTGGCCGCTGCTGGTAATCAGCGCGTCTGCGGTTACTTCGCTGACCGCCGAGTTGGTCAGCACGGTCACCCCGAGTTTTTCCAGGGTTTTATGCACCGGGCCGCCGATCCGCTCCGGCAGGGCAGGCAATACCCGCGGGCCGGCTTCGATCAGGGTAATGTGCATGTTTTCCGGTTTGATGCGGTCCAGGCCATAGGCGGCCAGTTCATGGGCTGCGTTATGCAGCTCGGCGGCCAACTCCACCCCGGTGGCGCCGGCACCGACGATGGCCACGCTGATTTGTTCAACGGCATCGGTTTGTCCGGCATGGGCGCGCAGGTAGTGGTTGAGCAGTTGTTGGTGAAAGCGCTCGGCTTGCTTGCGGGTATCGAGAAACAGGCAATGCTGCGCCGCACCCTCGGTGCCGAAGTCGTTGGTGGTGCTGCCTACGGCAATGACCAGGCTGTCATAGCCCAGTACGCGCGCGGGCACCAGCTCGCGGCCTTCTTCATCGAGGGTGGCGGCCAGCTGGATTTTCTTCTGTTCACGGTCAAGCCCACTCATGCGCCCAAGCTGGAACTCGAAGTGGTTCCATTTCGCCTGGGCGACGTAATTGAGTTCGTCTTCCGAAGAGTTCAGCGAGCCGGCAGCCACTTCGTGCAGCAGAGGCTTCCAGATGTGAGTCAGGTTGGCGTCAACCAGCGTGATGCTGGCCTTGCCGCGCTTGCCCAGAGTCTTACCCAGGCGGGTAGCCAACTCCAGGCCGCCGGCGCCGCCGCCGACGATAATAATACGATGGGTCATGGGGATATCTCGCAAGGCTAAAAGAAATCGGAGCAGTTACCCCCGCGAGCGCCAGGCAGCTCATAGCGTCAGGTAACTCAATAGGCGGCTCAGCACGCCGAGCCCGATCACCACTACCAGCACCACACAAAGGAGCAGCCATGGCCGGAAAGGCTTGCGCTCGACTCTGTGCTGGGAGAGTTGCAGGTACTCTTGGACATGCTGTTGGTCATCGGGGTTCAGGCGGCTGGTCATAAAGGCCTCGTCAGGTAGACGTTGCAAAAGGGCGCCACGTTACAGCCAAGGGTTCAAAGGCTGATGCCCACATCGAACACTATGCTGCGGCCCAGGTTGTTGCGCAAGAAGTCCGGCGCGTCCGGGTGTGCGAACAGTACGCGCGCGAAGGTTGGCCCCACCAGTGACAGTGAGCGCCAGCCCTGGCGCAGGTATTCAGTTGGCGGCGGAAAGTGGCTGTTGAGGTCCAGCACTTCGCGTTTGAGGCTGGTGAAAGCGATAAGGTCCAACTCCCCCAGGTCCATGCCGCGTTCTTTGTAGTTATGTGCTTTTTTGCGCAGTGTCGGTGCCAGGCGCAACAAAAACTCATGGGCGGGAATGCGTCGTGGCTTGGCTTCGCGCCGCACTAGTTGGCTCAAAGAGAACGCGCTACGCCTGCGCAGCAATTCATCGCGCCATTCGTCGTTCAGGCGGCGTCCCTCGTCCAGCACGAAAAATACCTCGAAACTGGCGTCGCGAAACAATACATCCGGCGGCTCCTGGCCCGCAGCGTGAAACTCTTCGACGCGGTAGGGCACATTCAAGCCCTGCAGCAGGCGCTGGCAGACCCAACGCTCACGCTCCCATTTGCGGGCATTGGACAGAAACGCATTGGCTTGTTCGGCTGCTACGGTGAGCAGGCGCAAATAATCTGAGTCATCCATATTCCCAGCTTAGCGTTCAAATGATGACCACAGGAAGTCCTGCTTGCACCGAGTTGCTGCTGAAACAGCTGGGTATCTATGCCAGTGAGATCCAAATGTGGGAGGGGGCTTGCTCCCGATAGCAGTGGGTCAGTCAAAATTACTTAGACTGGCACACCGCAATCGGGAGCAAGCCCCCTCCCACATTTGAATCTCGCTTCGACCCAGACCAATGTTAAAACGCAGGTGTAGACTGCTCACTCGGCAGCAAGCTTTTTGTAGAGGTAGTGCATCTGTGATCAGTGCAGCTGTTCTGGCGCCCATGACCCTCGGCATTGGCTGGCTGTTATATGCGCCGGTGGTGATGTGGGCGATGTTGCGCTCGCCTTGGGTCGAATTGTTCGCCGACCGACGGCGCCAGCATTTGCTGTTCGGTACGGTGTTCGCGTTGTTTATGCTGTGGCTGGTGCGCCGGGATTTCGATACCGGGGTCTCGTACCACTTTATCGGCATGACCGCCGTGACCTTGTTGCTGGATTGGCCGCTGGCAATCGTCGGTGGGTTTGCTGCCCAGTTCGGCTTGATATTGCTGGGGCGCCAGGATCTGGCCGCCCTTGGCGTCAACGGCCTGCTTCTGGTCGGGTTGCCGGTGCTGGTCACCGAAAGCTGCGCGCTGTTGGTCGAGCGGGCGCAACCGCGAAACCCCTTTGTGTATATTTTCTGTTCCGGCTTTTTCGCGGCGGCGCTGTCGGCATTGTTGTGTCTTTTGGCCGGCCTGGGCCTGTTGTGGTTCGACGGCCGCTTTGCGATGCCGGAATGGTTGGAGGACTTTGTAGGTTACCTCTGGCTGATCATCTTCCCTGAAGCCTTTATCAACGGCATGGTCGTCAGCGCGTTGGTGGTGTTTTGCCCGGAATGGCTGGAGACCTTCAACCGAACTCGCTATCTCTCGGCCCCCTGGAAGGACGACGATTCACGGCGTTGATCCAGGTCAAATGCCGGGCACCGGCGCAGGTCCATGCTCTGCAAAATTTTTTCTGGAGCACGGATCATGAGTGTGTACGAGTGGGCACGGCAGGAGTTGCGCAGAAGCCAGGACGCAGCGCAGGAAATCGGTTTCGATCCCGGCTTGACCTTACGCGCCATGCTCAGTGCCGTGGTGCAGCAAAGCAAGGGCGTACGCAGTTTTGAAGACCTGGCCGACGAGTTGCAATACCTTGCAGAAAACCTCGACGACCAGCAGGAATATGCCTTTATGCGGCCTTAGTGGCGCGGCGGCAGGTCTTCGGAAAACAGTTCGTCTTCGGCATCCGGGGCCACGGGGATCTTGTGTTCCTCTGCGGCCCAGGCACCCAGGTCAATGAGTTTGCAACGGTCCGAGCAGAACGGCCGGTTGAGGTTGGCCGCTTTCCATTCCACGGGTGCACCGCAGGTTGGGCAGTCGACGGTCAAGGGTTGGCTCATGATCGGCCTCCACGCAAAGTAAGGTAAAAGTGGTGCAGTCGCTCGACCTCGCCGTGCAGCCAGGCAAGGTCCTTATCGTTGACCAGCACGTCATCGGCATGGTTCAGGCGGCCTTCGCGGCTCGATTGGGCCTTGAGAATCGCCTGCACCTGTTGTTCGCTGATGCCATCGCGCTGCAGGGTACGCTGAATCTGCAGCGATTGCGGCACGTCGATCACCAGGATGCGCTGGGTCATGCTGTATTGGCCGGACTCGATCAGCAGCGGTGACACCAGGATCGCGTAAGGCGACTGGGCGCGTGCCAGGTGGCTGCGAATTTCCTCGGCAATCAGCGGGTGCAGCAAGGCTTCCAGCCACAGACGTTCTTGCGGTACCTCAAAGATCAGTTTGCGCAGCGCGGCGCGATCCAGCTGACCGTCGGGTAGCAGCACGCCGTCGCCAAAATGCTCGGCAATGCGCGCCAGTGCCGGCCGCCCGGGTTCGACGACCCAGCGGGCAGCATGATCGGCGTCCACCAGGTCGATGCCCAGGTCGATAAAGTGCTCGGCCGCAGCGCTTTTGCCGCTGCCAATGCCGCCTGTGAGGCCAAGAATCCAGGGTGTTGCGACAGAAGTGGTCATCTGAAACCGACAGACTGCAAATAGAAGTCGGTTATTTGACCACCCCAGAGCAATGCAATCCAGCCGGCAATTGCCAGGCACGGCCCAAAGGGCATCGGCGTCGACGTTTGGACCTTGCGCAAGCGCAGCAGGATCAGCCCTGCAAACACGCCCATCAGCGAGGCCATCAGCAACGTCATTGGCAGGATCTGCCAGCCCCCCCAGGCCCCCAGCAATGCCAATAACTTGAAATCGCCATGGCCCATGCCATCCTTGCCGGTAGCCAGCTTGAATAGCCAGAACACGCTCCATAGGCTCATGTAGCCAATGACCGCGCCCCATAGTGCATCGGGCAGTGTCGCCAGCAGGTCAGCGCTGTTGAGGACCAGCCCCAGCCAGAGCAGCGGCAGTACCAGCACATCCGGCAGCAATTGGTGGTCCAGGTCAATCAGGCTCATGGCCAGCAAGCCCCAGCTCAGCAACATCACCGCAGCGGCTTGCCAGCCGAAGCCGAAATGCCAGGCAACGGCGGCGGTGATCAGCGCGCACGTCACTTCGGTCAGGGGGTAGCGGACGCTGATGGGCTCACGGCAATGGGCGCAACGGCCCCGGAGCATCAGGAAGCTGAGCAGCGGGATATTTTCCCAGGGCCGAATCGGCTGGTTGCAGCGCGGACAGCAGGAGTTCGGGCGCATCAGGTTGTACACCGGCCCGGCGGGCTCGGTTGGCAGACCGAGGACCTCATGCGCCTGGGCACGCCATTCGCGTTCGAGCATTTTGGGCAGGCGCCAGACCAGCACGTTGATAAAACTGCCGATGATCAGGCCGAGCACCAGTGCCATGTAGGCAAACGCCCAGTGCTGCTCGCTCAGCAGCAGGCTCAAAAGGCCGTACCCAATTGAAAGACCGGCAGGTACATCGCGATCACCAGCGCGCCGACAATGGCCCCCAGGACAACCATGATCAGCGGCTCCATCAGGCTGGTGAGGTTATCGACCAGGGTGTCGACGTCCGACTCGTAGTGGTTCGCGACTTTTTCCAGCATCCGGTCCAGGGTGCCGGACTCCTCTCCAATGGCGGTCATCTGGATCGCCATGCCGGGAAACAAACCGCAGCTGTGCATGGATTGATTCAACTGCATGCCTGTGGATACATCGTGGCGCATACGTTCGATTGCCTGTTTGAAGGGGTCATTGCCGACGGCTCCGGCTACCGAGCCCAGTGCCTGGACCAGCGGGACACCCGCTGCAAACGTGGTCGAAAGCGTGCGGGCGTAGCGGGCGACGGCGGTTTTTTGCAGCAGTTTGCCTGCCAGGGGCGCTTTCAACAAATGCCCTTGCAGACAATGGCGAAAGCCAGGGTAACGACGGTAGGCGTGGCGCAGCCCGCCCACCCCCACGGCCAGGCCCAGCACGAGTATCCACCACGCTTGTTGCAAGAACTCGGACAGGGCAATGACCCCCAGGGTAAACCCGGGCAGTTGGCTGTCGACCCCGGCAAACAGATGCTGGAACTGAGGCACGACGTGTATCAACAGCACTGTGCTGACTAGTGTAGCGACTACCAGGACTGCGACAGGGTAAGTCATGGCTTTTTTGATCCTGGCTTTGAGCTGTTGGCTTTTTTCCAGATGAATTGCCACGCGCTCCAGCAGGGTTTCCAAAGCACCGGCCTGTTCTCCGGCAGCTACCAGGTTGCAGTACAGGTCATCGAAGTAACGCGGGTGCAGGCGTAGCGCTGCGGCCAGGTTATTGCCGCTGGCGATCTGTTGTTTCAACGCCTTGACCAGTTCACGCACCTGCTGGTTTTCAAAACCCTCACTGATGATGTCGAAGGCTTGCAGCAGCGGGATCCCGGCTTTGAGCAAGGTCGCCAACTGGCGGGTAAACAGGGCGATATCGGCTGGCAGGATTCGCGGGGTGAAAGCCGAACGTGATCGAGGCCTCTTGCGCACACGCTCGGGGCAGATCCCTTGCTGGCGCAGTTGTGCCTTGATCAGCGCAAGGCTGTCGCCAGCGGTTTGCCCGGTCACCCTGCGTCCTTTGCGGTTGATACCTTCCCAGGCATAGATCGTTGACGTGTCGTTCATATCGGTTTGCGCACCCGGCAGTGAAGAATTTATAGCGTAGTCAGGTGGCGGATTCGGGACGGCTGGTGTTATGGGATAAAGTGTCAGAATGTGCGTCTTGCAGGCGATGGGCTTCGTGGTGGTGGGTACACTGGCGCCGTTGCACACTTCGGGGCGCAGGACGCGCCTTGTCATGGTTTTATTCTGGAGAGTGAAAGAGATGCGTCAAAAAGGCTTTACCTTGATCGAGTTGTTGATCGTTGTGGCAATCATCGGCATTTTGGCCACCATCGGTTTGCCCATGTACACCAAGCACCAGGCCAAGGCCAAGTTTACGGCGGGGCTGGCTGAAATCAGCGCGTTGAAGGCCGGTTATGAAGACGTCATCAACCAGGGCACTGTGCCCACTGTGTCGTTGATCGGTGGCAACAGCCCCACTGCCAATTGCAAGATCGACGTGACAGGAGATGTAGCCTCGGGCGCCGGCTCCATCAGCTGTGAAATCCTCGATGCGCCAGCGCCCGTGCTGGGCAAGACCATCACCTTGACCCGCAACGCAACCAGCGGATGGACCTGTGCTACCACAGCGGATCCGCAGTACGTTGCCAAGGGCTGCTCTGCCAACGGCGCGTGATGGCGCCGGGCGGTGAGCGAGTCAGTTGCTGCATGACCAATGCAGTGCTAGCTTTAGCCCACCGCCCGTGTAGCTCAGCCGGTAGAGCAGCGCACTCGTAACGCGAAGGTCGCAGGTTCGATTCCTGTCTCGGGCAAAAGCGCACCACTGCTTCAAAGGCAATGTTTTCAGATGATCCCAGAATGGTTCTGAAGGCCAGACGAGTCGGCATTCGTGCTCGCTCTTTTGTATCTGCGCAACCTTGATGACCCAGATGCATCCCCATTCCTCGATCCAAGAGAACGACATGACCACGACTGAGATAACCCAGCAAGCGCGTCACGAAGAAGCACTCAAGCAATACCTTGAGGAGTCGCCGCAGCTTAAAGAAGAGATCAAGGACCTGAGCGCTGACGACCAGCGCGATCAGATTCAGTGGGCATTCGAGGACGAGGCAGAGAGCCAGAACCTCCAGCCTTGGGAGTTGACCCTCAAGTACACCTCGACACCGGAAGAATTCGAAGCTGCGCGGTTGGCCTTGCATAAAGAGGCGGCCGAGGTGCTGGGCGTCGAATGGGACGAGTACTGCGAGATGAATAATCTTGTAGTTTAAAAGCAGCCGCGAGTTTCAAGCTGCAAGCGGCAAGTTGTCTCGCAGCCTTCTTGCAGCTTGCAGCTGGCAACTACTCAGATACTCAGGCGCATCGACAGATCCACTGCCTTCACATCCTTGGTCATCGCGCCGATGGAGATGAAGTCCACACCGGTTTCAGCGATAGGAAGCAGGGTACTTTCATTGATCCCGCCGCTGGCTTCCAGCTTGGCCTTGCCGGCGTTCAAGCGCACGGCCTCGCGCATGTCTACCAGGCTCAGTTCATCGAGCATGATGATGTCGGCTCCCGCCGCCAGGGCTTCGCGCAACTCATCCAGGTTTTCCACTTCGATTTCCACCGGCTTGCCTGGGGCGATCTTGTGGGCGGCCGTAATCGCCTGGGCAATGCCACCGCAGGCGGCAATATGGTTTTCCTTGATCAGGAACGCGTCATACAGCCCGATGCGGTGATTGTGGCAACCGCCACAGGTGACCGCGTATTTTTGCGCCAGGCGCAGGCCCGGTAATGTCTTGCGAGTGTCCAGCAGCTTGACCTGGGTACTGGCGACAAAGTCCGCCAGGAACTGCGCTCGGGTGGCTACACCTGACAGCATCTGTAAAAAATTCAGCGCACTGCGTTCACCTGTGAGCAGCGAGCGTGCCGGGCCTTCAAGGTGGAACAGCGCCTGGTTGGGGCTGACACGTTCACCGTCGGCCACCTGCCAATGCACGGCGACCCGTGGGTCCAGTTGGCGAAATACCGTATCCACCCAGGCCGTACCGGCAATAACAGCCGCTTCGCGGGTAATGATCGTGGCCTTGGCCAGCCGTTCGGCGGGGATCAACTGCGCGGTGATATCGCCACTGCCTATGTCTTCCAGCAGTGCGCGGCGCACGTTGGCTTCGATTTCGGCGGTGAGGTCGGCAAGACGGAGGTTCGGCATAACAGGCTCCACAAACAAAGTGCCTGGATTATAGGGGCTGCGTGCGTTCGAACCCAGCGCGCCGCTCATTTACAGCGTAAAGGCAGAGTTTGCTGGCGCAACCCCCCTCCTTTGCAAGATAATCTCGCGCCTTTCAATTGGCGTCATAGCTTTGACGTCGAGGTGGTAGCCGGTTTATATGCAGCGCACTGCCGTGTCTGCCCCGTTCTTTGCCCCTCTCAACACCGCCGTTTCAGGAGGCCAGGATGCACAATGACGGAAAGGTGGTGCCTATCAACAGGGCACAGGCCACGCCATCGCCGCTCGCGCGCCTGCCGGTGGTGTTGCTGCAGGTGCGTGACAAGGCCGCGCAACAATTGCAGCAGGGTTTGCAGGAACTGTTCGATAACGCCGACGACACCCTGTTCGAAATGGCTGACAAGGCCCGAAGCACCGTCGACCATCATATTTTTTTCGAAGCAATGCGCGACCTGCGCCTCAAGCGCAAGAACTTCGAACGCGTGTTCATGGAGCAGCTGTTTGTCGCCTTCGCCAATCTGGGCCAGGCCGGAAGCGGCGATCTGCACCTGGTGCCGGTGGTGTCCTACGAAGCGGTATCCGGTACCAGTGCCGACGACATGGAAAAAGCCGTAGCCCTTGAGGCGATGCTCAGTCGGGTGCGGCATCGTGATGGCTTGGCCCTGGGACAGTTAAGCGCGCGCATGAGCCAATTGCTGGGCCGGCGCCTGGATGACCAGGCGAACCCACTGGGCCCGGCACTGCTCTGTGAGTTTTTTCTGCAGGCAGGGCGCAGCCTGGGGGTGGAAATCCGCGTCAAACTGATCATGCTCAAGCTCTTTGAAAAATACGTGCTCAGTGACGCGGACCTGTTGTATGGCGAAGCCAATCAACTGCTGGTCGCCGTTGGTGTACTGCCTGAACTCAAGGCCGTGCCATCCCGTCGTCCCGGCGGGCGCGCCAGCCGGGAACACCAACGCGCCAGCCAGCCGATCGTCGACCCGCCGCTCGATAAAAGCGGCCAGCAAGCGTTCAGCGCATTGCAGAAGTTACTGCAAGCCGTGCGTGGCAGCGTGGCGCCGACCCTCGAAGCCAGTGCCGAGCCGCAACCCATTGCCACCCGTGATCTGCTACGCCTGCTGTCGCATTTGCAGCAGTACGTCCCCGAGCCCGAGGTTGAAGACGATTTCGACCTGCGTAACCAGCTTGAACAGCTGCTCACCCGAGTCAGCGTCAAGAGTGGCAAGTCGCGGGTCCTGGAAGAGGCTGACGAAGATGTAATCAATCTGTTCGCTATGCTGTTCGCCTTCATACTCGGTGATAGCAGCGTGCCGGACGCGTTCAAGGGCCTGATCGCCCGTTTGCAGATCCCCTTGCTGAAAGTCGCCGTGCTGGACAAGAGCCTGTTCAGTTGCACGCGCCATCCGGCGCGACGCTTGCTCAATGACATCGCGGGCGCCGTCATGGGCTGGAGCCCGCCCGAAGACGCCTCCCGCGATACTCTGTACCTGTGTGTCGAGCAGGTCGTGCAGCGTTTATTGAATGAGTTTGTTGAAGACCCGGCGATTTTCTCCCAGCTACTGACCCAATTCAGCGCGTTTACCGCTGATGAATCCAGGCGCAGCGAGTTGCTTGAGCGCCATACCCGAGAGGCCGAGCAGGAGCGCCTGCATACCGAGGCTGCCCGCCAACGTGTGGCGCAGGTGCTTGATCGAAGGCTGGCGGGCAAGGTTCTGCCGCAGTTTGTGGTGCAATTCCTCCAGCAAGCCTGGAGCCAGGTGTTGCTATTGGCCATGCTCAAGCATGGCGGACAGTCGCTGCAATGGCAGGCAGCGCTGCGCACCCTGGATGAGTTGATCTGGAGCGTCGGCCTGCGGGAAGACACCGAAGCGGGCCGGCATTTGCTTGAGCAACTACCCGCGTTGCTCAAGGCGTTGCGTGACGGTTTGGCCGCTGCGGCGTTCGACTCTTTCAGCACCCGTGAATTTTTCCGGCGGTTGCAGACCATGCATGTTCAGTGTTGCGGGGGCGACGGCGCCGAAGTGCTGGTCGAAGTCCGTGAGTCCTTCACGCTTGGCACCGGTGCGCCGTCCGTCGTTGCGCCGCTGCCCGATGATGACCCCGACCTGCTCAAGGCCAGGCAGTTGCAGATCGGCGCCTGGGTAGCGTTTCAGCACGATCAGGAAATCACCCTGCGCTGCAAGTTGACGGCAATCATGCCGCCTGCCAATACCTGTATTTTCGTCAGCCGCACCGGGCTCAAGGTTCTGGAAAAAACTACCGACCAGTTAGCCCATGCGTTCAAGCGTGGTGTGCTGCGCACGCTGGATGATGGCCCTTTGTTCGAGCGTGCATTGGCTGCGGTGATGGGCGACCTGCGTCAACTCAAACGCGGCAAGTGATCGCAACCGCAGGGTGGAACGCGGCATACTGGTAACACCTCGTCTCATTTCAGGAGCCTGTATGCAGTTGGACCCCGCCAGCGGTTGGTGCCAGGGCATCCGTCATTGCCCGTCGCCCAACTTCAACGAGCGCCCTGAAGGCGAAATCTCGCTGTTGGTGGTGCATAACATCAGCTTGCCTCCAGCGCAGTTTGCCACGGGCAAGGTGCAAGAGTTTTTTCAGAATCGTCTGGATGTGTCAGAGCACCCCTACTTTGCCGGTATCGACCACCTACGCGTGTCTGCGCATTTTCTGATTGAACGTGACGGCACTGTGACGCAATTTGTCTCGTGCCGGGACCGGGCCTGGCACGCCGGTATTTCCAGCTTCGAGGGGCGCGAGGTGTGCAATGATTTCTCGCTGGGGATCGAACTGGAAGGCACAGACGAACTGCCGTTCACCGATGCCCAGTACGCGGCGCTGACCGAGCTGACGCGCCAGTTGCTCAAGGCTTACCCAAAGATCACTCGCCAACGTATTTGTGGTCACAGCGATATCGCTCCGGGGCGCAAGACCGACCCGGGCCCCGCTTTTGATTGGGCGCGCTTTCTCGGCGCCCTGCAGGATGGAGGACACGAACAATGAGTTTCCTGGTGTTGGTGCTGGCGGTGTGGATCGAGAAGTTCTCGGCCTTGCGCCTGCGGTTGCAGCGCGACGGTGGATGGCTGCGTGAGCTGGCCAAGCTGGAGTCGAGCCCGCGCATGGGCAAGCGACCCTGGCTGATCCTGACGCTACTGGTGCTGCTGCCGGTAGCGTTGCTGGCGCTGTTGTTGTTGGTACTGGAGCCGGTGGCCTATGGCCTGTTGGCGTTACCGGTGCACATGCTGGTGGTGATCTATAGCCTGGGCCGTGGTGATTTATTGGCAGGGCTGGGGCCGTTCCGTGATGCCTGGCGACGTGGCGACCTGCAAGCTGCAGAGCATGTGGCCGAGCGCGACCTGAAGCTTGGCGCCGACACTGGCGAGCAATTGCTGGAGCGGGTCCAGGGCTATCTGTTGTGGCAGGCGTACCAGAGCTTTTTTGCGGTGATTTTCTGGTATTTCCTGCTGGGCCCGGTGGCGGCTTTGGCCTACCGGCTGTTGGCGCTGGCCAGCGAACATAGCCAGAATCCCTTGGTGGCCGAACGTGCCGCGCAGTTGCGTCACGCGTTTGACTGGTTGCCGGTACGCCTGTTGGCGGCGAGCTTTGCTTTGGTGGGCAACTTTGTCGGGGTCAGTCGGGTGATGCTCCACGAACTGCTGAGCTGGGACATCAGCGCGGCGCAGTTGATGGAAAAGGTCGGGCTGGCCGCGGCTGAAATCCCTCCTCCAGTGGTGGGGGCTGACGGCATCAATAGCCTGGATCGGTTGTGGGAGCTGCTGCTGCGTGCGGCGGTGTTGTGGTATGCCGGGTTTGCCATCTGGACTGTATTGCCCTGAATACTGTGGGAGGTGGGCTTGTCCCCGATGACCACCGGGATCTACACCTCTTGTGGGAGGGGGCTTGCTCCCGATGGCGGCCTCCGGGCCGACCAGGGGGCTGGATCAGACCGAGTACATATCCATTCCTGCGGTAACGGCCACGGTTGGTTCCGCTTTTACAGCGGGTCACTTTGGAAAAGAGCCCCAAAGTAACCAAAGGGCTCTTGCCCCACCACTCGGCACCTCGCTTAGGCTCGGTGTGCCCGTAATCCGCCAGTGATTTGGGGGGCCGCCGCCACGCGCCATCCATGGCGCGGGGCGGCTAAACCGGCATCCCTGCCGGTTTACCCCCCAAATCCCTGTCGAATTCCGGCCAGCGTGGTTTGACGGGGCGCTTAAGATCAAGATCAAAAGCAGATCAAGATCAAGAGCGGCTCGCTTCGCATCGTGGTTACGGGGGCAAGCCCTCCTACATGTGCTCTCCGGATCTGCCGTTAATCTTACGTTACAAAACTTCCCTTCGAATTGAGCTATACAGACAGAGCGCCAAATAGTGGCTATCTGCCGCCGCCCTGCGCCTCAATAACAATAAAAGAAGGGGAGGTCACCTGTGATGAGCTTGCTCTATCCTGCCGTTGCGCTGATGAACCGCCTGAGCTTCGGCATGAAGTTCAGCCTGATCAGCGTGCTGTTTCTGCTGCCGATGCTGGCGACCAACTATTACCTGGTGCGTGACTCGTGGCGCGAATTCCAGGGCACCCGTGTCGAACTGCAAAGTCTCGACCTGCTTGGCAGCAGCCTGGCATTGCGTCGTGAGTTGGAAACGCTCAACAACCAGGTGCAGATCAACGTCATTCTCGGGCAGTCCGGCAAGGCGGCTGATCTTGAAGCGCAGATCACTGCCCTGGAGCAAGGTGTGCTGGAGCGGTTGCAGGGGTTGCACGCCATGGCGACGCAGCCCGAGCAAGTCGAGGTTTTTGAAAACAAGCGCGACGAGCTGATCGCCGCGTTCAAGGCGCAGCAACAGGAAACCTCGTTGCTCAACAAAGCGGCGTTGATCGGCAAGTTACTCAACCAGGCCCAGATGCTTAGCCAAATTATCGCCAGCCAAGCCGGCTTGAGCCGTGATGTGCAGAGTGACCTGCGCCAACTCAGCGACCTGGTCACTGCGGTCACCCCACAGGTCACCCAACTACTCGGTGAGGGCCGCGCGATGGGCGCGTATTCCCTGGGCCAGGGCTTTATCAATTCCTCCTCCAGTACGCGCTTTGACGAATTACTGCAGCAGGTGGAAAAGCTCCAGGGCGAATACGGCTTGAAGCTGCAGGACGCGCTGGGCGCCAGCAACGCCGCGCACGCAGCACTCGATAGCTTGGCGCAAGCCAGCCAGGCCAGCCTCAAGCAAGGCAGTGAGTTGTTCGAAGAACAGGTGGTAATGGCCGAGACCCTGGATACACCGTGGCAAGGTTTTTACGACGGCGTCAGCCAACTGATGGCCAAGACCTATCAACTCGATGACGCCACCTTAGCGTTCATCGGCCAGCAACTGGAGCAGCGTCTGGCGCAAAACCGCCTGCACATGGTGTTGCTGGTCGCGGCCCTGTTGGCGGTATTTGCGCTGATCTTCTACTTGTATGCAGGTTTCTTTGTCTCCACCCGCACTACCTTGCGCAGCCTGGGGGCGATGATGGACAAAGTCGCGGCCGGTGACATGACGGTCACTTTCGTCGCCCACAGCCGCGACGAGCTGGGAGACCTGGGCCAGGTATTCAATGGCACCGTGGCCAAGATCCACGACCTGATTGAGCGCGTCGGGCATACGGTCAGCCAGGTCGAGTTGCAGGCCAGCCAGGTGCAGACGATTTCGGCACAGAGTAACCAGGCGGTTTCCGGCCAGCGCAGCCAGATCGAGCAAGTGGCAACGGCGATGAACCAGATGTCTGCCACCGCACAGGAGGTGGCGCGCAGCGCGGCGGCGGCGGTCAACAGTGCACAGAGCGTCAATGATGAAACCGTCAGCGGGCGGGCGCTGGTGCAATCTCAACAAAGCGGCATCGCACGCCTGGCTTTGGAGATCGATGAGTCGGTGCGGGTGATCAATCAGTTGGCGGCCGATAGCCAGTCCATCAGCAGCGTATTGGAGGTGATCAAGAGCATCGCTGAGCAAACCAATTTGCTGGCGCTCAACGCGGCCATCGAAGCTGCGCGTGCCGGTGAGCAAGGACGCGGTTTTGCCGTAGTGGCCGATGAGGTGCGCACCCTGGCCCGGCGTACCCAGCATTCCACCGGAGAAATCGAACAAATGATCAGCCGCTTGCACAGCGGCGTCGGCGCAGCGGTAAAGGCGATGGGCAGTAGCCATGAAATGGCGAGTGGCACGGTAGGGCAGTCGGAAAAGGTCCAGCACGCCCTGGAAAATATCCTCGGTGCCGTAGGCATGATTGTTGACCAGAACCAGCAGATCGCCGCTGCCGTGGAGCAGCAAACGGCGGTCGCTCACGACATCGACCAGAATATTGTCCAAATCAACCGCGCCGGTGAACATGCAGCACAAGGCGCCCAACAGACCGAAGCGGCCAGCCGGCAGTTGTCGGCGCAGGTCATTGAGTTGAAGCAATTGATTGGCGCGTTTCGGGTGTAAGAACTTTCTGTGGGACGGGGTCATGAATCACGTGGCATTTGTCCTGATTTGCCGGGCTGTGTTTTATCGCAACGTGAATGGGTGAGAATTTGTTTCATCAGTCACGGTCACGAGGGGATACGACGATGGCCGCTGCAATCGGCATCAAAGGGCATTGTGCCCAGTGCAACATGACGTTTGAACTCAAGCCTTGGCAACTGAACGCCATCGCCATGGAAGTACCGTTTGACTGCGCGTACTGCCACTCGGGCCTGCAGTTGTGCTGCCACAAGCAGTTGCGTCAGTTTCGCGCCCTGGACCAATGGGCGCTGGTGCGGCCCGGCATGATCATGCTGACGTGCGCGACCTTGCTGATGGCGTTGTTCGCAGAGTGGTTGGGGCTGCTCAGCGTGATCGGGCAGTTGAACATTTCGCTGGTCGCGGTGTTGATTCATCTGCTGGTCGTGCGCTATGCCCGTTATCGGCAAAGGATGACCTTGAACTTGCAGGTCATCAGCCCGCTACCAATTGAACAGCTCGCACGCATTGCGTGTGCTCGTCTCACCCAGCAATAAAGGGCTGATGCCCATACGCTCAGCCAGGGCGGTGCAGATAGCCGGCAGGTGTTGCGGGCTATTGCGCTGGTTGGGATACATGGCCGGGGCCATGTCCGGCGAATCGGTTTCCAGTACCACGGCTTCAAGAGGCAATTGCGCCAGTACCTTGTGCATGCGCAGGGCCTGGGGCCAAGTGGCGGCGCCGCCCAGACCGAGTTTGAAACCCAGTTTGATGTACTCGCGGGCCTCTTCAATGCTGCCGGCGAACGCATGAATAATCCCGCCCCTCGGTAGACGGATGCGCTTGAGCGTGGCAATCACGACGGCGTGGCTGCGGCGTACATGCAGCAAGGCGGGGAGTTGGAAATCCGCCGCGAGTTTCAGCTGGGCTTCGAACAGGCTTTGCTGGCGCTCGCGATCCAGGTGCTCAAGGAAGTAATCCAGACCGATTTCGCCCACGGCGCAGAGTTGCCGATGGCCGTGCAAGCGCGTCAACCAGTCACCCAGCTCCAGCAGGTCGGCAGGGCGATGCTCATCGAGATACACCGGGTGCAAACCAAAGGCCGCGAACAAACCGTCGTCCTGCTGCACCAGATCCCACAGCTGCTGCCAGTTTTTCTGATACACCCCCAGTACCACCAGACGCCGTATCCCGAGTTCACGGCTATGGGCGAGGACTTGCGGGCGGTCGTGATCGAAGTCCGCAAAGTCCAGGTGGGTGTGGGTGTCGATCAGCTCCACGTTCAGGCCTCGTGAATGCGCTGCTTGAACGTGCGGCCAATTGCATGCACACCCGGTTGGTACTGCTCTTCTTCGATGGCCGCCAGGGCCAGGCGCAGGGCGGTCTCGGCGATCAGTTGATGTTGCTGGGCCATGGCGTTGACTGGCAGCGGCAGGAAGTCCAACAGTTGGGTGTCGCCAAAGGTGCCCAGGCGCAGCGGCCGCGACCGGAGCGGGAAGTCATGCAGCGCATCGAACACGCCTTGCAGCAGCACGTAGGAGGTAGTCACCAGCGCGTCAGGCAAATGCCCCAGGCGCTGCAGCAGTTGCTCCATCAGCTGTCGGCCACAGTCACGGCTGAAGGCTTCGCCCTGTTCGATGATCACTTCGCCGGTGAAGTCTTGCAGCGCTTCACGAAAACCCGCAGTACGTTCCTGGCTGATGCTCAGCTCGGGACGTGCGCCGATCAGCGCGATTTGCTTGGGCAGCGGTTGTAGCAGGCTGCTGGTGAGTTGCTGACAGGCCTGGTGATCATCGCTGACCACTGAGCAGAACTGGTCAGGCTCCATCACCCGGTCGATGGCAATCACCGGCAGCCCCTTGGCTTGCAAGTCGCGATAGCTGTCATCGCTGGCCGGCAGGCAGCTGGCGACGAACAACGCATCGCAACGCCGCGCACGGAACAGTTGCAGCAGTTGGCGTTCGCTGTCGGCTTCGTCATCGGAGCTGGCAATCAGCAACTGATAGCCCCGTGCCCGGGCGCCTTGCTCCAGCAGCTTGGCAATGCGTGCGTAGCTGGGGTTTTCCAGGTCTGGCAGGATGAACCCCAGGGTGCGCGTATGCCGGCTGCGCAGCCCTGCGGCTTGAGGGTTGGGGGTAAAACCATGGGCCTGGACCACGGCACGCACACGCTCAACGGTTGCGTTGCTGATGCGCTGCTGTTCGGCCTTGCCATTGATGACATAGCTGGCGGTGGTCACGGACACACCGGCCAAGCGTGCAATATCACTGAGTTTCAAACCGGGATTTCCTTGTTTTTTAGAGCGTGCCCCGACATTTTGTCCAATCGTAACCGATTCCAGCCCGCGACCAATGTTTCGCGACAGGTGCCGAGTGGTGCTTCAAGCTTGCGCAATTAACGCGTAATCTGCCATAAATTCTAGATTAAACGTTTCAGCAAGCGTATTTTTACGATGTTCGCCGCTGATTGACTACTGCCAATTGACCACTCAGTCAGTTATTTTTGAACGTCTCGCGCTGATTTATTCAAAACAATACCTAGTGCGCACATCGCACTAACTAGGAGAACGGCATGCTTGAGCTCACTGTAGAGCAGATATCCATGGGCCAGGTGGCTGTGGATAAATCTGCTGCCTTGCACCTGCTCGCTGACAAATTGGTGGCCGATGGCCTGGTTGCCGAGGGGTATCTGAGCGGCCTGCAAGCCCGTGAAGCCCAGGGTTCGACCTTTCTCGGCCAGGGCATCGCCATTCCCCACGGTACGCCAGAGACCCGCGACCAGGTGTTCACCACGGGTGTGCGCCTGCTGCAGTTCCCCGAAGGGGTGGACTGGGGCGATGGCCAGATCGTCTACCTGGCGATTGGCATCGCCGCCAAATCCGACGAACACTTGCGCTTGTTGCAGCTGCTGACCCGTGCCCTCGGTGAAACCGACCTCGGCCAGGCGTTGCGCCGTGCCGGCAGTGCCGAAGCGTTGTTGAAGCTGTTGCAAGGTGCGCCCCAGGAACTGGCGCTGGATGCGCAGATGATCAGCCTGGGCGTGTCTGCCGATGATTTTGAAGAGCTGGTATGGCGCGGTGCGCGCCTGCTGCGCCAGGCCGACTGCGTGAGCAATGGTTTTGCCGCGGTGTTGCAACAGGTCGACGCGTTGCCCCTGGGCGATGGCCTGTGGTGGTTGCACAGTGAACAGACAGTCAAGCGTCCGGGCCTGGCGTTTGTCACGCCGGACAAACCCATGCGCTACCTCGGCCAGCCGCTGCACGGCCTGTTCTGCCTGGCGAGCCTGGGCGAAGCCCACCAAACCTTGCTTGAACGCTTGTGTGCCCTGTTGATTGAAGGGCGCGGCCAGGAATTGGGGCGTGCCACCAGCAGCCGTGCGGTGCTGGAAGTGCTGGGCGGAGAATTGCCGCCAGACTGGCCCAGCGCCCGCATCAGCCTGGCCAACGCCCACGGCCTGCACGCACGCCCGGCCAAGATCCTTGCGCAACTGGCGAAAAGTTTTGACGGCGATATCCGCGTGCGCATCGTTGATGGGCCGGTGGGCGTGGTATCGGTCAAAAGTTTGAGCAAGTTGCTCAGCCTCGGTGCGCGTCGCGGCCAGGTGCTGGAGTTTGTCGCCGAGCCGACGATTGCCGGCGATGCACTGCCTGCATTGTTGGCCGCGGTCGAAGAGGGCCTTGGCGAAGAGGTCGAACCATTGCCGACCCTGAGCGCCCAGTCTGCTCCGGCGGCTATCGAGCCGGTGCTCAGCGCGCCATCGAGCGGCAGTCAGATCCAGGCCATCGCCGCCGCGCCGGGCATCGCCATCGGTCCGGCGCATATCCAGATTCCACAGCTGTTCGATTACCCCCTGCGCGGTGAGTCTGCCGCCACTGAACGCCAGCGCCTGCACACCGCCCTGGGCGATGTGCGTAAGGATATCCAGGGCCTGATCGAGCGCAGCCAGGCCAAGGCCATCCGCGAGATTTTCATTACCCATCAGGAGATGCTCGACGACCCGGAGCTGACCGACGAAGTCGACACCCGCCTCAAGCAAGGCGAAAGCGCCGAAGCTGCGTGGATGAGCGTGATCGAAGCCGCCGCCAAGCAGCAGGAGGCCTTGCAGGATGCCTTGCTGGCCGAGCGTGCCGCTGACCTGCGTGACATCGGCCGTCGCGTGCTGGCGCAGTTGTGCGGCGTCGAAACCGCCCAGGAGCCCAGCGAGCCCTACATTCTGGTGATGGATGAAGTCGGCCCTTCGGACGTTGCGCGTCTGGACCCGGCCCGCGTAGCCGGCATTCTGACTGCCCGCGGTGGTGCTACAGCTCACAGCGCCATCGTCGCGCGCGCCCTGGGGATTCCCGCCTTGGTCGGTGCTGGTGCTGCGGTGCTGCTGCTGAGCGCCGGTACGCCACTGCTGCTCGACGGCCAGCGCGGTCGCCTGCATGTCGACCCGGACGCCGCTACCCTGCAACGCGCCACCGTGGAGCGCGACACCCGCGAACAACGCTTGCAAGCTGCCTCGGCTCAACGCCACGAGCCGGCGCTGACCCGTGACGGTCACGCCGTGGAAGTGTTCGCCAATATCGGTGAAAGCGCCGGTGTGGCGAGTGCGGTGGAGCAGGGCGCCGAAGGCATTGGCCTGCTGCGCACTGAACTGATTTTCATGGCCCACCCTCAGGCGCCGGACGAGGCTACCCAGGAAGCCGAGTACCGCCGCGTCCTTGATGGGCTCGGCGGCCGCCCGCTGGTGGTGCGCACCCTCGATGTGGGCGGCGACAAGCCCTTGCCTTATTGGCCCATCGCCCAGGAAGAAAACCCCTTCCTTGGCGTGCGCGGCATTCGCCTGACCTTGCAACGCCCGCAGATCATGGAAGCGCAATTGCGGGCGCTGCTGCGTTCGGCGGATAACCGGCCGCTGCGCATCATGTTCCCCATGGTCGGCAGCGTGGATGAATGGCGTGCCGCCCGCGACATGACCGAGCGCTTGCGCCTGGAAATCCCGGTCGCCGATTTGCAACTGGGCATCATGATCGAAGTGCCGTCAGCCGCCTTGCTGGCGCCGGTACTGGCCAAGGAAGTCGACTTCTTCAGCGTCGGCACCAACGACTTGACCCAGTACACCCTGGCCATCGACCGCGGCCACCCGACCCTGTCGGCCCAGGCCGATGGCTTGCACCCAGCGGTCTTGCAACTGATCGACATCACCGTGCGCGCCGCCCATGCCCACGGCAAATGGGTCGGCGTATGCGGCGAGTTGGCGGCAGACCCGCTGGCGGTGCCGGTGCTGGTCGGCCTGGGGGTGGATGAGTTGAGCGTGTCGGCCCGCAGCATTCCTGAAGTGAAGGCGCGGGTGCGCGAATTCAGTCTGAGCGAGGCCCAGGGCCTGGCGCAACAAGCACTGGCGGTGGGTTCGCCCGCCGAGGTGCGTGCCCTAGTGGAGGCCGTGTAGATGGCGAAGATTCTGACCCTGACGCTGAACCCGGCGTTGGACCTGACGGTGCGCCTGGCGCGCCTGGAGCCTGGTGAGGTCAATCGCAGTGAAGCGATGCTCACCCACGCGGCGGGCAAGGGCGTGAATGTAGCGCAGGTGCTGGCGGACCTAGGCCATTACGTCAGCGTGGGCGGGTTCCTCGGCAGTGCCAACCCACAGGCTTTCAATGCGCTGATCAAGCGCCGCGGGTTTGGCGATGCCTTCATCCGTGTCCCCGGCGAAACCCGGAGCAACATCAAGATTGCCGAACAGGATGGGCGTGTCACCGACATCAATGCACCGGGGCCGCTGGTGGATGAGCAGGCGCAAAAAGCGCTGCTCAAGATGATCGCGATGATTGGCCCGGAGTTTGATGCGGTGGTGGTGGCCGGCAGCTTGCCGCGCGGCGTCAGCCCGCAGTGGTTTAAAGGTTTGCTGGAGGCGTTGAAAGACCTCGGGTTGAAAGTCGCCCTGGACACCAGTGGTGAAGCGCTGCGCCTGGGGTTGGAGACGGGCCCGTGGTTGGTCAAACCCAATACTGAAGAGTTGGCCGAAGCCTTGGGTCACGCCACCGATGCCATCAGCCAATTGCATCAGCAAGGCGTCGAGCATGTGGTGGTCTCCGACGGCGCCGCAGGCGTGACCTGGTACCGCCCAGGCGCGGCGCTACACGCCACGCCGCCCAAGGTGACGGTGGCCAGTACCGTGGGCGCTGGCGACTCGCTGCTGGCCGGGATGCTTCACGGTTTGCTCAGCGGCGATACCCCCGAGCGCACCTTGCGCCGTGCTACGGCGATTGCCGCGATGGCCGTCACGCAGATCGGTTTTGGCATCAGCGATGACGCGCAGTTGGCGCGCCTGGAAAGCGGCGTCGATGTACGCGCGCTGACAGAACAATAAGAGGGTTTGTGATGAAGTTAGCCATTGTTACCGCCTGCCCCAACGGCATGGTCACCAGTGTGCTGTGCGCCCGCTTGTTGGACGCCGCCGCCCAGCGCATGTGCTTGCACACCAGTGTCGAGGTCGTTGATGTGCAGCGCCCGGAACGTCAGTTGTCCCAAGCCACGATCGATGATGCCGAGTGGGTACTGCTGGTCAGCAGTACGCCCGTGGATATGCAGCGTTTTGTCGGCAAACGCGTGTTCCAGACCACACCGGCCCAAGCGCTGGCGGATGTCGAAGGCGTATTGCGCCGGGGCGCTGAAGAGGCCCAGGTGTATGTCGCCAGTGACGCCCCGGTATCGGCGAAGAATGCGCCGCGTATCGTCGCGATTACTGCGTGCCCGACCGGGGTGGCCCACACCTTCATGGCCGCCGAAGCCTTGCAGCAGACCGCCAAGCGCTTGGGCTACGACTTGCAGGTCGAGACCCAAGGCTCGGTCGGCGCCCGCACACCGCTGAGCCCGCAAGCCATCGCCGAGGCCGACGTGGTGTTGCTGGCGGCGGATATTGAAGTCGCCACCGAGCGTTTTGCCGGCAAGAAAATTTACCGCTGTGGCACCGGCATCGCCCTCAAGCAATCCGAAGCCATCCTTAACAAAGCCCTGGCTGAAGGCGCGGTGGAAAACGCCGCCAGCGGCGCGCCGGCCAAGTCGGAGAAAACCGGGGTCTACAAGCACCTGCTCACTGGCGTGTCGTACATGTTGCCGATGGTGGTGGCGGGGGGCTTATTGATTGCCTTGTCATTTGTGTTCGGCATCCATGCTTTCGAGCAGCCAGGCACTTTGGCTGCGGCGCTGAAAAGCGTCGGTGACCAGGCATTCCTGCTGATGGTGCCGCTGCTGGCGGGCTACATCGCCTACTCGATCGCCGACCGTCCTGGCCTGGCGCCGGGCATGATCGGCGGCTTGCTGGCGGGGACGCTGGGGGCTGGGTTTATCGGCGGCATCCTGGCCGGTTTCGTCGCGGGTTACTGCGTCAAGCTGATCAGCCGTGCGGTGCAATTGCCCCAGAGCCTGGAGGCGCTCAAGCCGATTCTGATCATCCCGTTGCTGGCCAGCCTGTTCACCGGCCTGGTGATGATCTACCTGGTGGGCCCGCCGGTCGCACGTTTGCTGACGGGTCTCACCGATTTTCTCAGCACCATGGGCACTACCAACGCGGTGCTGTTGGGCATTTTGCTCGGCGGCATGATGTGCGTGGATTTGGGCGGGCCGATCAACAAGGCGGCGTATGCGTTTTCTGTCGGCCTGCTGGCGGCGTCGAGCGGCGCACCGATGGCCGCGACCATGGCTGCCGGCATGGTGCCGCCGATTGGCATGGGCATCGCTACGTTATTGGCTCGGCGCAAGTTCGCCCAGACTGAACGCGAAGCCGGCAAGGCCGCGATGATCCTGGGCCTGTGCTTTATCTCCGAAGGCGCGATCCCGTTCGCGGCCAAAGACCCGCTGCGCGTGATCCCGGCCAGCATCGCCGGTGGCGCGCTGACCGGTGCGCTGTCGATGTACTTCGGCTGCAAGTTGGCCGCGCCCCATGGCGGGTTGTTTGTGCTGGTGATTCCGAATGCGATGAACCACGCTTTGTTGTACTTGCTGGCGATTGTGGCGGGCAGTGTGTTGACGGGGTTGGTGTATGCGCTGCTCAAGCGACCGGAAGCCGTGGAGCTGACGGTCACTGCTGCCAGGGGCTGATGGGATTCAGAATGTGGGAGGGAGCAAGCCCCCTCCCACATTTGGATCTCCATTGTTTGTAAGGCCGGTGTCATCTTCGCTTCATCCCATCATGCTTAAGTGGCCCTTTTGATACTCAAGAGGGCACCTGCATGAGCCACTTCGATCTCGGCCGCCGCCGCGTGATGCAAGCCGTGGGCGCCGGCCTGTTGTTGCCGGGCCTGGCCCCTGCGGTGATCGCTTCGGTGAAGGACCGGCCGCAACTCACGGATGGCGTGCAATCGGGCGACCTGCTCGGCGACCGTGCGATGATCTGGAGCCGCAGCGACCGCCCCGCGAAGATGGTGGTGGAGTGGGATACGCGCAGTGTGTTCAGCAATCCCCGCCGCTTGGTTTCCCCCCTGGCCGACAGCCGCACCGACTTTACTGCCCGTGTCGAGCTCACCGGTTTGCCGGTCGATCAGTCGATCTTCTACCGTGTTCACTTCGAAGACGCCCAGACCGGCGTCGCCAGCGAGCCCTGGTTCGGTCACTTGCGCAGCGAGCCGCAACAGCGTCGCGACATCCGCTTTGTGTGGAGCGGCGACACCGTTGGCCAAGGCTTCGGCATCAACCCGGAGATTGGCGGTATGCGTATCTACGAAGCCATGCGCCTGCGCCTGCCAGACTTTTTTATCCACAGCGGCGACACCATCTACGCCGACGGCCCGGTGCCCGCGCAGTTGACCACCGAAGGCGGACGTATCTGGCGCAACATCACCACCGAGGCCAAGAGCAAAGTCGCGGAAACCCTCGATGAGTATCGCGGCAATTACCGCTACAACCTGCTGGATGAAAACGTGCGCCGCTTCAATGCCCAGGTGCCGCAGATCTGGCAGTGGGACGATCATGAGGTGATCAATAACTGGTCCTCCAGCAAGCAACTGGATGAGCGTTACCAGACCCGCGACATCAATACCCTGGTCGGCCGTGCGCGGCAGGCCTGGCTGGAATATTCACCGATGCGCCGCCAGAGTGCCGACGGCGGCGGGCGTATTTATCGCAAGCTCAGTTACGGGCCGCTGCTGGACGTGTTTGTGCTGGATATGCGCAGCTATCGTGGGCCGAATGATGACAACCTGGGCGGCGAAAAACCCTTCCTCGGTCGCCAGCAACTGGACTGGCTCAAGCGCGAACTCAAGGCGTCGCAGGCGCAATGGAAGGTGATCGCCGCCGACATGCCGATCGGCCTGGGCGTGCCCGACGGTGAAGTCAGCCCCGGCGTGGCGCGTTGGGAAGCCATCGCCAATGGCGACCCCGGCCCGGCGCAAGGGCGTGAGCTGGAGATTGCCGAACTGCTTGGCTTTCTGCGTGCGCAGAAGGTGCGCAACCATGTGTGGTTGACGGCCGATGTGCACTACTGCGCGGCGCACCACTACCACCCGGACCGGGCGGCGTTCCAGGATTTCGAGCCGTTTTGGGAGTTTGTGGCAGGGCCGCTGAATGCCGGCAGCTTCGGGCCGAATCCGTTGGATAAAACCTTTGGCCCGCAAGTGGTGTTCGAGAAAGCGCCGCCTGCGCAAAACACCTCGCCGTTTGCTGGCTTTCAGTTTTTTGGTGAAGTGCAGATTGATGGGCAGACAGGGGAGTTGACCGTCATTTTGCGCGATCTCGATGGCGTTTCGGTGTTTGAGCAAAAACTGCAACCTGCCTGATTGGAATGCAGTTAAAACTGTGGGAGGGAGCAAGCCCCCTCCCACAATTGATCTTCATTGCCTGACGGGTCAGTAGACATCCCGGCGATAGCGGCCCTGTTCAATCAAGCGCTCCACCGCCTCACTGCCCAGGATATCCACCAGCGCCTGATCAACCCCGGTCGCCATCCCTTGCAAACTGCCGCACACATAAATCGCCGCGCCGTCCGCCAGCCATTTGCGCAACACATCTGCCGATTCGCGCAGGCGATCCTGTACGTAGATCTTCTCTTCCTGGTCCCGCGAAAACGCCAGGTCCAGCAGCGCCAGGTCGCCACTGGCGAGCCAGCCTTGCAGTTCGTCCTGGCACAGGTAATCGTGGGCGATATTGCGCTCGCCAAACAGCAACCAGTTACGCTGCTGGCCATCGGCAATACGCGCCTTGAGCAGGCTGCGCAGGCCCGCAAGGCCGGTGCCGTTGCCCAGCAGGATCAACGGCACGGGAGCGTCCGGCAGGTGGAAGGCACTGTTGCGGCGCAGGCGCAGGCTGATACCCGAACCGATGTCGGCGTGTTCGGTCAGCCAGCCGGAGCCCAGGCCCAGACTGCCGTCGGGGTGGCGTTCCTGGCGCACGATCAGTTCCAGCACGCCGTCGCTGGCAATCGAGGCGATGGAATATTCGCGCATACCCAGTGGCACCAGCGCGTCCACCAGGGCTTGGGCATGCAGGCCGACCAGGTGTGCACGGTTGTCCGGCAGTTGACGGTTGGCCAGGGCTTGATCGAGCGTTTGTGCCAAGCCGTCGATCAACACGCCGTCACTGCCGGCCAGGCCGAGGCCGTCGAGGAAATGCTCCACGGCCCACGGGCAATTGCGCGGCAAAATTTCCACCAGGTCACCAGCCAGCCAACGCTTGGGCGTGGGCGGTGTGAGGCCGAGCAGGTAGACATCGGCCCCAACGCTGCCGGGGTTGAGCAGGCGGCGTTGGCTCAACGTCCAGTTTTCGTACGGGTCTGCCTGCCAGGCCGCCGCGGATGCGTGACCGGTGAGCTGGCCCAGTTGCTGTTGCCAGGTGTGCAAGGCCACTGCGTCGCCGCTGTCGACTTCCACCGGGGCAAACAGCGGGTTGCCGCCCTGGTTGGTCAGCCAGAAATGCAGGCGCCGGGCGAAGCCACAGAAGTGCTCGTACTGCCGATCACCCAGGGCCAGTACCGAGTAGTTCAAGCCTTTGAGGGGCAGGTCCTGGCCGAGCACGCTGCGCTCGAAACCACGGGCGCTGTCGGGGGCTTCGCCATCGCCGAAGGTGCTGACCACAAACAGCGCATGTTGCGATTGGCTGAGGTCGTCGCGGCTGACGCTGCCCAGGGGCTGCACCTTGACCGCAACGCCGGCGGCCTGCAATTGCCCGGCAGTCTGCCAGGCCAACTGTTCGGCAAAGCCGCTTTGGCTGGCAAACCCGATCAGCCAGGCCGGCGCACCGCTGTGAGGGGCACTCAAACCTTGGCGGGCTTCGCGTACCTGGCGTTTCTTGCGACGACGGTCGAGGTACAACAGCCAGCCAGTGATGAAAAACAGGGGCATGAGCAGCGAGCTGACGGTGAGCACGATGCGCCCGATCAGGCCGAAATAACTGCCAGTGTGCAACGCATAGACGCTGGTCAGCAGTTGAGCCTTGAGGCTCTTGCTGGCATAGCGGTCATGGGATTTGACCTCACCGGTGGCCGGGTCCAGGTTGATCTGGTTCAGCGCACGGTCATGGGGTGAATCCTTGAGCAGGTAGTACACGGTGGCCGGTTGCCCGGCGACGGCCGGCATACGGATATTGTAGGCACTCAGGTCGGGGCCGGCGTTGCTGTAGATGCTGCTCCAGATCGCCTCGTAGTTGGCCACCGGGGCAGGGCCTGTGGGCGGCGGGCCGCGCTTGCGCATCCGCTCGTTCTGCGGCGCATCGGAGAGCAGTTTGGTCACGCCCTGGTTGTACCAGTCATAAGACCAGTACAACCCAGTCAATGCCGCCAGCAGATAAAACAGCAGGCACCAGGTGCCGAACACCGAGTGCAGGTCCCAGTTGAAGCTGCGGCCCTTTTTGCGCCAGTCCAGGGTCAGCCACACGCGCCAGCTTTTTACCTGGCGCGGCCAGCGCAGGTACAAACCTGAGAGGCAGAAAAACACCAGGATCAGGGTGCAGGCGCCCGTGATATTGCGCCCGGTGTCGCCGATGGCGAGGAAGCGGTGCAGTTGCAGGATAAAGCCGAATACGTCCTGGCCGACGGCGTCGCCCAGGTAGTCGCCGGTGTACGGGTCGAAGTAGCGCATCTGGCCACGACGCTCCCCCGGTGGCGGGGTGAAGGACACCCGGCCGGCATTGCCGCTGTCGCTTTCTACCCACAGCATCGCGACGCTCTTGCCTTCGGTGGCCTCCAGCTTGCGCACCAGCTCGGCAGGCGGCAGTACGCCGGCTTCGCGTTTCTGTACGTTCAATACTGTGGGGTTGAGGGCCCGCAGGATTTCATCCTGGAACGAGTACGCAGCCCCGGTGATCCCCATCAAGGCCAGCACCAGGCCGGCAGTGATGCCGAAAAACCAGTGCAACTGGAATAGGGTTTTCTTCAACACGTCAGAGCGCCTCGCTGATCTGGATATCGATGTCACGGCGCGCATTATGCCGTGGGTTATCGAGAAAAATTCTGTTTTACACACAAAAGCCCCACGCATCCGATGCGTGGGGCCTTGGGTCGAGCATTGATTGCGTTTAGAAGTGGAAGCTGGTGGTCAACAGGGCGGTACGACCGGCCGCCTGGTTGGCGAAGTGCGTGGAGAATGCCTTGTCGTAGTAGGTCTTGTCGGTCAGGTTCTGCACGTTCAATTGCAGGTCGACGTTCTTGGTCAGCTTGTAGCTGGCCATGGCGTCGTAGCGAGTGTAGGAGGGTACATACACGGTGTTGCCGACATCGCCGTAAACCTGATCGACATAGAAAGCACCGCCGCCGATGGTCAGCTTGGGCGTGATGTCGTAGGTGGTCCACAGGCTGAAGGAGTTCTTCGGCGTGTTGGGCATCTGGTTGCCTTTGTTGGAGCCGGCACTCACTACACCGTTACGCCCGTTCAGGCCGGATTTGACCAGCTCGCTGTCCAGGTAGCTGTAGCCCGCAAACAACTGCCATTGATCTGTGATCTTGCCGCTGGCGGACAACTCGATGCCGTCGACCTGAGATTCACCGGCGTTCTGGTAGGTGAGAGCGTCCACCAGGATGCGGGTGTTTTTCTTCTCGGTGCGGAAGATAGCTGCGGTCAGGGACAGGCGATCGTGGAACAGGTCCCACTTGGTGCCCAGTTCATAGTTGACGGTTTCTTCGGGCTGCAAGTCGCTGGTGGCGGCACCGGCTGACAGTGGGTTGCCGTCGGAGCCTTCGCCGATCAGGCCACCGGCAGGCGTGGCCGAGGTCGCGTAGGACGCGTAGATGCTGCCGTTCTCCAGCGGCTTCCACACCAGGCCGGCCTGCCAGTTGAAGAACTGGCTGTCGTCCTTGATCTTGGAGCGTCCGGCCACGGCGTTGCTGTTGGCCTCGGTATCGAAGGTGTCGTAACGCAAACCCACGTTCAGCAGCCATTTCGGATCGAGCTCGATGGTGTCGAACACATAGGCGGCGCGGCTGGTGGCCTTGGTGTTGGTGCCCATGTAGTTGCGCGCAACGCTGCCATTCCAGGCATCGTCCGGGTTCGGGTTGCCGAGCGAGGTGCACTGGCCGCCCAGGCTGCCCTTGGCCGGGTTGCACACCGGGTTGGCGTTGGGGCTGACGGTATAGCCGCTGACACGGGTTTCTTCACCGGTGAATTCCAGGCCGGTGGAGTAGCTGTGCTTGAAACCCAACGCCTGGAAGCTGCCGAACAGGTCGGTCTGGTTGGTGGTTGTGGTCGTGGTGGAAACACGGCTATTGGCACGACGCCATACGGTGCCGAACTTGTTGACGTTGAGTTTGCTGTCGTCCGGTTGTGTCAGCACATAGTCCTGGCCGGTGCTGCCATGGCGCAGGGTATTTTTCAGCGTCATGTTGTCGTTCAGGTCGTGCTCGATGGAGATCGTGCTGATGTCGGCGCGGGTCTTGCGGAAGTCGCGGCTTTTCAAACCGTAGAAATTGTTGCTGTCGCCGCCGTCGTTGGGTTTGTCGTGCGCGTGGGCGGTGGCGGTCGAGGAACCATAGCCATACGGAATCCCCGAATCCGGCAGGTCGTCGCTTTCCATATGGTAATAGCTGAGGTTGACGCGGGTCGGCGTGCCCAGGCCAAACGTCAGCGACGGGGCTACACCCCAGCGGTCGTAATTCACCGCATCGCGGCCAGCCACGTTTTGTTCGTGGCTCATCAGGTTCAGGCGGAAGGCGGCGCTGTCGTCGAGGAACTGGCGGTTCACGTCGAGCACGTAGCGGCGGGTCTGGTCGGAGCCGTAGGTGAAGCCGCCGTTGGTGAAGTCCCGTGCTTGTGGGGTTTTGCTCACCAGGTTGAGGCTACCACCGGCCGAACCACGGCCGCCGAACGAGGAGTTCGGGCCCTTGCTGACTTCGATGGACTCGATATCGAAGATCTCGCGGCTCTGGCCGCCGGTGTCGCGCACGCCGTCCAGGTAAGTGTCGCCCTGGGCATCAAAACCACGAATGAACGGGCGATCGCCTTGGGGGTTGCCGCCTTCACCGGCGCCGAAGGTAATGCCCGGTACGGTGCGCAAGGCGTCCTGCAACGACGTGGCGGCAGTGTCCTTGAGTACTTGTTGCGGCACCACGGTGACCGAACGCGGTGTGTCCACCAGCGGCGCGGTGTATTTCTGCGACGAGGCTTTTTCCACCTGATAGGAGGTGTTGTCCTGGTCCTGGCCGGTAATGTTGGTGGCGCCGAGGGAGATAGGGTTGCGCTCGCCTTTTTGCTCGGTGTTTTCTGCTGCCTGCGCCAGGTGGGCGGCAGAGCTGGCGCTGAGGGCAACGCCGATGGCCGAGGCCAGCATACGTGGTGAACTGGCGGTTGTTATTAGCGTAGTGCGCGACATGACGTGTCCCTTCCCCAAGGATGTGAGGCCGCGGAATATAGGGCCAACAAGAGTTTGTATCAATTACGAGATATTGCTATTCGCATCGAATTTACATTCTTTACACTTTTTCGTTACGGATTTTGCGTTCTCGTTCGTCCCCGGGTTTTACAGGGCGGATAAGAATCAATACCATTGGCGCCTCTCTGATCGCAGGTATTGCCTCATGTTGCTGCACATTCCCGGCCTGTTCTCTCGCGAGGAGGTGCTGCGCATTCGCCAAGCCCTGGAAGAGGCCGAATGGGCCGATGGCAAAATCACTGCCGGGCATCAGTCCGCCAAAGCCAAGCACAACCTGCAATTGCCCGAAGGCCACCCATTGGCCAAGGAGATCGGCGCAGCCATGCTGGAGCGGTTGTGGAGCAACCCGCTGTTCATGTCGGCGGCGCTGCCGCACAAAGTCTTCCCGCCGCTGATCAACTGCTATACCGCAGGTGGCAGTTTTGACTTCCATATCGACAATGCGGTGCGCCAGCCCAAAGGCAGCCACGAGCGCGTGCGCACCGACCTGTCGTCCACGCTGTTCTTCAGCGATCCCGACGAGTACGACGGCGGCGAACTGGAGATCCAGGACACCTTCGGCCTGCAACGGGTCAAGCTCCCCGCCGGCGATATGGTGCTGTACCCCGGTTCCAGCCTGCACAAGGTCAACGCCGTGACCCTCGGTGCACGCTATGCCTCATTCTTCTGGACTCAAAGCCTGGTGCGCGAAGACAGCCAGCGCACCTTGCTGTTCGAAATGGACGGCGCCATCCAGCAACTGACCCGTGACGTGCCCGAGCACCCGGCGCTGATCCAGCTCACCGGCACCTATCACAACCTGCTGCGCCGTTGGGTCGAGGTCTGAAATGGGCTTTTTATTGCGTCGCCAGGAAGTGCTCAACGTCGAGCAATTGCAGTCCATGCTTGATGATTCCCCGGTGCGCGCTGCCCAGGCGATCCTGATCGCAGCCAAGGAAGGCGTGGTCGATGCCCAGGCGTTGCTCGGGCAGATCCTGCTGGAAGGGCGCGGTATTGCACGCGATGAAGCGCTGGCGCTGCGCTGGTTCCAGATTGCGGCGCAGGGCGGGCACGTGATGGCGCGCAATATGGCCGGGCGTTGCCTGGAGCATGGTTGGGGTTGCGCCGTCGATGAAGCGGCAGCTGCGCGGCAATACCGGCTGGCAGCAGAGGCCGGCCTGGATTGGGGCCAGTACAACTATGCCAACCTGCTGGCGACCGGCCGTGGCGTTGTGCAAGACCAGGCCCAGGCGCTGACGCTTTATCGCCAGGCGGCAGAGCAGGGCCACGCCAAGTCGATGAATCTGTTGGGGCGTTATCTGGAAGATGGGCAGTATTGCCCCAAGGATCTTGAGGCAGCCGTTGAATGGTACCGGCGCTCCGCCGAAGCCGGGGATTTTCGGGGGCAGTTCAGTTATGCGGCGGTGCTGGCGCACAGAGGCCAAATCGACGCTGCGCTGGAGTGGCTGCGCAAGGCGTTGGCGCATGGGAATCTCAAATTCCTGCGAACGGCGCACAAGGCGTTGGCGCTGGCCAATGAGCCGCAGATTCGCGCCATGGCCAATGCCTATCAACAGCGTGCCGCGACCTTTTCCTGAAGCCAAAAAAACCCATGACTTGTCATGGGTTTTTTATAGGCGGCGTTCTTACACGTAGAACGACTTCAACGGCGGAAACCCATTGAACTCAATCGCGCTGTAGCTGGTGGTGTACGCACCGGTCGACAGCCAGTACAAACGATCACCAATCGCCAGGTTCAGCGGCAGGCCGTACTTGTAGTTCTCGTACATGATGTCGGCGCTGTCGCAGGTTGGGCCGGCGATGACCACTTCTTCCATCTCGCCTTTCTTCTCGGTCCAGATCGGAAACTTGATGGCTTCGTCCATGGTTTCGATCAGGCCGGAGAACTTGCCCACATCCGTGTACACCCAACGCTCGACGGCGGTACGCGACTTACGGGCCACCAGCACCACTTCGCTCACCAGGATACCGGCGTTGGCGATCAGCGAACGGCCTGGCTCCAGGATGATTTCCGGCAGGTCGTCGCCGAAGTCTTCCTTGAGGAAGCGGATGATTTCTTCGGCGTAGGTTTCCAGGCTGTTGGTGCGGGTGATGTAGTTGGCCGGGAAGCCGCCGCCCATGTTGATCAGCTTCAGCTCGATGCCGTCTTCTTCCTTCAGGCGCTCGAAGATCACTTTGACCTTGGCGATGGCCGCATCCCACACGCTGATGTCACGCTGTTGCGAGCCAACGTGGAACGAGATGCCGTAAGGCACCAGGCCCAGGTCGCGGGCGAGGATCAGCAGGTCCATGGCCATGTCGGTCTGGCAGCCGAATTTGCGCGACAAAGGCCAGTCGGCCGTGGTCGAGCCTTCGGTGAGGATGCGCACATACACTTTCGAGCCCGGCGCGGCCTTGGCGATGTTGCGCAGGTCGGCTTCGGAGTCGGTGGAGAACAGGCGCACGCCCTTCTCGTAGAAGTAGCGGATGTCCTTGGATTTCTTGATGGTGTTGCCGTAGCTGATACGGTCGGCGCTGACGCCGCGGTCCATGACCTTGTCCAGCTCGTAGATCGAGGCGATGTCGAAGCTCGAACCCTTGTCTTTCAACAGGTCGATGATCTCCACGGCCGGGTTGGCCTTGACGGCGTAATACACTTTGGCGAATTCGAAACCGGCGCGCAGGTCATCGTAGGCCTGGCTGATCATCGCGGTGTCGATCACCACGAATGGGGTTTCTTGCTTGTCGGCGAACGCCTTCATTTTGTCAAAGGTGGCGCGCGCGAAATAATCTTCGACGTTGATCGACATGCTGGGGACTCCTAGGGGCAAACTGAAATTAGCAATGGGTGCAAATGAACGTCCTCCGTATCCCCACTTTGGTTCGCCTACTTCCCAAGGCATGTCGCCGAAAGCAAAAAGGCCACGGGATAAGCTTCCCTTGGCCTTGCTGTCTCGTCGTCAGTACTTGAGCCGGATGGATCGTTTCCAGCATGGACGTTCGGCGCGAACTTTAGGGCTTGATGGGCGTGGGATCAACTAAAAATGTCGCGTTTTTGCACGCGTTCGTCGCGGGACCCAGTCCAGCTACTTATGTAACCGACCGGTGTGACGGATTGATGTTCCCCGGATGGGGCCAATCAGATGGATTTGCGGTGTATTCATCGCAGGCAAGCCAGCTCCCACAGGGGAATGCATTCCAACAGATAAATGCAGTTCAACGGTGGGAGCTGGCTTGCCTGCGATAGCGGCGGATCAGGCCAGCGCAGTCTCGGCAGGCGAAACAATACTGGTCTTGCCCCCACGGGACTTACCGGAGCTCAGGTACTCGGCAATCGACTCCTGAGTCACTTCACCCAGGAACACCCGCTCGGCATCCATCACCGGCAACCACGAGCGGTTGAACTCGTACATGCGCGACAGCAGGATGCGCAAATGCTCGTCGTAGGCAGCCGTGGCGTTGAACTCGCGCAGGTACTGGCCGCAGGTACCGGTCTGACGGTGCAAATCGCGACGGCGCACATACCCCAGTGCCTTGTTCTCGGCACAGGTGACCACCACATAGCGGCGGTCGTGCTCGTCCATCAGCTCCAGCGCATCGGCCACCGGCGTTTCCGGGCTCACCGACGGAGCGTTGTCCGCCGCGTCTTCGGCCTTCACCAGCAGCAGGCGCTTGAGCGTGCTGTCCTGACCCACGAAGTTGCTCACGAACTCGTCGGCCGGGTGCGCCAGCAGCGTGTCCGGGTGGTCGATCTGCAACAGCTTGCCGGCACGGAAGATGGCGATCTTGTCACCCAGCTTGATGGCTTCGTCGATGTCGTGGCTGACCATGATCACGGTCTTGTTCAGCGCGCGCTGCATCTCGAAGAACTCGTTCTGGATCATCTCGCGGTTGATCGGGTCGACCGCGCCGAACGGCTCATCCATCAGCAACAGCGGCGCATCGGCCGCCAGCGCACGGATCACGCCGATACGCTGTTGCTGGCCACCGGACAGCTCACGCGGGTAGCGATGCAGGTACTGCTTGGGTTCCAGCTTGATCATGCTCATCAGTTCGCGGGCGCGATCGTGGCATTTTTGCTTGTCCCAACCGAGCAGCTTGGGCACGACCACGATGTTTTCCTCGATGGTCATGTTGGGAAACAGGCCGATCTGCTGGATCACGTAGCCGATGTTGCGACGCAGGGTCACTTCGTCCAGGTCAGTGGTGTCTTCACCGTTGATCAGGATCTTGCCCGAGGAGGGCTTGATCAGGCGGTTGATCATCTTCAGCGTGGTGCTCTTGCCGCAGCCCGAGGGCCCCAGGAATACGCAAATTTCGCCTTCGTTGACGGTCAGGCTTACATCGTTGACGGCGGTGACAGTCTTGCCGTTGCTTTGAAAAGTCTTGGACAGGTTTTGAAGTTCGATCATTTGAGCAATCCTTTTGGAGTCAGCGAGCGTTGCAGCCATTGCAGAAGCAGGTCGGCGAAGATGGCCAGGAGACTGACCAGCACGGCGCCGACAATCAGCATCGACATATCGCTGCGGCTGATGGAAGCCAGAATAAGTACACCCAGACCACCGGCACCGATGGTGGCGGCGATGGTCATCACACCAATGTTCATCACCACGGCGGTGCGCACACCGGCGAGGATCACCGGCACGGCAATCGGCAGTTCGACCATGCGCAGGCGCTGGCCGAAGGTCATGCCGATGCCTTTGGCGGCCTCGCGAATGCCTGGTTCAACGCCAGTGAGGGCCAGGTAGGTGTTACGCATGATTGGCAGCAGGGAGTACAGGAACACGGCGGTGATCGCCGGCATCGGCCCCAGGCCCTGGCCGAACTTGGAGTAGAACGGCAACAGCAGCCCGAACAGTGCAATGGATGGCACGGTCAGCAATACCGTGGCGCTGGCTTGCAAGGGACCTGCGAGGGTTGGGAAGCGCGTCATCAGAATACCCAGGGGCACGCCGATAAAGATCGCGAGAATCACGGCGATGCCGACCAGGGTGATGTGCTGCCAGGTCAGGTGCAGGACTTGGGCCCAATCAAGATGGGAAAAGGCGTTCAAAAATTCCATGTCTTCTCCTTTTTAGTTGATTGGATGTTGGCGCAGGAAATCGGCGGCAACGGCGGAGGGGCTTTCATGGTCGACGTCGACCCGTGCATTGAGCTGGCGCATGGTTTCGTCGTCGAACAGATTGGCCAAAGGCTTGAGCTCTGCGGCCAGCTGCGGGTGCTTGTCGAGGTATTCCTGGCGGATCACCGGGGCTGCGGTGTAGTCGGGGAAGTAATGTTTGTCGTCTTCCAGCAGCTTCAATTTAAAGGCATTGAGGCGCCCGTCAGTGGTGTAGACCAAGCCGGCGAACACTTGGCCATTGCGCAACGCGGTGTAGACCAGGCCTGCGTCCATTTGCCGGGTGTTCTTGCGCGTCAGGTTCATGTCGTACAGCTTGACCATGCCCGCCAGGCCATCGGAGCGGTTGGCGAACTCGGTGTCCAGCGCGACCAGGCGGTGTTCCTTGGTGTCTTCGGCCATGGCTTTGGTGAGGTCGCTGATGCTGTTGATCTCGGGATGCTCCTCAGCAACTTTCTCCGGCAGCGCCAGTGCGTAGGTGTTGCTGAAACGCGATGGCGATAGCCAGACCAGGCCTTTTTTCGCATCGAGTTCCTTGACCCGGGCGTATGACTGTTCGCTGTCGAGCTTCTCGTCGATGTGGTTATAGGCCACCAGCGATACGCCGGTGTATTCCCAGATCAGATCCAGTTGCCCGCTTTCCTGGGCGCTGCGTGCCAGGTTGCTGCCCAGGCCACCCGTCACACGGGCGTCGTAGCCCTTGGTGCGCAGGTACTGGGAGGTGATTTCGGCGAGCAGGGTCTGCTCGGTGAACACTCGGGCGCCAATGCGAATCACCGGTTTTTCAGCGGCTTGCGCAATACCTGCAAACAGCAGGACGCAGCCTAATATCAAGCTTAGTTTTTTCATGTCGATTCCTTTCCTGGCGTTAAGACGGGCGCAACCCGCGTTCCAGCCAGAGGCGGCTGGCCATAGTCACCAGGCCGTCAAGCAGCAATGCCAGCAGCGCGGTGCACGCGGCGCCGAGCAACAGTTGCGGCTGGTTGTTCAGGGCGATGCCGGGGAAGATCAGGCTGCCGAGGCTGTTGGCGCCAATCAGGAACGCCAGCGGCGCGGTGCCGACGTTGATCGCCAGGGCCACACGTACACCGCCGATGATGATCGGCACGGCGTTGGGCAGTTCCACGCGAAACAGCACCTGGCGCGGCGTCATGCCGATGCCGGTGGCGGCTTCCTTGAGGGAACCCTGGACGTTTTTCAAGCCTTCGTAGGTGTTACGCACGATGGGCAGGAGGGAGGCGAGAAACAGCGCGAAGATGGCCGGGCCGCTGCCGATGCCGAGGACGCCGAGGGCGATGGCCAGTACGGCCAGGGGAGGGACGGTGTTGCCGATGTTGAAGATCTGCATGAAACGTTCTGCACGCCCGACCATGTTGGGTCGGCTGAGCAGGATACCAGCGGGGACGCCCACAATCAGGGCTGCCAGCATGGAGACTAGGACAAGAATCAGGTGAGCTTGCAGGTAAAACAACAAATCGTCGCGGTACAGTTCGATCGTGTTGATGCCGATCCAGTGGACCAGCAGGGCCAGGAGCGCGACGACAACCGCGCCTCCTATCAGCCCTTTGCCATAGCGAATAGCCACAGGCGGACTCCTTTTTTTCTTTTGTCGGCGAACACATTCTCCGGCGGCAATGCCATTCCTGGCTGTCGGCGAATAGGTTCGCGAAAAGCAGCTCGCCGATACTGGCAATGCAGTATGCGATCAAGCCATGAGCGCAGCCTCGTCAGGCTAACTTGCTGATATTTCAGCCCCTGTTCCGAGTGCGGTAGCAGGGGAGTGGACGTCTCGACCTTTTAAAAGGTTCCACACTTGGGCGCATTTAGCCACCCCCAATGGGCTCAACGGTGGTCTGTACCCTCGCGTTTGCGCTATACTCGCCGCCCTTTTTTGACTCACCTGCCAGGCGATTTCCCATGACCCACCAGGCCGCCGAAGTCGCGAAACGCCGCACTTTCGCCATTATTTCCCACCCCGATGCCGGTAAAACCACCATCACCGAAAAGCTGTTGCTGATGGGCAAGGCGATCGCGGTAGCCGGCACGGTGAAATCGCGCAAATCCGACCGCCATGCCACCTCCGACTGGATGGAAATGGAAAAACAACGGGGTATTTCCATTACCACGTCGGTCATGCAGTTCCCGTATCGCGACCACATGGTCAACCTGCTCGACACCCCGGGCCACGAAGACTTCTCCGAAGATACCTACCGCACCCTGACGGCGGTGGACTCGGCATTGATGGTCCTCGACGGCGGTAAGGGCGTTGAGCCACGCACCATTGCGCTGATGGACGTTTGCCGCCTGCGTGACACGCCGATCGTCAGCTTCATCAACAAACTCGACCGTGATATCCGCGACCCGATCGAGTTGCTGGATGAAATCGAAGCCGTCCTGAAGATCAAGGCCGCGCCGATTACCTGGCCGATTGGTTGCTACCGCGACTTCAAGGGCGTGTACCACCTGGCCGACGACTACATCATTGTCTACACCGCCGGCCATGGTCACGAACGTACCGAAACCAAGATCATTGAAAAGCTCGACTCGGACGAAGCCCGCGCCCATCTGGGTGACGAGTACGACCGTTTTGTCGACCAACTGGAACTGGTGCAGGGCGCCTGCCACGAATTCAACCAGCAGGAATTCCTCGACGGCCAGTTGACCCCGGTGTTCTTCGGTACCGCCTTGGGCAACTTCGGCGTCGACCACGTGCTCGACGCGGTAGTGGACTGGGCACCGCGCCCGCTGGCGCGTGTCGCCAACGAGCGCACCGTGGAACCGGTTGAAGAGAAATTCACCGGCTTTGTGTTCAAGATCCAGGCGAACATGGACCCCAAGCACCGCGACCGTATCGCCTTCATGCGTATCTGCTCCGGCAAATACGAAAAAGGCATGAAGATGCGCCACGTGCGTACCGGTAAGGACGTGCGCATCGGCGACGCCCTGACGTTCTTCTCCTCCGAGCGTGAACAGCTCGAAGAAGCTTACGCCGGCGACATCATCGGCCTGCACAACCACGGCACCATCCAGATCGGTGACACCTTCACCGAAGGCGAAGCGCTGGGCTTTACCGGTATCCCGCACTTCGCCCCGGAACTGTTCCGCCGCGTGCGCCTGCGCGACCCACTCAAGTCCAAGCAACTGCGCCAAGGTTTGCAGCAATTGGCGGAAGAGGGCGCCACCCAGGTGTTCTTCCCTGAGCGCAGCAACGACATCATCCTCGGCGCCGTCGGTGTACTGCAGTTCGACGTGGTGGCCAGCCGCTTGAAAGAGGAATACAAGGTCGAATGCTCCTACGAGCCGATCACGGTGTATTCCGCACGTTGGATCGAGTGCAGCGACAAAAAGAAGCTAGAGGAATTTTCCAACAAGGCTGTGGAAAACCTCGCGGTCGACGGCGGCGGTCACCTGACCTACCTGGCCCCGACCCGGGTCAACCTGGCGCTGATGGAAGAGCGCTGGCCGGATGTGAAATTCCGCGCAACCCGCGAGCACCACTAAGGTCTGAGCGTTTGAGAGAGGGCGAAGCTGCAATGGCTTCGCCCTTTTTAATCAATGAGATGAGTTGAAAGTTTCCAGGGCTCGCCCCTAAGTTGCTCTCTCCAACCGGCCCATCCCCTGTATGTGTTTTCAGAGGTTTATCGATTTACTGTCAGAAATGACAGTGGTGGGATGTTGCTTGTCAGGCTATAAAACACCGTAGGCTCAGTCATATACGTTGATTGGTTTTATGCAAAGAGGGTGTTGACATGATCAGGCAAGCGAAGGCGGATATAGAAGGGGAGTTAACTGCACGTATTGGTGGGCAGGATGGTTTTAAAGCTGTGGAGTATTCATTTATATCTGATGTGCAAAATTTTGTAGTGGCGGGATTTTCTGAGGACGGCCGAAGTCTTTATTTTTCATTTGGTGATAAAAATATTAAACCCGGCATTCATAAGATTTCTGAACAAAGTAAAATTTCAGTTTGGTATAACGCCGGAGCAGGCTATTCGTGGGTAGCGCTGCAGGACGAAGCCGGAGAGTTGGAAATTAAAGAAATTTCTTTCCCTGAAAATCCTCGAGTGGATTTTACGTTTCACTTTAATGCGAAGCAATTTCAGGGTGATGATACAGTGCTCGTATTCGATGGCGCGGCAACACTGAGAACTGTTGCAGCGTTGGCTACCACCGGAACGTTTAACGCGTATGTTAAAGACGGCCCAAGTTTCAGCGCAGATACGTTGTATTTCTTTTCTGAAGGCTCCGATTTTACTTTCGGTGGGGAGAGCAGCAAAGATGCTCGGCGCGGCGTGTTTTTCTATTTAGACTTTTTCAATATCGAAGAGCGCAGCTACGATATAGCAGAGGGCAATAAAGTCTATGCGTGGTACAACCCTGGCGAAGCGCATGCCAGCTGGCCGGCGACGGAAGGGACGCTGGTTATAAAGTCGTTCTCCCTGGCGGGGCGCGCTTATATAAAGTTCGACTACCAGTTGACGGCCATGGATAGGATAGGAGGAGAGCAGGTCAACATTTCGGGAAGTGCTGAACTCACCGGTTTTTCCCGTAAGGCTCCATAGGCCCAGCCGGCGCCAAAGGAGGACGCTCAGACCCCATATAACAAAGGGCACGACAGTGCCAGGTTCGACGACGACGAACTTGATGCCTGGCGAAAACGTGGGGTCGGGACTAGCGTAAACACTGGCGGCGGTAGACCGCTGCCTTGCGGGATCCTACTGAGTGGAGGGAATCGATCATGAGTATTTTTCAGCGAATCGTGCTGTTGATGAAGGTACTGGTGCTGTTGTCGTTGGGGATGTCGACGGCCTGGGCGCATAACCCGGTGCAGAGCGCGGCGATGGAGCAGAGTGGTAAGAGCATGGACTTGCAGTTAGCCAAGTCTGAAGCCGAACCAGGCGATCAAGGCCAGGGCGGCAGCGAGGGCGACGACGACTCCACCACTGACGACGCGGAGGACGGCGATAGCCAGACTTAGGTCAGCTCACAAGAAAGCGCCTCAAGCAATGCCTTGGAGACGTTCTCCAAGGCATTTTTATTGGTCGCGTATTGCGATCAGAACGACGTTGTTACCGACGCAAAGTAAGCCCGGCCCGGCTCGTTATAGGTCTGTGCACCGGCATCCTCGGCATTGCCTTTGCGCGACAGGCGCTTGTCCAGCAGGTTGTTGATACCGACACGCACGCTCAAGTTTTTGCTGAACTCATAACCACTGCTCAGTCCCATCAGCCCATACGGGTCGACATCCTGCTGGGCGCTGCGGTCATAGCTGTTGGCGCTGCGTGAGTTGAGTGTCGGCGCTTCTTGCTTGCCGTAGTAGGTGCCGCTGACCTGGAAGGACAGCTTGTCGGTGGCTTGCCAGTCCAGCGTGGTGTTGACGGTGTACTTGGGGATGATGCTCAACGGCTCGCCGGTGTCCTTGTCCTTGGAGTCGATCATGTAGGTCAGGTTGGTGTTCCAGTCCAGATCGCTGCGCAGGCTTACGAACAGGTTGCCTTCAACCCCCTGGACCAGGGCGGGCCCGCTGTTTTCCCACTCCAGCACGCGGCGACCATTGCCCAGGCGGAACGCCGCCTCGTTACTGGCATTGATCTTGTTCTTGTAGTCATTACGGAAGTACGTCGCGCTGGTGCGCCAGGTGCCCTTGTCGAAGGCGAGGCCGATTTCCTTGTTGACGCTGATTTCCGGCTTCAGGTCGCGATTACCCACCAGGTAACAACCGCCCATATTCGCTTCGCTGGCATTGCAGCCATTGCCACGGCTGTACAGCAGGTAGTTCGGGTTGGACTGATACAAGTTTGGGGTCTTGTACGCGCGGGCGATACCGCCCTTGAGGCTCAGTTCATCGGTCAACTGGTGCGAGGCGTTGAAGCTGGGGCTCCAGTTGCCGCCGAATTCTTCATGGTCGTCGTAGCGCAGGCCAGGGGTGATGATGGTCTTGCTGCCCAGTTCGATGTTGTCCTCGGCAAACAAGGCATAGCTCGATGCGGTGGTCTTGGTGCTGTTGCGGCTGACGCCGGGGATGGCGGGGACGCCGCCGGTGCCCGGGTCATAAGTTTGCGGGCGCAACGAACCTGGATCGTTCATCGACTCGTAGAGGTATTCGCTGCCCAGGGTCAGTACCTGTTCGGCACCCAAGCTCAGGGGCAGGTTGACCTCGGCAGTGGCCCGGGTGTTACGCAGGCGTGATTCGAAACGCCCGGCGCTGGCCGAAGGCGCGCCCTCGCCGGATCCGGCCAGGCCTTCGTTGAGACGCTCATTGCGGGTCAGGTCGTGGGTCAGCGAGGCCAGGGTCGAGCCCCAGTCAAATTCGCCGCGGTGCGTGGCCGAGAAGCTGCTGCGTTGAATCACGCTGGTTTCCTTGCCCACCAGGCTTTCAACGAATGCGCCACCGCCGTTGAGCATGGTATCGCCGGCGAAAATATTGCCCTGGCGGCTATAGCTGGCTTCCAGGTCGAGGGTTTGCTCGGGGGTGAATTGCCAGCTCAGCAAGCCATTGACGTCTTTATTGCGCACGCCCTCGCGGCCAGCGACCAAAGAATCAGGCGTCGCTTGAGCTGCGCGGTTGATGTCGGCGTCATCCGCGTCGGTCTTGTTCAGTCCGCCATAGACACGGAATGCGAGACTGTCGGTCAGCGGGCCGCTGAGGTTGAAGTTGGTACGTTTGCTTGCGCCTTCGGCGTCATTTTCGGGGAAGGCGGTGTAGGCGGTCAGCGAACCGTGCAATTGGTCGGTCGGGCGTTTGGTGATGATGTTGATCACCCCGCCCATGGCCCCGGAGCCATAACGAGCGGCGGCCGGGCCGCGCAGGATTTCAATGCGCTCGACTTCTTCGGCCGGCACCCAGTTGGTTTCGCCACGGGTATCACGGTCACCGCTCCAGCCATAACGCACGGCGTTGCGTGAGGTGGAGGGTTTGCCATCGATCAGGATCAGGGTGTTTTCCGGGCCCATGCCGCGCAGGTCGATCTGACGGTTATTACCGCGGCTGCCGCTGGAACTGTTGCCGGTCAGATTGACGCCTGGCTCGCGGCGGATGATCTCCGACAGGTCGTTGCTGGGCGGGCGTTTCTTGATGTCCTCGGCGGTGATGATCGACACGCCGGGTGCTTGCTTGAGTTCTTCGGCAGCGGTGCCCAGCACGCGCGTCTCGCCCAGCACCAAGGCCTGGGGCGTGCCATCTACAGGCAGGTCTGTCGCTTCGATTGGCACTTTATCGCGTTCTTTCTCCATACCCTCCGCCAGCAGCGCGGGGGACGAAAGGGTAGCGATAAACGCCAGCGAGAGATGGCTGAGCCTGAAGTGAGACGACATATCCACAAAGTCCTTTAGGAGGGGCGATTGAACGAGATGCGTCTGAATTGCGTTTGTTTGGGGTCAGCATCCAGCGCTCTCTTGGTGCTCAAATGATATTGATTATCAAACAAAAGTAAATTGCATTTACAATCTATACACTTCGAAATGGCTCTGGCTCAAGGCCCTCATGGGCAGGAGCGGAGGACTGCGGACTCTTCCCTGTGTGTTTTGTTAAAAAGCCATACGCTTGAGATACGCTGTCCCGCGCAAAAACGAAAAATCCCCCCGACAAGACCGATGCGCATGCCTGAGTCTGGATCAACAGCAGTGTTAACAGGATGTTGAATGCGTAATGCACTCACGTGGTGAAACTTCACCGGGGGCGCCGATTGTCAACTGTTGAGTCTGACAGTTGACGTCTGGGTAGAGGCCTCCTACTTTCAAATCAAGGACGGCATTTGATCCGTCTGGAAGGTGGAGATAAGGTAATGTCAGAGATTAAGGATATGGAAAGTTTTTTGCGTAATGCCACAGGCGAATTCATATATACCGGTCATAATGGTACTTACGTAGACCCTCGTTATAAATTTGCGTATTTTGGTTCGGAGAGTGACCCGTATGCTGTTTTTGTCGGTCGCGATACAAGTACGGGTCAATACGCAACAGGTGTACATATCATTTTTATGAAACGCTTGGATTTTGCGGACTTTGACGTGCCTGTTAGCCCCGAGGTGTCTGCCGGGTTTGACTCGAGAGGGGTTGCATTGGAGACTGTCTCCGGAAGGATAAGTGGGATGTTTAGTAATTCGAGGAAAAAAGCTGTGATTGCTTTTGACTTTATTACGAGACAAGGAACCAACAGTTGGACAGTAAAGGGGTATCTTAGACTGTCGGCATAATCTGTTTCTGTGGTGAGTGCGACATAGCGTTTAAGTTGCTGTGCCGTGCCGTGCCGTGCTGTGCTGTGCTGAGCGTTGGCGTAGTTAAGGTCATGGCGTCTCAATAGTGAGGCGGAAACTATAAAGAGAGTGAAGCTTTCAAGGCGTTGTTTCGTTTGTGATGGGCTAATAAAAATAATGCGCTAAATAAGTGTGTTAAAAAAAAGCAGTATTTAATTGCCCGGATGAGCCACACTGGGTTTGCGCGAAAATAAAGCCCCTCCGGCCAGACTGATGCGCAATCTGGCGGGAAGGGCGGTAGAACTCGATATCACGTGCCCATTGGGAGCAAGCCTGCTCCCACAGAGGGGAACAGTGTTGCTTCAGGCCACGAATTGCTCCGCATAGTGGCAAGCCACCTGCCGATTATCCAATGGTCGCAACAGCGGCTCTTCGCTGCTGCATCGCTCGGTCGCATACGGGCAGCGCTTGTGGAATGCGCAGCCAGGTGGCGGGTTCAGCGGGTTGGGCAGTTCGCCAACGATCTTGATCTTCGGCTTGTTCGGGTCCGGGTGAATGGTCGGGGTGGCCGACAGCAGCGCCTGGGTGTAAGGGTGCAGCGGGCGGGCGTAGATGTCTTCCTTGGGGCCTACTTCCACCGGGCGGCCGAGGTACATCACCATCACATCGTCGGCAACGTGTTGCACCACCGCCAGGTTGTGGGAGATGAACACGTAGGCGGTGTTGAATTCCTGCTGCAAATCCATGAACAGGTTGAGCACCTGGGCCTGGATCGACACGTCCAGCGCCGAGGTCGGTTCGTCCGCCACCAACACTTTGGGTTGCAGCATCATCGCCCTGGCCAGTGCGATACGTTGGCGCTGACCACCGGAGAACATGTGCGGGTAGCGCTGATAATGCTCAGGGCGCAGGCCCACTTGCTTCATCATCGCCTGGACTTTTTCGCGGCGCTCGGCGGCGGACAGGTTGGTGTTGATCAGCAACGGCTCCGCCAGTTGATCACCGACTTTCTGGCGTGGGTTCAACGACGCATACGGGCTTTGGAACACCATCTGCACGTCTTTACGCAATTGCTTGCGCTGGGCCTTGTCGGCACCGGCCACTTCCTGGCCGGCGATTTTCAACGAGCCCGAAGACGGCTCTTCAATCAGCGTGAGGGCACGGGCCAGGGTGGATTTGCCGCAACCCGACTCGCCCACCACCGCGAGGGTCTTGCCGGCTTCCAGCTCAAAGGACACGCCATTGAGAGCACGCACGGTGGCGTGGCCCTTGAACAGGCCACGGGACACTTCATAGTGACGGGTGAGGTCGCGGGCGGTAAGTACGACGGCCATTACGCCACCTCCTGGTTCAGCGGGTAGAAGCAGCGGGCGAGGCTGTTGCTTTTCGGGTCAAGGCTTGGACGCTGGGCGCGGCAGGAGTCCTGCACATACGGGCAGCGCGGTGACAGCAAGCAGCCCTGCGGACGGTCATAGCGGCCGGGAACGATGCCCGGCAGCGTGGCCAGGCGCGTGGCGCCGAGGCTGTGCTCGGGAATCGCCTTGAGCAACGCTTCGCTGTACGGGTGCGCCGGGATGTCGAACAGTTGCGGCACCTGGCCGACTTCCACCGCTTGGCCTGCGTACATCACGCACACGCGCTGGGCAGTTTCAGCCACCACCGCGAGGTCGTGAGTGATCAGCACCAGGCCCATGTTCTGTTCTTTTTGCAGCGCCAGCAGCAGCTCCATGATCTGCGCCTGGATGGTCACGTCCAGCGCAGTGGTCGGCTCATCGGCGATCAGCAGTTTGGGCTCGCCGGCAATTGCCATGGCGATTGCAACACGCTGGCTCATACCGCCAGACAATTGGTGCGGGTAGGCGTCCATGCGGCTGGCGGCGCCTGGGATTTCGACTTTTTCCAGCAGCTCGATCGCACGCTTGCGCGCTTGCTTGCCGGACATTTTCAAATGCAGGCGCAGCACTTCTTCGATCTGGAAACCCACGGTGTAGCTGGGGTTCAGCGCGGTCATCGGGTCCTGGAACACCATCGCCAGGTCTTTGCCGACGATCTGGCGGCGCTGGCGGTTGCTCAGCTTGAGCATGTCCTTGCCGTCGAAGTTCAGCGCATCGGCGGTAACGATGCCGGGATGCTCGATCAGGCCCATCAGCGCCATCATGGTCACGGATTTACCCGAGCCCGACTCGCCAACGATCGCCAGTACTTCGCCTTTGTCGACGGAAATGTCTAGGCCATCGACCACCGGTACGGCGGTCTTGTCGCCGAAGCGGACGTTGAGATTCTTGATTTCTAACAGTGACATGGGAATCTCCTCAGGCGGCGTTCTTGAGTTTCGGGTCCAGCGCATCGCGCAGGCCGTCACCCATCAAGTTGATTGCCAGCACGCTGAGCAAAATGGTCAAGCCAGGCAGGCTCACGACCCACCAGGCGCGTTCGATGTAGTCACGGGCCGAAGCCAGCATGGTGCCCCACTCAGGGGTTGGCGGTTGTACGCCAAGGCCGAGGAAGCCCAGGGCCGCGGCATCGAGAATCGCCGAGGAAAAGCTCAAGGTCGCTTGTACGATCAGCGGTGCCATGCAGTTAGGCAGCACGGTGATGAACATCAGGCGTGGCAGGCCGGCACCCGCGAGGCGGGCGGCGGTCACGTAGTCGCGGTTCAGTTCGCCCATTACCGCCGCGCGGGTCAGACGCACGTAGGACGGCAACGACACGATAGCGATGGCGATCACGGTGTTGATCAGGCCAGGGCCGAGGATGGCGACAATCGCCACGGCCAGCAGCAGCGATGGCAGGGCCAGCATGATGTCCATCAAGCGCATGATGGTTGGGCCGAGCAAGCGCGGGAAGAACCCGGCGAAAAGGCCCAGCAGGATGCCTGGGATCAGCGACATCACTACTGATGACAAGCCGATCAGCAACGACAGGCGCGAACCCTGGATCAGGCGCGAGAGCAAGTCACGCCCCAGTTCGTCGGTGCCGAGCAGGAACTGCATCTGCCCGCCCTCCAGCCACGCCGGTGGGGTCAGCAGGAAGTCGCGGTATTGCTCGCTGGGGTTATGCGGGGCAACCCAGGGAGCGAAGATCGCGCAGAACACGATCAGCAACATGAACAGCAGGCCGGCAACCGCGCCTTTGTTCTTGGAGAAGGCTTGCCAGAATTCTTTATACGGGGACGGGTACAGCAGGCTCTGATCGACTGCTGACACTGGAGTAGAGGTAGTCATGGTCATGATCTCAGCGCTGGTGACGGATGCGTGGGTTGGCGAAGCCGTAGAGGATATCCACCACGAAGTTCACCAGGATCACCAGGCAGGCGATCAGCAGAATGCCGTTTTGCACCACCGGGTAGTCCCGCGCGCCAATGGCTTCGATCAGCCATTTGCCGATGCCGGGCCACGAGAAGATGGTTTCGGTCAGTACCGCACCGGCCAGCAGCGTGCCGACTTGCAGTCCGACCACGGTCAGTACCGGGATCAGCGCGTTACGCAGGCCGTGAACGAATACCACGCGCGCCGGCGACAGGCCCTTGGCCTTGGCGGTGCGGATGTAGTCCTCGCGCAGTACTTCAAGCATCGAGGAGCGGGTCATCCGTGCGATCACAGCCAGCGGGATGGTACCCAGCACGATAGCCGGCAGGATCAGGTGGTGCAGGGCGTCCCAGAACGCGTCCGGCTCGTCGGCCAGCAGGGTGTCGATGAGCATGAAACCGGTGCGCGGCTCGATGTCGTAGAGCAGGTCGATACGCCCGGAAACCGGGGTCCAGCCCAGGCTTACCGAGAAGAACATGATCAGGATCAGGCCCCACCAGAAGATCGGCATCGAATAGCCCGCCAGGGAGATGCCCATCACCCCATGGTCGAACAGGGATCCTCGTTTGAGTGCCGCGATCACCCCGGCCAACAGGCCCAGGATACCGGCGAACAACAGGGCGGCCATGGACAGTTCCAGGGTCGCGGGGAAGAGGGCGGTGAACTCGGTCCACACGCTGGTGCGGGTGCGCAGCGATTCGCCAAGGTCGCCCTGGGCGAGCTTGCCGACGTAATCCAGGTATTGCGCATACAGCGGCTTGTTAAGGCCAAGGCGCTCCATTGCCTGGGCGTGCATTTCGGGGTCAACCCGCCGCTCGCCCATCATGACTTCTACGGGGTCGCCTGGAATCATGCGAATCAACGCAAAAGTCAGCAACGTGATGCCGAAGAACGTGGGGATCAATAACCCCAATCGGCGGGCAATAAAACTAAACATCTTGGTGTGTACCTCAATCAGCCGGTTAGGCAGGTTCGGCACCGTCAATGTCGACGGTGCCGAGCGTTTTTCTTATTTACTTCACCTGGGTGGTGGCGAAGTTATTTGTACCCAGAGGGCTTTGGGTGAAGCCCTCTACGTTCTTGCGCAGGGCGGTGAACAGTTTCGGGTAAGCCATGGGAAGCCAGGGTTGGTCTTTCTCGAACACATCCTGTGCTTGTTCATAGAGCGCGGCCCGTTCGGCCGGTTCCGCGACTGCACGGGCTTTGTCGATCAAGTCCTGAAACTCTTTGTTACACCAGCGGGCGTAGTTTTCGCCGTTTTTGGCTGCATCGCAACTCAGGTTTGGCGTCAGGAAGTTATCCGGGTCGCCGTTATCACCGACCCAGCCCGCCGAAACCATGTCGTGCTCGCCGTTTTTGGCACGCTTGAGCATCTCGCCCCATTCCATGACCTTGATATTGATCTTCAAGCCAATCTGGGCCAGGTCTGCTTGCATACGCTGGGCGCCGAGCATCGGGTTGGGGTTGGTCGGGCCGCCGCCGTTACGGGTGAACAGGGTGAATTCGGTGCCTTCCGGCACGCCGGCTTCCTTGAGCAGGGCACGGGCCTTGTCCAGGTCGCGCGCTGGGTTTTTCAGCTTTTCACTGAAACCCAGCAATGTCGGTGGATAAGGGCCGGTGCCCACGACTGCATTGCCTTTGCCGAACAGCGCTTCGGTATAGCCGGTCTTGTCGAACGCGATATTGATTGCATGACGTACCCGCGCATCGCTCATGTATTTGCGGGTGGTGTTCAATGCGGTATAGCTGGTGGTCATCGCCGCCAGTTCATCGACTTTCAGGTTCGGGTCTTTCTTGATGCTTGGGATGTCGTCCGGCTTGGGGAACAATGCGATCTGACATTCGTTGGCCTTGAGCTTCTGCAGGCGCACGTTGTTATCGACGGTGATTGCCAGAATCAGCGGATCGACCGCCGGCTTGCCGCGGAAGTAGTCGGGGTTGGCCTTGAAGCGTGCCTGGGCGTCTTTCTGATAACGGGTGAAGATGAACGGGCCAGTGCCGATGGGCTTGGCATTGAGGTCTTCGGTCTTGCCGGATTTGAGCAACTGGTCGGCGTATTCCTTCGAATGGATTGAAGAGAATGCCATGCCCAGGTCAGCCAGGAACGGAGCTTCAGGACGGGTCAGGGTAAAGACGACGGTATGATCGTCGATCTTCTCTACGCTCTTGAGCAGTTCCTTGAACCCCATGCTTTCGAAGTACGGGTAGCCCACGAGGGACTTTTTATGCCAAGGGTGATTCGGGTCCAGCTGGCGCTGGAAGCTCCAAAGCACGTCGTCGGCGTTCAGGTTGCGCGTGGGTTTGAAATAGTCGGTGGTGTGGAACTTGATATCGTCACGCAGGTGGAAGGTGTAGGTCAGGCCATCGGCACTGATTTCCGGCAGGTCTTTAGCCAGCGCAGGGACCACCTCGGTAGTACCGGGCTTGAAGTCCACCAGACGGTTGAACATGGTTTCAGCGGCGGCATCGGCGGTCACGGCGGTGGTGTACAGGACCGGGTCGAAACCTTCCGGGCTGGCTTCGGTGCACACCACCAGCGGTTTGGCCGAAACGCCGATCGCCACGCTCAACAGCGCGGCAGCCATGGCGGCTTGTAGCGGGAGCATTTTCATTCAGAGCCCTCTGCAATCGATGGAACCAGAAAAGCGTAGACGGCGAGCTCGTCCTGAGCCCGCCGTCTGCCTGGCGCTAATTAAAGGATGTTGAATGGGATGGTGGTGACCAGACGGAACTCTTTGATGCTGCCGTCGGATTGGAACTCGCTGCCACGGTGTTCAACGTAGGTGGCACGAATCGCGGTGGCCTTGAGCGGGCCGCTCTGGACCGCGTAGGAAGCGCCGATACCGTATTCCTGGTGCTTCTCGCCGTCCTGGGACTGGATGCCGTCGTAGGCGAACTTGGCCCGACCACCGTTGCCGGTGTAGTGGGTGCCGTCGATATCCCAGCCGCGCGCCGAGTAGGCGTTGAACTTCAGGCCCGGCACGCCGTATTCGGCCATGTTGATGGCGTAGGCGATCTGGAAGGACTTCTCGTTCGGGCCGTTGAAGTCCGAGGTCAGGGAGTTGGCCAGGTAGATGCCGTTGGTCTCGTGCAGGTAGTCGAAGTACTCGTTACCGTTCACTTGCTGGTAAGCGAAGGTCAGGCTATGCGCCTGGTGAGTCAGGCCCAGGGAAAGGGAGAAGGTATCGTTGTCGATTTCCCCCATCTCTTTTTTGCCTTCATCGACGGTTTTGTAGTAGTTGAAACCGGTGGTCAGGCCCAACTGCTGCGCGTCGCCCAGCTCGTGGGTGGCGCCGAAGTAGTACTGGTTCCAGAAGTCTTTCACGTTGGCGGCGAAGAAGCTGGTTTTCAGGCTTTTGAGCGGCTGGTAGTTCGCGCCCAGGGTATAGACTTTATCGGTTTCCGCGCCATTGCCGTATTCGGTACGGAATTTCGACAGGCTCTGTTCGCTACGTGGCGAAACGCGGTCAAACACGCCGCCCTGGAACGACAGGTTGCTGAACTCTTCGCTGTTGAAGCTCACACCCTGGAAGCTAGAAGGCAAGGCACGGTTGCCGATGGTGTCGACGATGCCGCTGCTGAAGTTCTGGCGACCGGCGGTCAAGGTGGTGTTGGACACGCGGAACTGTACGTTGGCCAGGCCCAGTTTGCTCCACTGGTCTACGGCGTCACCATTGGAGTCCGCCAGGGTACGGTTGGAGCCGCCCTTGATATCACGCTTGCTGCGGTCCAGTACCAGAGCGTTGTAAACCGCCACTTCGGTCTTGACGCCGACAGTGCCCTGGGTGAAACCCGAGCTGGCGTTGAGGATGGTGCCCTGTACCCAGTTGGTACGGTTACGGTCGGTCAGGGTCTGGCCATGCTTCTGGTACGCGAAGGTGCCCCCACGGTATTTGCTTTCATGGGAGTACCAGTTACGTGTGGTGCCGCCAAGGCTGAAGTCTTCAACGAAGCCTTTAGCCTCGCTTTGGGCGCTGGTGCCGGCCAAGGTGGTAGGAACGAAGTCCTGGCTTTGCGTTTCAGCATAGGCGGTTGCCGTGATGCTGCTGATGGCCAAGGCCAGAAGCGCTTTGCTGCTCAGTTTCATGGGTGAAGCTCCTTTGGTTCTCTTTTTTAATGCCGGTCTTTTTAGGTGAACCGGCTATTGGGTGTGGAACTCGTTCAAGCCTGTGCAAACGTTTGGCGTAGGAATTTTCCCAACAAAAGCCTGCGCGTTTGCCGGGAAGCGAACTTCGCTCCCCGTAATCCGGTTATTTTCTTATGGGGTAATGCTGACGCCCGAGAACACGTTGCGGCCGAAGGGGCTCACCTTGAAACCTTCGACTTTGGCGCTTAACGGCTGGTTGACCGTCGAGTGGGCGACTGGCGTGATCGGCACCTGCTGCTTGAGCAGTTGCTGCGCCTGTTTGTATAGAACAGTCCTTTGTTCGCGGTCGGTCACGACCTTGGCTTGCTTGATCAGCTTGTCGTACGCCGGGTCACACCACATGGAGTAGTTGTTCCCGCCGATGGCGTCGCAGCTGTAGAGGGTGCCCAACCAGTTGTCCGGATCACCGTTGTCGCCAGTCCAGCCAATCAGGCTGACATCGTGCTCACCGTTCTTGGTGCGCTTGATGTACTCGCCCCATTCGTAGCTGACGATTTTGACTTTCAGGCCGATCTTGGCCCAATCGTTCTGCAGCATCTCGGCCATCAGTTTGGCGTTGGGGTTGTACGGGCGCTGCACCGGCATCGCCCACAGGGTGATCTCGGTGCCTTCCTTGACGCCGGCGGCCTTGAGCAGCTCCTTGGCTTTTTCCGGGTTGTAGGCGGCGTCCTTGATGCTGTCATCGTAAGACCACTGCGTCGGTGGCATACCGTTGACCGCCAGTTGCCCGGCGCCCTGGTACACAGCGTTGAGGATGCTCTGCTTGTTCACCGCCATGTCCAGCGCCTGGCGCACTTCAAGCTGGTCGAACGGCTTGTGGCGCACGTTGTAGGCGATGTAGCCGAGGTTGAAGCCAGGCTTGGTCAGCAGTTGCAGGTTCGGGTCGGCCTTCAGTGCGTCTACATCGGCGGGGCGCGGATGCAGGGTGACCTGGCATTCGCCGGCCTTGAGCTTCTGCACCCGTACCGAGGCGTCGGTGTTGATGGCGAAGATCAGTTGGTCAAGTTTGACCCGGCTCGGGTCCCAATACTGTTTGTTGCCCACGTAACGGATCTGCGAGTCTTTCTGGTAACGCTGGAACACAAATGGGCCAGTGCCGATCGGCTTCTGGTTGATGTCGCTGGGCTTGCCTTGCTTGAGCAACTGCTCGGCGTATTCGGCGGACAGGATCGCAGCGAAACTCATGGCGATGTTCTGCACGAACGCGGCGTCGACCGTGTTCAAGGTCATCACCACGGTATGCAGGTCGGTTTTTTCGACCTTGGCGATATTCTTGTTCAGGCTCATCCCGTTGAAGTACGGAAACTCGGTAGGGTAGGCCTTGCGGAACGGATGCTCGGGGTCAAGCATGCGGTTGAAGGTGAACAGCACGTCGTCGGCGTTGAAGTCGCGCGTCGGCTTGAACTCCTTGTTGCTGTGGAACTTCACCCCTTCACGCAGGTGGAAGGTGTAGGTCAGGCCATCTGGCGAAATATCCCATTTGGTCGCCAGCCCAGGTACTACGTCGGTCGCGCCTTTTTCGAATTCAACCAGGCGATTGTACAAAGGCTCTGCCGCATCGTTGTCGGTGGCCGTGGTGTATTGCGCAGTGTCAAACCCTGCCGGGCTGCCTTCGGAGCAGAACACCAGGCTCTTCTTTTCGGCGGCCTGGCCCATCGTGGCCACGGCCAGCAGGCTGGTGGCAAACATCGCGGATAGAACAGTGGTATGGCGCATGACGATCCCGATCCTTGTTTGTAGTTATCAACAGCGAACCATCCCGCTGGCCACAGCCAGGGAGACATCACTGATCCCACGCACAGCAAGTGCCATTTCCCAGAGTGATGCCTCTGCTGTCCTACGACGTTATGGGACGTGGACCTTGCAGTAAATGCGCCAATTCTGACTGGACTTGTAGGTAACGGAGACATAAGGCGCAGTTCGTTGCTGTAGGACGGCAACGCTTGCAAATGTGGTCTGTTTCCTACGGCCCTGGCGGATGGAATAACGGCGACGTTGTGAAACGTCGCCGTTATTGATCCTTACTTGCCGCTTACGCTAACGCCGTAGAAGGAGTTCAAGCCAAATGGGCTGATCTTGAAGTCCTGTACGGTATTACGCATGGGTTGATACACCGTCGAGTGCGCGATAGGTGTCATCGGGACTGCATCTTTGAGGATATGTTGCGCCTGCTTGTACAGCTCGGTGCGTTTGGCGACATCCGATGTGGCCTTGGCTTCTTTCACGATGCCGTCGAATTTCTTGTCACACCACTTGGAGAAGTTGTTGCCCGACAGCGAGTCGCAGCCGAACAGCACGTTCAGCCAGTTGTCCGGGTCACCATTGTCGCCGCTCCAGCCAATGATCATGGCCTGGTTCTCGCCGCCTTTGGAACGCTTGATGTACTCGCCCCATTCGTAGCTGGTGATCTTGACCTTCAGACCGATCTTGGACCAGTCGTTCTGCAGCATCTCGGCCATCAGCTTGGCGTTCGGGTTGTACGGACGCTGAACCGGCATGGCCCACAGGACGATTTCGGTACCTTCCTTGACGCCGGCTTCCTTGAGCAGCGCCTTGGCTTTTTCAGGGTCGTACTTGGCGTCCTTGATGCTGGTGTCGTAGGACCATTGGGTCGGCGGCATGGCGTTGACGGCCAACTGACCGGCGCCCTGGTACACGGAGTCAATGATCTGCTGCTTGTTCACCGCCATGTCCAGCGCCTGGCGTACGCGCAGGTCAGCCAGCGGGTTAGGCTGGTCGCTGCCCTTGACCTTGTCCATCACGTTGTAGGCCACATAGCCCAGGTTGAAACCGGCCTGGTGCGGCAGTTTCAGGTCTTTGTCTTCGCCCAGCGCCTTGAGGTCGGCCGGACGTGGGAACAGAGTGATCTGGCATTCGTTTTTCTTGAGCTTCTGGATACGCACCGACGGGTCGGTGGTGATAGCGAAGATCAGGTTGTCGATCTTCACGTCTTCAGGTTTCCAGTAGTCCTTGTTGCCGGTGTAACGAATGTTCGAGTCTTTCTGGTAGCTCTTGAACACGAACGGGCCAGTGCCGACCGGCTTCTGGTTGATGTCGGCGGGTTTGCCTTCCTTCAACAATTGCGCGGCATATTCAGCGGACTGGATCGACGCGAAGCTCATGGCCAGGTTCTGGATGAAAGCCGCGTCCACGGTGCCAAGGGTGAACTTGACGGTGTGGTCGTCGACTTTCTCGATGTTCTTGATGTTGGTGTCCATCCCCATGTCCGTGAAGTACGGGAACTCAGTGGGGTAGGCCTTACGGAACGGATCGTCTTTGTTGATCATCCGGTTGAAGGTGAACAGTACGTCGTCGGCCGAGAATTCACGAGTAGGCTTGAAGTACGGGGTGGTGTGGAACTTGACGCCTTCGCGCAGGTGGAAGGTATACGTCAGGCCGTCCGGGGACACGTCCCAGCTGGTGGCCAGGCCAGGAACGACAGCGGTGCCGCCACGCTCGAACTGGCTCAGACGGTTGAACATGGTTTCGGCCGAGGCATCGAAGTCTGTTCCGGTGGTGTACTGGCCTGGGTCGAAACCGGCCGGGCTCCCTTCGGAGCAGAACACCAGGTTAGTTGCCGCCAGGGCTACGGGGGCTGCGGCCATCAGGCCGGCGCTCACTAATAACGGAAGGACTGCGTGTTTAAGCATGTTGGCCTCATGATTTGTTGTCATTTTTGGTGGTGAGGGCGACCTCGTGAGTCGGCCTGCGGATACTTATGCAGGCGCCATACCCAATGCAAGATGCTGAACGGTTACGAGCGGCAAACAGTGGTACGAACGTACAGGAATGTCGCAATTATGAAAGTTTTGCCATAAAAGCGTCGATTTGATGGTTTTTTTCGGTGCAATGTGCGCACCAAAAAAGCCCAGCCGAGGCGTCTAGCGCACTCGGTTGGGGCGTCGATGTTACTTATCTAGACTCACACCGTAGAAGGGCGTCAGTCCAAACGGGCTGATCTTGAAGTCGCGCACTTCCTTGCGCAGGGGCTGGAAAACCGTCGAGTTTGCAATAGGCGTTATAGGTACCTGTTCCTTAAGGATTTTCTGCGCCTGTTGATACCACTTGATACGCTGCTCGCGATCATTGCTGACCTTAGCTTGCTGCACCAGCTTGTCGTAGGCCGGGTTACACCATTTGGCATAGTTGCTGCCCTTGACTGCGGCACAACTGTAGAGCACGCCGAGCCAGTTGTCCGGGTCGCCGTTGTCGCCGGTCCAGCCGTAAATCATTGCGTCGTGTTCGCCATTTTTAGCGCGTTTGATGTACTCGCCCCACTCATAGCTGACGATGTTGGCTTTAATGCCGACCTTGGCCCAATCCTGTTGGATCATTTGTGCGGACATCCGCGCATTGGGGTTGGAGGCGCGTTGTACGGTCATCGCCCACAGATTGATGGTGGTACCTGGTGCAACCCCTGCTTCTTTTAGTAGCAACCGGGCTTTGGTCGGATCGTAGGGGGCATCCTTGATGCCGGGGTCATAAGACCACTGCGCCGGCGGTAACGCGTTCTGCGCCAATTGTCCGGCGCTCTGGTATACGGCCTTGATGATTGCCGGCTTGTCGATCGCCATGTCCAGCGCCTGGCGCACCTTGAGTTGGTCCAGCGGCGGGTGAGTCACGTTGTAGGCCAGGAAGCCCAGATTGAAACCCGCTTGTTGCAGCACGCGCAGATTGGGATCTTGCTTCATCACGTCGATATCGGCAGGACGTGGGTAACCGCTGACCTGGCATTCACCGGCCTTTAGTTTTTGCAGGCGCGCGGCGGCGTCCGGGGTGATCGCAAATACCAGGTTATCGAGCTTTACGTCCTCGGGCTTCCAGTACTGTGTGTTGGCCACATACCGGATCTGCGCGTCTTTCTGGTAACGCTTGAACACAAACGGCCCGGTGCCGATGGGCTTCTGATTGATCTGCTCGGCCTTGCCTTCTTTCAACAGCTGGGCGGCATATTCGGCCGATTGCACCGAGGCGAAACTCATCGCCAGGTTCTGTACGAATGAAGCATCGACATTGTTCAGGTTGAAACGCACGGTGTGTTCGTCGAGTTTGTCGACGCTCTTGATCGTGGCGTTCAAGCCCATGTCAGTGAAGTAGGGCGATTCGGAGGGGTAGGCCTTGCGAAACGGGCTGTCGGCATCGAGCAAGCGATTGAAGGTGAACAACACATCATCGGCGTTGAAGTCACGGGTCGGGGTGAAGAAGTCGGTGGTGTGGAACTTGACGCCATCGCGCAGGTGGAAGGTATACGTCAGGCCGTCCTTGGATACATCCCAGCTCGTGGCCAGACCCGGTTCTACCTCGGTGCCACCGCGCTTGAATTGGGTCAGGCGGTTGAACACGGTTTCGGCGGACGCGTCAAAATCGGTGCCGCTGGTGTACTGGCTGGGATCGAAGCCGGCGGGGCTGGCTTCGGAGCAGTAGACCAGGGTGGTTGCGGCCTGGGCCATCGGCATAACAGCCAGTAGGCTTGCGGCGAGGAGCAGTGGCTTGACGGCGATTCTTTCCATGGAGACCCCTGAAATGGCAGGCAGACCAAAGCTGCCTAAACGAAAACGGCGGTCACCGAGGTTACCGCCGTTCCGGTTACTCAGGTAGGGACATCTGCATCAAAGGGTGCCCTTGATTACTGAGGGAGATCATCGGGGATCGACACTTCCAGGTGAGTTGGAGCGTAATCGTCAATCGTGTAAAGGGCGCCGGACACATCATTGTTCTCGCCAATAGTGAAGGTTCTGACGGTGGTTGCCTCTAAATCCGGAATCACTTTTGGAACGTGATCGCTGACATCGCTTACAAACCACGTGGTGACGACTTTGACTCGGGCTTCATTGCGTGTCGGGTCGTATTCAATAAAGTAAGAAGCATTGCTTGCTGTGACGCCGTAACCGTCTTTCATGCTTTGGAGCAACTCCCAATGGGCGGGAAATACTGATCCTTGATGGGCGACCTCGGAGATACGGGATCGCAGTTCTGCATCGGGAATTGCCTTTTCGAATTGTTTGAGACGGTTCAGTCTCGTAGCCTCTGGCGTTTTTCCAACGGCATCCAGGGGCAATTCGATATCGCCGCCTTTTGAGCTTTTGATGACCGTGTAGTTGTTACGATTCAGGTCGGTAAGAAAGTGCTCTGAATAATTGGTCTCGCTCAGAGGCGAAGGAGCCGCTCGCTCCGAGGGCAACATTTCGAACTTCTCCCTGGGGGCCTCCCAGCCAATATTCAGCTTTCTTTTAACAACGCCGTTTTCTTCATAGCCGCGGGTCGATACGGCGTAAGGTTTGGTCTCATCCACTTTCATGAATTGGTCGAATCTGTCGGCTCGCGCCACGGCCTGTTGATCGACGTCGGCGAACAGGTCCGAAAAATGGGGGGTCAGATTTTCACTGGGTGTTGGCGATGGTGAACGCTGCCACGGCCACCTCACCCCCCCATTGGCTGCATTGCGAACCCAGTTTCCGTCACCGGCTGAATGCACGGTCAATACAATCTTTCCGGAGCGATCAATAATCTGCACGTAGTCATTGCTAGGTTTGAAGTTGCTTTTTATTTCATATACGCCAGGGACGCCTGTCCCATCGGTGTAGCGGATAAACCAGTGATCTTCGCCGGTGGCGGTGTTCTTGAGCTGATAGATGCCCTTCTGGTTGTGCGCGGCCTTTTCAATCAACTGCTCGCCGTCAGGGATGGCATGTTCGCTGATCATCCCCGCGTGGCTGGGCCGCAACGGGTTCACCTGGGGCGCCGAGTGATTTGCAACCGGGTTGGTATCACTCTCGCTCAACGCTTTTGGCGTGCGCACGAGTTCAAGATCGCTAGTGTCCTGACTGAATCGCCAGTTGTAGGGTTTTGCGCTGGGAGCGCCAGGTGTCAAAACCGCCTCCCCAAGTCCGGCTTCCAATCCAATGGGGGCAATCTCGTGCGCCAGTTGCAGGCTGGAAATTACCGCCGCGGCGTTACCTGCGACACGATCATCGGCCGTCTTGCCGTAGAGGCCATCGTGTACGCCGAAGACAATGTTGCCCACATTGCCTACGATCGGTAAGTAACCAAACGTGTTACCCCAAAACTCTTTGGCTGCTTTCCAACTTTGTTGGGAGGCGCCAAAGACCTCGGTTTGATCGGTCCAGCGTGCATTCTTGGCATTTATCGCCTGGTAGTGGGGGGCAATACCGTTTTTAAGGTCGCCAAATTTCAAGTAGTAATCGCTGTCTCGCGATTGTGTGTAATTGAATGTCTCCCGGACCGGTACGGCCTGATCTGTGAACGGACCTTTTCTTCCTGGAAACGTAGAATGGTTATCCTGAATCAATGCATCGAGTACATACCCGGCCCCTACCCAGTGAGCATCATGACCGCCTTGCCTGTCACGAGCGTTGAAGCGGCTAACTAATTGAGCCTGATTGTTTTTAGCCCAACTGGCAAAGTCGTCATCACCGTGTATTTCACGGGCGGAGCCATTCTTTAAGTCAATCATTAGTCCCTTATTCGGGCGGTGGTCATAATCACCGTGATAGTTGATATAAGGAATAAATGCATAACCCTCTAAGGGATAACCATATATGTTGGGGATTACCGCGTTTCCGTCTTCTTCAAGTGTGCGGACAATGGCGGCTCGCGCAGCGGGGGTTAGGTGTTTGTTACTGGAATTGTCGTCATGCAGACTTTGTAGTATTCCTCGCAACACATAGGCATCCGCTTTGCCCGATCGCTTCGCCAGTTGCCCCGAGGCGTCGCGCATGGGCGCCGCTATTTCATTTTCCCAATGGCCTTGGAGCTGGCTGCCCAAGGAATCCAGTTCGTGAAGCTTGTTTTTATCTTGCGGGTTGATGTGCATGTCCTGGAAGTTCAACGGGCCGCCCCTTGACACCTGATCGTGCGCAAGAGCGCCGGCTGCAATCTCCCATGCAAAATAGGTGCGTACCTCTTTGTTGGTTTCCTCCTTGGGCTTGCCCATTCCTACATAGGAGTGGAAGGTCACCGAGATTTTTTCATGGGGATCGTAGCCGGCTGCTAGCAACCCGCCGCTGAAGTAACCTGCGGGTTCTAGAAACGGGCGAGTTTGCTGGAAGCTGATATTGCGTTCTGCGTCGCTGCCATTTTCGATGTGTTGAATGTGCGCGACGACTCGACCGGTATAGGCATCGATACGATGCATTCGCTCTTGCTGTGTATAACCCGCGGTTGGCGGAATAACGTTGACTGACCCATAGATGATGCTTTTGGAGGTATCGAGTTCATGGGCGGGTGTAGGCATGGGAAACGGGGGGTGGTCGAGCAATTTTTTTGGATGTTTTGAAGAGGTTTGTTCTGCCTGCTGCCGGGTTTGCGTTGCGGGTAAATCATCAAGCGCTCGACGCTGGCGATCATGTGTGGGAGGGAAAGAGGGAACGACGAGTGTGGGAGCGAGAGACGGCGTTATATTCATTATCGACTCACATTAATTATTGGGTAAATAACTGCCGTTCATCGAGAAACAAAGAAATCGATATGTGTAATATTCTGTTGTCAGTACGTCCGTGTGTGGCAATTAACCTGTTCGATGTTCTGATTCAAGATGATGTGCATGGCAACCCTGGGTGGAAAGTTGAGTGCCGTAAGTTCCAGGCCTGCATTCGCAATGTTTGACGAGTGGTGTCGTGAGGGCGAGGTTTAGATAGATTGGAGTAAGGCTGTAGTATCAAGTTACTTGGTGTGTGGTAGCGGTCTGAGTGTTCCGTGGGCGGCAACACCACTGCGTAACCGGTGAAGGTTACGCAGTGGTGTTCTCGCGAAGACTTACGGTAAAACTTCGATCACTCCATCGGCGCTCATGCTCACTTGGCTGGTGCCCGCTTCAACGTCTGGCGTCGGTGCAGAATCTGCCATGGCCGCCTTCATCATCATCCCGCCGCGAGCAAAAGGCATCGGGTAACCATTGGTGTTGAAGTTCAGGTTGACGATCTTGTAACCCTTGCCGCCCAGTGCATCGGTAGCCAGTTGCGCACGGGCCTTGAACGCAGTAACCGCGTCCTTGAGCAACGCATCTTCGCTGGCCTTGCGCGTGGCATCGGCGATGGCGAAGTCCATGTTTTCCATTTTCAGCGTGTTCAACAGCTCGCCGGTGAGCTTGGACAGCGCCGGGAAGTCCGCGCTTTCCAGGCGCAGTTCGGCGCGCTCACGCCAGCCGGTGATCTTCTGGTTCTTGTTGTCGTAGATCGGGTAGCTGTTACGACTGCCCTGGCGCAGGGTCACGCCTTTGACTTCGCGGGCCTGGCCTAAGGCCGTGTTCATGGTGGTGGTGATTTCAGCGGCAAGCTTGGCCGGGTCGGCGTTTTGCGACTCGGTATAGAGGGTGACGATCATCTTGTCGCGGGCCACTTCCTGGCTGACTTCGGCGCGCAGGGAGATCTGGTTGTAGTTCAGTGCATCGGCGGCCATGGCCGGCAGGCTGGCAATGGCGCTGGCGCTGAGAGTGATGATGGCTGCACTGCGAATGAAACGAGACATGGAAGCTCCTTGAAGTAGTCGTGCTCGGTAAGACTGTAGACGCTGGCACCGGGTTCTTCGGGTTTACACATTACCTACAAGTTATGCGGGCGCCGACGAACGGTCATTTAGCCGGCCTGCGTCAAAGAGCCACACGCGCCGTGCCAGCCGGTCTGCTTCGTTTATACTCGTGCCGATCCGCCTGCAGCGCTCATCGGGAGAGCTCATGCTCGCCGCCGTAAAACTGACTTCCGCCACTCGCCAGAACCTCTGGCGCCTGACGTTCATTCGCACCCTGGTATTGGCCGCACAGGCCGGTTCCGTCGGGCTTGCCTATTGGTTCGACCTGCTGCCGCTGCCCTGGCTGCAACTGGCTGTGACCCTGGGTTTTTCCACGGTGTTGTGTGCGTTCACCGCCATACGGCTGCGCACCACCTGGCCGGTCACCGAGTTGGAATATGCCCTGCAACTGGCTTGCGACCTGTTTATCCACAGCGTGTTGCTGTATTTCTCCGGTGGGTCCACCAACCCATTCGTTTCGTATTACCTGGTGCCACTGACCATCGCTGCGGTGACGTTGCCATGGCGCTACTCGGTGGTGCTGTCGGGGATCGCGCTGACGCTGTACACCCTGTTGCTGGCTCAGTTCTACCCGTTGCAGACCTTCCCCATCGCCCGGGAAAACCTGCAGATCTACGGGATGTGGTTGAGTTTTGCCCTGTCTGCTGCAGTGATCACCTTCTTCGCCGCGCGCATGGCCGAAGAATTGCGCCGCCAGGAAGAGCTGCGCGCCATTCGCCGCGAAGAAGGGCTGCGCGACCAGCAATTGCTGGCCGTCGCCACCCAGGCCGCCGGTGCCGCCCATGAATTGGGTACGCCGTTGGCGACCATGAGCGTGCTGCTCAAGGAAATGACCCAGGACCATCACGACCCGGCGCTGCAGGACGACTTGAGTGTGCTGCAAGAGCAGGTCAAGCAATGCAAGCTGACGCTGCAGCAACTGGTGCGTGCTGCCGAAGCCAACCGCCGCCTGGCAGTTGAGATGCAGGACGTGACCCAATGGCTCGATGAAGCCCTGAACCGTTGGCACCTGATGCGTCCCGAAGCCAGTTACCGCTTTAACCTGCTGGGCCAAGGCAATGTACCGCGCCTGGCGCCACCGCCGGACCTGACCCAGGCGCTGCTCAACTTGCTGAACAACGCCGCTGACGCCTGCCCTGAAGGGCTCGGCGTACAGTTGGACTGGGACGCCGAAAACATCACCATCAGCATTCGTGACCACGGCGCGGGCGTGCCGCTGGCCATTGCCGAGCAGATCGGCAAACCTTTCTTTACCACCAAGGGCAAAGGCTTCGGCCTGGGCCTGTTTTTGAGCAAGGCCAGCGTGACCCGCGCGGGCGGCTCAGTGAAGCTCTATAGTCATGAGGAAGGTGGCACGCTCACCGAGCTGCGCCTGCCCCGTGTCGCACGAGGAGATATCGATGAGTGACGAGATCCAAGTCGAAGGCGAAGAACTGCCGCACCTGTTGCTGGTAGATGACGATGCTACCTTTACCCGCGTGATGGCGCGCGCCATGAGCCGTCGCGGTTTTCGCGTCAGCACCGCAGGGTCTGCCGAAGAAGGCCTGACCATCGCCCAGGCCGACCTGCCCGACTACGCCGCCCTCGACCTGAAAATGGACGGCGACTCCGGCCTGGTGCTGCTGCCCAAGCTGCTGGAGCTCGACCCGGAAATGCGCGTGGTGATCCTCACCGGTTACTCCAGCATCGCCACCGCTGTCGAGGCGATCAAGCGCGGCGCCTGCAACTACCTTTGCAAGCCGGCGGACGCTGACGACGTGCTGGCCGCTCTGCTTTCCGAGCACGCCGACCTTGACACCCTGGTACCGGAAAACCCGATGTCGGTGGACCGCCTGCAATGGGAGCATATCCAGCGCGTGCTGACCGAGCACGAAGGCAATATCTCCGCCACTGCCCGTGCTTTGAGCATGCACCGCCGTACCTTGCAGCGCAAGTTGCAGAAGCGCCCGGTACGACGCTGAACGGCGACTGAACAACCTGCTTCAGGCTGCACGGATGCACGAACCGATCACCTATGATCGGTTCAAACGCCTGTGATGTTTTCCTACCGAGCCTGAACAATGAATCAGAACGCTGAATATTGCGCGGTCAACGATGCGGTGCGTGGGCAATTCTTCCGCCGAACCTGGGCCATGATCACGCCTTATTGGCGCAGCGAAGAGAAGGGCAGGGCCTGGCTGTTGCTGGCTGCAGTGATTGGCCTGTCGCTGTTCAGCGTGGCGATTTCCGTGTGGATCAATCACTGGTACAAGGATTTCTACAACGCCCTGGAGAAGAAGGACACCGCCGCCTTCTGGCAACTGATAGGTTATTTCGGCGGCATTGCGGCGGTGGCGATTCTCGGCGCGGTCTACCGTCTCTATCTGACCCAGATGCTGACGATCCGCTGGCGCGCCTGGCTCACCGAACAACACTTCACCCGGTGGCTGGCCCACAAGAATTACTACCAGCTGGAACAGGGTGGTTATACCGACAACCCAGATCAGCGGATTTCCGAAGACCTCAACAACTTCACCTCCGGCACCTTGAGCCTCGGCCTTGGGTTACTGCGTAATGTGGTCAGCCTGGTGTCGTTCTCGATCATCCTGTGGGGCGTATCGGGCAGCATCGAAGTGTTTGGCATCACCATCCCCGGCTATATGTTCTGGTGCGCGTTGCTGTACGCCGCCGTGGGCAGTTGGCTGACGCACCTGATCGGCCGCCGCTTGATCGGCCTGAGCAACCAGCAGCAACGCTTCGAGGCAGACTTGCGTTTTTCCATGGTGCGGGTGCGTGAGAATGCAGAGAGCATTGCCCTGTACAACGGCGAGCCGAATGAAAGGCAGCGCCTGAGTACGCGCTTCGGCAAGGTCTGGCACAACTTCTGGGACATCATGAAAGTGTCCAAGCGCCTGACCTTTTTCACCGCCGGCTACAGCCAGATTGCGATCATCTTCCCGTTTATCGTGGCCGCGCCGCGCTACTTCAGCGGCAAGATCGAGCTGGGCGAGCTGATGCAAATCAACTCGGCATTTGGCAACGTGCAGGAAAACTTCAGCTGGTTTATCAACGCCTACTCGGAACTGGCGACATGGCGCGCCACCAGTGATCGTCTGCTGAGTTTCCAGCAAGCCATGAGCGACAACGAGCAGCGAGCCCCGGCCATCGATGTACGCCCTGACGGCGAGCGCCTGGAGATCACGGATCTGGGCATGGACCTGGCCGACGGCCGTCACCTGCTCACCGACGCCGACATGACCGTGGAGCCTGGTCAGCGCGTGATGCTCAGCGGGCGTTCCGGTAGCGGCAAGAGCACCTTGCTGCGGGCGATGGGCCATCTTTGGCCCGCAGGTCATGGCAGCATTCGGTTGCCGGCGACGCGCTACCTGTTCCTGCCGCAGAAGCCTTACCTGCCGATTGGTACGCTCAAGGCGGTGCTGAGTTATCCACAAGACGACAGCGTCTATCCGGCAGAACGTTATGCACAGGTCCTGCAAACCTGCCGCCTGCCGCACCTGGTCAATCGCCTGGATGAAGCCAACCACTGGCAACGCATGCTTTCGCCGGGTGAGCAACAGCGCCTGGCCTTTGCCCGTGCGTTGTTGTTCGCACCGCAGTGGCTGTATATGGATGAAGCGACCTCGGCGATGGATGAAGAAGATGAGGCAACCTTGTACCAGGCATTGATCGATGAATTGCCGGGATTGAGCATCGTCAGCGTCGGCCACCGCAGCAGCCTCAAGCGTTTCCATGGGCGGCATGTGCGCATCGAGGGTGGGCGGTTGCAGGAGCAACAGCTTACTTAAGCTCACGCTCGGTAAGTGTGGGGGGGGCTTGCTCCCGAGGGCGGCCTGTCAGTAACAGATGCATTGGCTGATCCACCGCTATCGGGAGCAAGCCCCCTCCCACATTGATCTGCATTGTTCTTGAAGTGGCGCCCAAAAAAAGCCCGGCTGATCATCGATCAGCCGGGCTTTTTGTTGCTTGAGGACGACTTACTTCTTCAAGCCGTAATGCTCATCCAGCATCCCTGGGGCGTTCGGCGTCTTTGGCGCGTAGTCCCGTGGTGGCTCCTGGTTTTCCCGTGGCGGGGTCAGGCGTTCCCGTGGGGTTTGCGGTGCATCGGAATGCAGCGCAGCCAGCAGGCGCTGGCGGGTGATGTCGTCGAGGGCCAGGCGATTAGCGCCTTCGGCGAGGTGATCCTGTACTTCCTGGTAGCTCTGGGTGAGCTTCTTGACCAGGGTCGCGGTGCTGTTGAAGTGGGTAACAACCTCGTTCTGATAACTGTCAAAACGTTCCTGAATGTCATCCAGCTGACGCTGCGTGCGGTTAGGCGCGGCATTCGGCAGCAGGCGGGCAACCAGGAATCCAATGGCGACACCGGCAACCAGGGCAAGAGTCGGCAACAACCAAACTAAGAGCGAGTGTTCCACGAGTCCTTCCTCTATAAACGGCTTTGCTTTACGTTAACGGCTCAAACCTGCGCTGTATACCGCGATTAAGCTCGCAATGATGCCATGCACAGACTTTTAGCTAGACGAGTCGACCCCTTGAGAGGTCACGGAGTTCATCCTTGCTCATGCGTGAAACCCCCGTTTTGATCGATGGCCCGGTGGGCCAATTGGAAGCCTTGTACCTGGATCACCCCGAACCACGTGGCCTGGCGCTGATCTGCCACCCTAACCCGGTGCAGGGTGGGACCATGCTCAATAAAGTGGTGTCGACCCTGCAACGCACTGCGCGCGATGCCGGTTTGATTACTTTGCGTTTCAATTATCGTGGCGTCGGTGCCAGCGCCGGTACACACGATATGGCCAGTGGTGAGGTCGACGATGCCGAAGCGGCCGTCACCTGGCTGCGGGCAAAACATCCCGAACTGCCGATCACCTTGTTGGGTTTTTCCTTCGGTGGCTATGTCGCGGCCAGTCTCGGCGGCCGTCTGGAGGCCAAGGGTGAAAAGCTTGCGCACCTGTTTATGGTGGCTGCCGCCGTGATGCGCCTTGGCGATGCAGATGTGTTGCCCCAAGGCTGCCCGTTGACCCTGATCCAACCGGAAAGCGATGAAGTGGTCGACCCGCAACTGGTCTACGACTGGTCCGCCGCCCTGAAACGCCCCCATGAGTTGCTGAAAGTGGCAGAATGCGGACACTTTTTTCATGGCAAGCTGACCGATCTCAAGGATCTGGTGCTGCCACGCCTTTCGAATTGATGACAAGCGATCACCCATGACGACCCGTACCCGAATCCTCACCGGCATTACCACCACCGGCACGCCGCACCTGGGCAACTACGCCGGTGCGATCCGCCCGGCGATCCTCGCCAGCGAAGACGCGAATGCCGACTCCTTCTACTTCCTGGCCGACTACCACGCGCTGATCAAGTGCGACGACCCGCAGCGCATCCAGCGCTCGCGCATGGAAATCGCCGCGACCTGGCTGGCCGGTGGCCTGGATGTGAACCGTGTGACCTTCTATCGCCAGTCGGACATCCCGGAGATTCCCGAGCTGACCTGGCTGCTGACCTGCGTTGCCGCCAAGGGCCTGCTCAACCGCGCCCATGCGTACAAGGCGTCGGTGGACAAGAACGTGGAAAACGGCGAAGACCCGGATGCGGGCATCAGCATGGGCCTGTACAGCTACCCGGTGCTGATGGCCGCTGACATCCTGATGTTCAACGCGCACAAGGTGCCAGTCGGTCGCGACCAGATCCAGCACGTGGAAATGGCTCGCGACATCGGCCAGCGTTTCAACCACTTGTTCGGCAACGGTAAAGAGTTCTTCACCATGCCCGAGGCGCTGATCGAAGAAAGCGTCGCCACCTTGCCGGGCCTGGATGGCCGCAAGATGTCCAAGAGCTACGACAACACCATCCCGTTGTTCACCAGCGCCAAGGACATGAAAGACGCGATCTCGCGGATCGTGACCGACTCGCGTGCGCCGGGCGAAGCCAAGGACCCGGACAATTCGCACCTGTTCACCCTGTACCAGGCGTTCGCGACCAAGGCGCAGGAAGAAGAATTCCGTGGTGAGCTGCTGCAAGGCCTGGGCTGGGGCGAGGCGAAGAATCGTCTGTTCCAGCTGCTCGACGGCCAACTTGGTGAAGCGCGCGAGCGTTACCACCAACTGATGTCGCGCCCCTCCGATATGGAAGACCTGCTGCTGGTCGGAGCCAAGAAAGCCCGTGCCGTGGCCGCGCCATTCCTCGCCGAACTGCGTGAAGCAGTGGGCCTGCGTTCGTTCATCAACCAGGCTGCGGCGCCGGCTGCCACCAAGAAAAAAGCGGCGAAGGCTGCGCGTTTTGTGAGTTTTCGTGAAGACGATGGCAGCTTCCGCTTTCGCCTGCTGGCCGCTGATGGTGAGCAACTGCTGCTATCGCGCAACTTTACCGATGGCAAAGCGGCTGGCGCTGTGACCAAACAATTGCAAAGTGGTGATGCGCTGGACGTGCGTGCGCAGGCTCTGAGCTTCAGCGTATGGCTGGACGGCGCCGCCGTGGCTGACAGTGCCGAGTACGCCGATCAAGCATCGCGTGACGCGGCCATCGAAGCCTTGCGCGCTGCGTTGACTCCAATCGAGGATTAACCCGACCAAGGGTTGATTGCCATTCTCCAGGGCCGTCGTTACAGTGTCGGCCCGTTTTTGTTGCCTTGCTAACGAAATTATGACGCCCCTAGAACGATATCAAGCTGATCTGAAACGCCCTGAATTCTTCCATGACGCGGCCCAGGAAAATGCTGTGCGTCATTTGCAGCGCCTGTACGACGATCTGGTCGCGGCCTCGCAAAGCAAGCCGGGGATGTTCAGCAAGCTGTTTGGCAAGAAAGACCATACGCCGGTCAAGGGCCTGTACTTTTGGGGGGGCGTCGGCCGGGGCAAGACTTATCTGGTAGACACCTTCTTTGAAGCGCTGCCATTCAAGGAAAAGGTCCGTACTCACTTCCACCGCTTCATGAAGCGCGTGCACGAAGAGATGAAAACCCTGCCGGGCGAGAAAAACCCGCTGACCATCATCGCCAAGCGCTTCTCCCAAGAAGCGCGGGTGATCTGCTTTGATGAGTTCTTCGTCTCCGACATCACCGACGCCATGATCCTCGGCACGCTGATGGAAGAGCTGTTCAAGAACGGTGTGACCCTGGTTGCCACGTCGAACATCGTGCCCGACGGTTTGTACAAGGACGGCCTGCAGCGTGCGCGCTTCCTGCCGGCCATTGCGCTGATCAAGCAGAATACCGATATCGTCAACGTCGACAGCGGCGTCGATTACCGCCTGCGCCACCTGGAGCAAGCCGAGCTGTTCCACTTCCCGCTGAACCAGGCGGCGCACGACAGCCTGAAAAAAAGCTTCCGCGCGCTGACGCCGGAATGCACCCAGGCGGTGGAAAACGACAAGCTGATGATCGAGAACCGCGAAATCATCGCCTTGCGTACCTGCGATGACGTGGCCTGGTTCGAGTTCCGCCAACTGTGCGACGGCCCGCGCAGCCAGAACGACTACATTGAGCTGGGCAAGATCTTCCACGCGGTGATCTTGAGCGGCGTCGAGCAGATGGGCGTGACCACCGACGATATTGCGCGGCGGTTTATCAACATGGTCGACGAGTTCTACGACCGCAACGTCAAGTTGATCATCTCGGCGGAAGTCGAGCTCAAGGACCTGTACACCGGCGGTCGCTTGAACTTCGAATTCCAGCGCACCTTGAGCCGCCTGCTTGAAATGCAGTCCCACGAGTTCCTGTCGCGCGGACACAAGCCTTAATCAATCTCCAGCTCAATGGAGATCCAATGTGGGAGCCGGGCTTGCCCGCGATGGCGGTGTATCAGTCAACTATAGGCTGGCTGATACACCGCCATCGCAGGCAAGCCAGCTCCCACAGTGGTTTGTGTTGGTCTGAGGTCAGGCAGCCTGTTGGAATTGCTGTCTGTACTGATTCGGCGACAACTCCGTGTGCTGCCTGAACAACCGCGCAAAGAAACTCGCATCGTCGTAACCCACCTCATAACTGATGGTCTTGATGCTCTTGCGGCTGCCTGAGAGCAGGCCCTTTGCCGTCTCGATGCGCAACCGTTGCAGGTAATGCAGCGGCTTGTCACCGGTGGCGGTCTGGAAGCGCCGCATGAAGTTGCGGATGCTCATGCCGTGTTCCCGGGCCACGTCTTCGAAGCGGAACTTGTCGGCAAAGTGTTCTTCGAGCCAGTGCTGGATCTGCAGGATGATCACGTCCTGGTGCAGCTTCTGGCCGCCAAAACCGATACGCCCCGGCGAATAGCTGCGCTGCACCTCATAGAGGATGTCACGGGCCACGGCCTGGGCGATGTTGGCGCCGCAGAAGCGTTCGATCAGGTAGATGTAGAGGTCACAGGCCGAGGTGGTGCCGCCGGCGCAATACAAGTTATCGGCATCGGTCAGGTGCTTGTCCTGGTTGAGCTGCACCTTGGGGAAGCGCTCGCTGAAAGCATTGAAGAACCGCCAGTAGGTGGTCGCCTCCTTGCCATCGAGCAGCCCGGCTTCGGCCAGCCAGAACACCCCGGTGGCTTCACCGCACAGCACGGCGCCGCGGGCGTGTTGTTCGCGCAGCCACGGCAACACTTGCGGGTAGCGGGTGCACAGGGCGTCGAAGTCGTCCCAGAAGGCCGGCAGCACGATGATATCGGCATCTTCCAGGCCGCCGTCCACCGGCATGATCACATCGCTGAAGCTGCGCACTGACTGCCCGTCGGGGCTGACCAGACGCGTATCGAACCCTGGGGTCAAGCCCAGGCCCTGCTGTTTACCGTAACGCAGGCTGGCCAGATGGAAGAAGTCCTTGGCTTGCATGAGGGTGGAAGCGAATACCCGATCAATGGCCAAAATGCTGACGCGCCGCAAGGGCGTGGAGATTTGGTTAGACATAATTTCATTTATTCTTATAGGGGAAAGTGGTCACCAGACGGCTGGATCGTCTTATTTTTTGTCGCATGTGTCCAGTGTCCCGTGACGCCATCGGGGCATAGGCTCTGTGGGCTCGTCCTTGTCCGACAATCCACGCAGGTGACTCATGATCCCCAGAACCTTGTTCAGCTCGGAGCACGAACTCTTCCGCGAGAGCGTGCGCACCTTCCTCGAAAAACACGCCGCGCCCTTTCATGGGCAATGGGAAAAGCAGGGCTATATCGATCGTAGCCTGTGGAACCAGGCGGGGGAGGCGGGCATGTTGTGTTCCCACCTGCCGGAGGAATATGGCGGCCTGGGCGCAGATTTCCTCTACAGCGCGGTAGTGATCGAAGAAGTCAGCCGCCTGGGGTTGACCGGCATCGGTTTTTCCCTGCATTCGGATATCGTCGCGCCCTACATCCTGCATTACGGCAGTGAAGCGCTTAAGCACAAATACCTGCCCAAGTTGATCAGCGGGGAGATGGTCACGGCAATTGCCATGACCGAGCCGGGCGCCGGTTCCGATCTGCAAGGGGTCAAGACCACGGCAGTGCTGGACGGCGATGAGTACGTCATCAACGGCTCCAAGACCTTTATCACCAACGGTTACCTGGCCGATCTGGTGATCGTAGTCGCCAAGACCGATCCCAAGGCCGGCGCCAAGGGCACCAGCCTGTTTCTGGTGGAGGCTGGCACGCCCGGTTTCGACAAGGGCAAGCGCCTGGAGAAAGTCGGCATGAAGGCCCAGGACACCTCGGAGTTGTTTTTCCAGGACGTGCGGGTGCCCAAGGAAAACTTGCTGGGCCAGGCCGGTATGGGCTTCGCATACCTGATGCAGGAGCTGCCTCAAGAGCGTTTGACCGTGGCGATAGGTGCGCTGTCTTCAGCCGAAGCGGCATTGCAATGGACCCTGGACTACACCCGCGAGCGCAAGGCGTTCGGCAAGGCGATTGCCGACTTCCAGAACACCCGATTCAAGCTGGCCGAGATGGCTACCGAGATTCAGATCGGCCGTGTGTTTGTGGATAAATGCATGGCACTGCACCTGGAAGGCAAGCTGGATGTGCCGACAGCGGCGATGGCCAAGTACTGGGCCACGGACCTGCAATGCAAGGTGCTCGATGAGTGCGTGCAGTTGCACGGCGGCTACGGCTTCATGTGGGAGTACCCGATTGCCCGGGCGTGGGCGGATGCGCGGGTGCAGCGTATTTATGCGGGGACCAATGAGATCATGAAGGAGATTATTGCGCGGGCGCTTTGATTGTCTGGTGCTCTTGATGGCCTCATCGCAGGCAAGCCAGCTCCCACATTTGACGGTATTCACAGATCAAAATGTAGGAGCTGGCTTGCCTGCGATGGCGGCCTGAAGGTCAATCAAGGCGCCGGATTCGGATGATCCTTTTGAATCGCCTCAATTCCTTCCAGCACCTCTTTCGACAGTTTCAGATCAGCACTGGCAATATTGCTGTCCAACTGCTCAAGGCTGGTGGCACCAATAATATTGCTGGTCACAAACGGCTGCTGCGTCACAAACGCCAGCGCCATCTGCGCCGGGTCCAGGCCGTGTTCGCGTGCCAGTGCCACATACCGGCTGCACGCCGCCTCCGACTGCGGGTTGAAGTAGCGGCTGAAGCGGCTGTACTCGGTCAGGCGCGCCTTGGCCGGCCGTGCGCCGCCTTCGTACTTGCCGCTGAGCATGCCGAACGCCAGCGGTGAGTAGGCCAGCAAACCGCACTGCTCACGGATGGCGATTTCCGCCAGGCCCACTTCAAAGCTGCGGTTGAGCAGGTTGTAGGGGTTCTGGATCGACACCGCGCGCGGCCAGCCACGGGCTTCGGCCAGGGCGAGGAACTTCATGGTGCCCCATGGGGTTTCGTTGGACAGGCCGATGTGGCGGATCTTGCCGGCCTTGACCTGTTCATCCAGGGCTTCGAGGGTTTCTTCCAGGGGGGTGAGGTCGTCTTCGTCCTTGTGCCTGTAGCTCAGTTGGCCGAAGAAATTGGTGCTGCGTTCCGGCCAGTGCAGTTGGTAGAGGTCGATCCAGTCGGTCTGCAGGCGCTTGAGGCTGGCGTCGAGCGCCTGGGTGATGTGCTTGCGGTTGTGACGCAGGTAGCCATCGCGGATGTAGTCAATCGTGTTGCCGGGGCCGGCGATCTTGCTGGCGAGTATCCAGTCGGCGCGGTCGCCACGGCTTTTGAAATAGTTGCCGATGTAGCGTTCGGTGGTGGCATAGGTGTCGGCCTTGGGCGGTACCGGGTACATTTCTGCGGTATCGAGGAAGTTGATCCCCGCGCCCTTGGCCCGTTCGATCTGCGCGAAAGCCTCTGCCTCGCTGTTCTGCTCGCCCCAGGTCATGGTGCCCAACGCAATGGCGCTGACGTTCAGATCGGTGCGGCCCAGCTGTCGGTAATCCATCGGGTACTCCTTCAGGGGAAAACAATCATAAAAGCAGGTTGAATTTTTTTTCGCAATCTGCATAATTGCCCACCTCTTTCTGCAGTGGAAGTGATGCGCCGCCTGCCGAAGAATCTTGCCGTTGAACGGACGCGCCGACCCGAGCCCCCGATAGCGTCTGTATCCGGCTGCCTTTGACTTGTCAAAGTACGCACTATTCAGTAAGATCCGCCGTCTAATTTACAGGGCGGCCCCTGAGGCTATTAAAGAATGACAACTTTTACTGCAAAACCGGAAACAGTTCAGCGCGACTGGTTTGTCGTCGACGCCGCTGGTCAGACCCTGGGTCGTCTGGCCACTGAAGTCGCCAGCCGTCTGCGTGGCAAGCACAAGCCTGAATACACCCCGCACGTTGATACCGGTGACTACATCGTGATCATCAACGCTGAGCAGGTACGTGTTACCGGCAACAAAGCGCAAGACAAAATGTACTACCGTCACTCCGGTTTCCCAGGCGGTATCAAGTCTTCCAACTTTGAAGGCCTGATCTCCAAGAAGCCTGAAGCCCCGATCGAAATCGCGGTCAAAGGCATGCTGCCGAAGGGCCCACTGGGTCGCGATATGTTTCGCAAGCTGAAAGTCTATGCGGGCGCTGTACACCCTCATGCTGCTCAGCAGCCCCAAGAACTGAAGTTTTAACGGAATAGTTCATTATGTCGGCGACTCAAAATTACGGCACTGGCCGTCGCAAAACCGCAACCGCACGCGTTTTCCTGCGTCCGGGCACTGGTAACATCTCGATCAACAACCGCTCCCTGGACAACTTCTTCGGTCGCGAAACTGCCCGCATGGTAGTTCGTCAACCGCTGGAATTGACCGAGACCGTTGAAAAGTTCGACATCTACGTCACCGTTATCGGTGGCGGTGTAAGTGGTCAAGCTGGCGCAATCCGCCACGGTATCACTCGCGCTCTGATGCAGTACGACGAAACCCTGCGTGGCGCTCTGCGCAAAGCTGGCTTCGTTACTCGCGATGCTCGTGAAGTTGAACGTAAGAAAGTCGGTCTGCGTAAAGCGCGTAAGCGTCCGCAGTACTCGAAGCGTTAATTCGCTTTACGTTCCAGAAAACGCCCAGCCTCCTCACGGAGCTGGGCGTTTTTTATTGCCTGCGATTTATGCACATTTTTCGCCGTGACAACTTGCCACATCCGTAGACCCCCTATACTACAAGGCCTGAGGGCGGAGGCCCGGGCAATTCCCTTGTCATACGTGGGGCTTTTCATTACCATCCGTCAAAATTTTTATAAGTAAAGATTCAACACTTAGTAGACGCCTGATTTAACAGGCCAAAAAGCTGATGGGAGAGGACTGAATGAGCAATGACGGCGTGAATGCAGGCCGGCGTCGCTTCTTGGTAGCAGCCACATCCGTGGTGGGTGCTGCAGGAGCGGTGGGGGCTGCGGTCCCGTTCGTGGGGTCATGGTTTCCCAGTGCCAAGGCGAAAGCCGCAGGTGCACCGGTGAAGGTGAATGTCAGCAAGATCGAGCCAGGTCAGCAGATGATTGCTGAATGGCGCGGCCAGCCGGTTTTCATTGTTCGCCGTACTGAGGAAATCCTGGGGAATCTGAAAAAGATCGAAGGCCAGTTGTCTGACCCGACATCCGAAAATTCCGATCAGCCCGCCTACGCCAAGAACGAAATGCGTTCGATCAAGCCAGAGATCCTGTTGCTGGTTGGTCTGTGTACACACTTGGGTTGCTCGCCTACCTTCCGCCCGGAAGTGGCCCCTGTCGATCTGGGCAAGGATTGGGTCGGTGGTTATTTCTGCCCCTGCCACGGCTCGCACTACGACCTCGCTGGCCGTGTCTACAAATCCCAGCCTGCTCCATTGAACCTGCCCGTGCCTCCGCATACCTACGAAACTGACGACCTCATAGTCATTGGCCTCGACAAGGAGAACGCGTGATGAGCAAGTTCATGGATTGGGTGGATGCGCGCTTCCCCGCCACCAAAATGTGGGAAGACCATCTCAGCAAATATTACGCGCCAAAAAACTTCAACTTCTTCTACTTCTTTGGCTCCCTGGCCTTGTTGGTGCTGGTCAACCAGATCGTCACCGGCGTGTGGTTGACGATGAGCTACACCCCGTCGGCGGAAGAGGCCTTTGCTTCCGTCGAATACATCATGCGCGACGTCGAGTACGGCTCGATCCTGCGCCTGCTGCACTCCACAGGCGCATCAGCGTTCTTCATCGTCGTCTACCTGCACATGTTCCGCGGTCTGCTCTACGGTTCATACCAGAAGCCCCGCGAGCTGGTGTGGGTGTTTGGCATGTTGATCTACCTGGCGCTGATGGCCGAAGCCTTCATGGGCTACCTGCTGCCATGGGGCCAGATGTCGTACTGGGGCGCCCAGGTGATCATCTCGCTGTTCGGTGCAATCCCGGTGATCGGCAACGACCTGACCCAGTGGATACGTGGCGACTACCTGATCTCCGGCATCACCCTGAACCGCTTCTTCGCCTTGCACGTGGTGGCCCTGCCGATCGTGATCCTGGGCCTTGTGGTACTGCACATCCTGGCACTGCACGAAGTGGGTTCCAATAACCCTGATGGTGTGGACATCAAGAAGCACAAGGATGAGAACGGCATCCCGCTCGACGGCATTCCATTCCACCCTTACTACACCGTGAAAGACATTGTCGGCGTAGTGGTGTTCCTGTTTGTGTTCTGCTCGATCGTGTTCTTTTTCCCGGAGATGGGTGGTTATTTCCTGGAGAAACCTAACTTCGAACAGGCCAACGCCTTCAAGACGCCCGAGCATATTGCCCCGGTCTGGTACTTCACGCCGTTCTACGCGATCTTGCGTGCGATCCCCGACAAACTCATGGGCGTGATCGCCATGGGCGCAGCCATCGCGGTGCTGTTCGTGCTGCCGTGGCTCGATCGGAGCCCGGTCAAGTCGATGCGCTACAAAGGCTGGCTGAGCAAGATCTGGCTGTGGGTGTTCTGCATTTCGTTCGTGATCCTGGGTGTGCTAGGCGTGCTGGCGCCGACCCCCGAGCGTACGTTGCTGTCGCAGGTCTGCACCTTCCTGTACTTCGCCTACTTCATTCTGATGCCGTTCTATACCCGGCTCGAGAAGACCAAACCGGTTCCGGAAAGGGTGACTGGCTGATGAAAAAATTATTCGTTGCATTCGTGCTTGCGGCTCTGCCGCTACTGTCCTTCGCCGCCGAGCATGGCGCGCAGCTGGAAAAAGTCGATATCGATGTGTCTGACAAGGCCGCCATGCAGGATGGGCTGCGTACCTTCACCAACTACTGCATGGGCTGCCACAGCGCCAAGTTCCAGCGTTACGAGCGTGTGGCCGATGACCTGGGCATTCCCCATGAGGTGATGCTCAGTCACGCGGTGTTCACTGGCGCCAAGATTGGCGACCATATGAACATCGGCATGCAACCGGCTGACGCCAAGACCTGGTTCGGCGCCGCACCGCCCGACTTGACCCTGGTGGCTCGTGTACGCGGTACCGATTGGCTCTACGGCTACCTCAAGTCCTTCTATGAAGACCCGGCGCGCCCCTATGGCGTGAACAACAAAGTCTTCCCGAATGTCGGCATGCCGAACGTTCTGGTCGGCCTGCAGGGTCGTCAAGTGGTAGGATGCAAGCAGGTTCAGGTCGTTGAAGACGGCAAGAAGCAATATGATCCGTTGACCGGCACGCCGCTGACTCATGAAGCGTGCGATCAACTGACCATCGTGCCCAAGACCGGTACGCTGAACGAAGAGCAGTTCGACGAGAAGGTCAAGAATCTGGTGACCTTCCTGGCCTACTCGGCCAACCCGGTCAAACTGCAGCACCAGCGCATCGGTACGTACGTCTTGCTGTACCTGGCTTTCTTCTTCGTATTCGCTTATCTGCTCAAGCGCGAATACTGGAAGGATGTGCATTGATCCAACCGTAAGCAATTGCTGTTAATCTTGCGCGCCCAGCGGCATCTCTGAACACGTAACGCCTGGTTTGACCGGACGTTACAGAGATGCTCTCTGGGCGCGCTCGTTTTTGAGCTTTCGATAATTTCAACAAGCGAGGAGGACCGCCATGGGCGTGACCAATCGGTTGGCCTGTTACTCCGACCCCGCCGACCACTATTCCCACCGAGTACGCATCGTGCTCGCAGAGAAGGGTGTCAGCGCCGAGATCATCAGTGTGGAGGCGGGCCGTCATCCGCCGAAACTGATCGAAGTGAACCCTTACGGCAGCTTGCCCACCCTGGTCGATCGTGACCTGGCGTTGTGGGAGTCAACCGTGGTGATGGAATACTTGGATGAGCGTTACCCGCATCCGCCTTTGCTGCCGGTGTACCCGGTGGCGCGTGCCAACAGCCGCCTGCTGATCCATCGGATCCAGCGTGACTGGTGCGGGCTGGTGGATGTGATTCTGGATTCGCGTTCTAAGGAAGCCGCTCGGGTGCAGGCGCGCAAGGAATTACGCGAAAGCCTGACCGGTGTTTCGCCGCTGTTCGCCGATAAACCTTTTTTCCTCAGTGAGGAACAAAGCCTGGTGGATTGCTGCCTATTACCCATACTCTGGCGCTTGCCGATCCTGGGCATTGAACTGCCACGGCCGGCCAAGCCGCTGCTTGATTACATGGAGCGCCAATTTGCGCGTGAGGCTTTCCAGGCGAGTCTGTCTGGTGTCGAACGCGATATGCGCTAAGGCTTAAGGAGCCGTTGATGAACTCCAGTCGACCTTATTTGGTCCGCGCGCTCTATGAGTGGATTGTGGACAACGATTGCACACCGCACATGCTGGTCAATTCCGAGTTTCCCAAGGTGGATGTGCCACAGGGTTTCGCCAGCGACGGACAAATCGTGCTGAACGTATCGCCCAGTGCCGTGCGCCATCTGCACATGGACAACGAAGCGGTGAGCTTTGAAGGGCGTTTCGGTGGCGTACCGCATACGCTGTTCGTGCCGATTGGTGCCATCCTCGGGATCTACGCCCGGGAGAACGGCCAAGGCATGGTGTTCGATCTGGAGTCGCCTTTCGAGGACGACGAAACGATTGACGGTGAAGGCGGTGATGATCTACCGCCACCGGACAGCGAGCCGCCGCGTCCTAGCGGTCGGCCGAGCTTGAAAGTGGTGAAGTAGGCGGATTTTGCCTTCAGCCCCCCGTGAAAAATGCCTCGATGTTTGTCGGGGCATTTTTTTGCGTGAAGGATATGGATGAAAGTCGCGCCACAACGGTGATCGTACAACCACCATGGGCTATGATGCGGTCTTCAGTTCGCCGAGAAAGATGGTTCATCATGGAAAACGCCAGCGCCGCTCCACGTCTGCCCCGCAAGCGCCGCAGCCTTGCCCAGGAATTGGTCACGGTGTTGTCCGAGCAGATCCGCGATGGCCAGCTCAAACGCGGCGATAAATTGCCTACCGAGTCGGCGATCATGGAAGCCCACGGCGTCAGCCGCACCGTGGTGCGCGAGGCCATCTCGCGCTTGCAGGCGGCGGGGCAGGTCGAGACCCGCCATGGTATCGGCACCTTTGTGCTGGACACGCCCAGCCCCAGCGGTTTCCGCATTGACCCGGCCACCGTGGTGACCTTGCGTGATGTGCTGGCGATTCTGGAGCTGCGTATCAGTCTGGAAGTAGAGTCGGCGGGCCTTGCCGCCTTGCGTCGCAGTGATGCGCAACTGGCCGCCATGCGTGCGGCTCTTGATGCGCTGAATGAAAGTGCGGCCCACGCTGGCGATGCGGTGGCGTCAGACTTTGCCTTTCACCTGGAAATTGCACTGTCTACCGGTAACCGCTACTTCACCGATATCATGACCCACCTGGGTACCAGCATCATTCCGCGGACCCGCTTGAATTCGGCGCGCCTGGCCCATGATGACCAGCAGCATTACATGGGCCGCCTGAGCCGCGAACACGAAGAAATCTATGAGGCAATTGCCCGCCAGGATTCGGATGCGGCGCGGGCGGCCATGCGTCTGCATTTGACCAACAGCCGTGAGCGGCTGCGCCATGCCCATGAAGAGGCAGAAGCACAGCGCGTCTGAGGTTTGCCATATCCCGTGTGGGAGCTGGCTTGCCTGCGAATGCAGTGGTTCAGTAACAAACTCAATGACTGACACACAGCTATCGCAGGCAAGCCAGCTCCCACATTTGACCTCCATTATCTGGATACCGGGCCTGTTTAGCTGGCGGGTTGATTGGGCTTGTAGTCTTTGAGCAACAGATACGTACTCCACCCCCACCAATCATTGGTCCAGTGTTTGTCGTTCAGGTCATTGACGTCCTTGCGCCGCAGCACCTTGTCCCCCTCCATCTTGAACAACGGCGAGAAGTTGTTCGCCGGGTTTTGCGCGGCGTTCAGGTCGGGCACATACAGCGGTGCCTTGAAGCTGGCCGGGGAGGGCGCGACGCCGCTGATGAAGGTTTCGAAGATTTCGTCTGCCGAAGCCTGCACCGCACGTTTTACCTGCACGCGATTATCGGCGTCGATGCTGTCGAAGTAGCGCTTGTCGCCGTAGGCATGCCACTGATCACCCATGGCATTACGCACCTTGAGCCCGAACTTGCTGTCTTCGTCGTGCATGAAGCGGCTGATCAGCGAACCCAATTCACCTGGTGTCACAACGGCTGCCAACTGTTTGCGTGGCACTCGCAGGTGCCCGGCGGAAAACAGGTCGGTCAAGAAGTGATCAGCGAAGCTGTTCATCGCATAGGCCAGTTCCAGGGCCTGGTCGGTACCTGTCTGGTGGGCCACAACCGCTTGTTGCAGCGCCGTCGTGTGACCGGCCAGGTACGCGGACAAGGCCCACTCACCGAAGTGATCGGCATTGTCCGCTGCCAGCTTGAGGTAGCGTCCCAAGGGAATCAGGGCCGAAACAGCGCTGCCGCCACCCGTGATGCGGTTCCACTCCTCCGACAACGTATCACCCAGTGCGTCGTAGGCTTCATGGGGTTGTTTGCCATCCTTGATCGCCTGCTTGACCGCGTTGATTTCCTTTTGCATCACCGCCAGGATCTTCTGCGCCTCTTCCCGTGAGGCGGGTAATACGGCGAGAGAGTTGAAGGCTGCAGTGAAACGTTGCACGCGCTCGGCCGCAGAGGCGCCATCGCTGATGGCTTGGCCGGGGATGCCATAGAAATCGCCACCTAAAGCGATCACTTGGCCGTAGGTCAGCGCGAGCCCGTTGGGCAGATGCAATTGCACCTGGTGTGCAGGAATCGCCGCAGCGTCCTTGGCGAAGCGCAGCAGGGTTTCATCGCCGATGGCGGTGTGTTCACCCCCTTCAAAACGCAGGGTTGGCGGGAGTTTCTCGGGTACTGCGAGTTCAAGACCTGACATGTTAGCTCCTTGCTATGTCGTGGAAATCTTCCTTTTTAACTGTATGTATATACAGCTTAAGTTACTATAGGTGAGAAATTTCCTACGTCAAGAATTGCAATCCACACGTCAGGTGCGAGCGGAGGCTCAACGAATTGCAGTTGACGAATCTTTTTATAGTTGTACGATGACGTACGACATCATCAAAACCAACAACAACGCTTTCCTCAGAAAGTCTTCGCCCAGGGTGTTCGAATAATGAATCCACAAGAACTGAAGTCCATCCTCTCCCACGGTCTGCTGTCTTTCCCGGTGACCGATTTCAACGCCCAGGGTGACTTCCACCAGGCGGGCTACATCAAGCGCCTCGAATGGCTAGCCCCTTACGGCGCCACCGCGTTGTTCGCAGCCGGTGGGACGGGTGAGTTTTTTTCCCTCGCTGCCAGCGAATATTCCCAAGTGGTAAAAACCGCCGTGGACACTTGCGCGTCCAGCGTGCCGATTCTTGCCGGTGTGGGCGGTTCGACCCGCCAGGCCATCGAGTACGCCCAGGAGGCGGAGCGCCTCGGTGCCAAAGGCTTGCTGCTGCTGCCGCACTACCTTACCGAAGCCAGCCAGGACGGGGTTGCTGCCCATGTTGAAGCGGTGTGCAAGTCGGTCAAGATCGGCGTGGTGGTGTACAACCGCAACGTCTGCCGCCTGACCGCGCCGCTGTTGGAACGCCTGGCCGAACGTTGCCCGAACCTGATCGGCTACAAGGATGGCCTGGGTGATATCGAGCTGATGGTGTCGATCCGTCGCCGCCTGGGTGACCGATTCAGCTACCTCGGCGGCCTGCCGACTGCAGAGGTTTACGCCGCGGCCTACAAAGCCCTTGGAGTGCCGGTGTACTCCTCGGCGGTGTTCAACTTCATCCCGAAAACCGCCATGGACTTCTACCACGCCATTGCCCGCGAAGATCACGTCACCGTCGACAAGATCATCGATGACTTCTTCCTGCCTTACCTGGACATCCGTAATCGCAAAGCCGGGTACGCAGTGAGCATCGTCAAGGCCGGCGCGAAAATTGTCGGGTATGACGCCGGCCCAGTGCGTACGCCGCTGACCGATCTGTTGCCGGAAGAATACGAAGCCCTGGCCGCGCTGATCGACAAGCAAGGCGCGCAATAAATTATCCACAAGGCCGCTGAGCAATCAGCGGCCTTTTGCGTCAGGAGAAGATTTGTGTCCCAAGCAAAGCGTTTCGAAAACTACATCAACGGTGAATGGGTAACCGGCGCCGACTATTGCACCAATATCAACCCGTCTGATTTGGCCGATGTCATCGGCGAATATGCCAAAGCGGACGTAGCCCAAGTCAACGCGGCCATTGACGCGGCCCGCGCCGCTTTCCCGGCCTGGTCCACGTCCGGTATCCAGGCGCGCCACGACGCGCTGGATAAAGTCGGCAGTGAAATCCTTGCCCGTCGCGAAGAGCTCGGCACCCTGCTGGCCCGGGAAGAGGGCAAGACCCTGCCCGAAGCCATCGGCGAAGTGACCCGCGCCGGTAATATTTTCAAGTTCTTCGCCGGTGAATGCCTGCGCCTTTCAGGTGATTACGTGCCCTCGGTGCGTCCGGGCGTCAACGTTGAAGTGACTCGCGAAGCCCTTGGCGTGGTGGGGCTGATTACTCCATGGAATTTCCCGATTGCCATTCCCGCATGGAAAATCGCCCCGGCCCTGGCCTACGGCAACTGCGTGGTGATCAAGCCAGCGGAGCTGGTGCCGGGTTGCGCCTGGGCCCTGTCGGAGATCATTTCTCGCGCTGGTTTCCCTGCTGGTGTGTTCAACCTGGTGATGGGCAGCGGTCGTGTCGTCGGCGACGTGTTGGTCAACAGCCCGAAAGTCGATGGCATCAGCTTTACCGGCTCGGTTGGCGTGGGTCGTCAGATCGCCGTCAATTGTGTGTCGCGCCAGGCCAAAGTGCAGTTGGAAATGGGCGGCAAGAACCCGCAGATCATCCTCGATGACGCCGACCTCAAGCAGGCGGTGGAGTTGTCGGTGCAGAGCGCGTTCTATTCCACCGGCCAGCGTTGCACCGCGTCGAGCCGTTTGATTGTCACCGCCGGTATTCACGACCAGTTTGTTGCGGCAATGGCTGAGCGCATGAAGTCGATCAAGGTCGGCCACGCGTTGCGCACCGGCACCGACATCGGGCCAGTGGTGTCCCAGGCCCAGTTGGACCAGGACATGAAATACATCGACATCGGCCAAAGCGAAGGTGCGCGGCTGGTCAGCGGTGGCGGCCTGGTGACCTGCGACACCGAAGGCTATTACCTGGCGCCGACCTTGTTTGCCGACAGCGAAGCGGCGATGCGCATCAGCCGTGAAGAAATCTTCGGCCCGGTGGCCAACGTGGTGCGTGTGGCTGACTACGAGGCGGCGCTGGCCATGGCCAACGACACCGAATTCGGCCTGTCGGCGGGTATCGCCACTACGTCGCTGAAGTACGCCAACCACTTCAAACGCCACTCCCAGGCTGGGATGGTGATGGTCAATCTGCCAACCGCCGGTGTGGATTACCACGTTCCATTTGGTGGCCGTAAGGGGTCATCCTACGGTTCGCGTGAGCAAGGTCGCTATGCGCAAGAGTTCTACACCGTGGTGAAGACCAGCTATATCGGGTCGTAATACGCAGCATCCTGTGGCACTGGCTTTATGTGGGAGCTGGCTTGCCTGCGATAGCATCACCTCGGTCTTGCTGACACACCGAGGTGTCTGCATTGCGGGCAAGCCCGGCTCCCACAGGAAAAACAAAAAATCATTACCCGCAAAAAAATAATTAGTGGGAGTACCTCTTCATGCAAGCGACCAAGCCGACCCATGTCCGCTATTTGATCCTGCTCATGCTGTTTCTGGTGACCACGATCAACTATGCCGACCGCGCAACTATCGCCATCGCCGGCTCCAGCCTGCAAAAAGACCTCGGCATCGACGCGGTCACCCTCGGTTACATCTTCTCCGCATTCGGTTGGGCTTACGTGGCCGGGCAAATTCCTGGCGGCTGGCTGCTCGACCGCTTCGGCTCGAAAAAAATCTACGCCTTGAGCATCTTCACCTGGTCGCTGTTCACCGTGCTGCAAGGCTATGTCGGTGAGTTCGGCGTCTCCACTGCTGTGGTTGCGCTGTTCATGCTGCGCTTCATGGTGGGCCTGGCCGAGGCGCCTTCGTTTCCGGGCAATGCCCGTATTGTTGCGGCGTGGTTTCCTACGGCTGAGCGCGGCACCGCATCGGCGATCTTCAATTCGGCGCAGTACTTCGCCACGGTGTTGTTTGCGCCATTGATGGGCTGGATCGTCTACCGCTTCGGCTGGCAGCATGTGTTTATCGTGATGGGCGTGATCGGCATCGTGTTCTCGCTGATCTGGCTGAAAGTTATCCACAGCCCGCGCCAGCATCCGATGATCAACGAGGCCGAGTTCAACCACATCGCTGCCAACGGCGCGATGGTCGACATGGATCAGGACAAGGGCAAGGGTAAGAAAACTGACGGGCCGAAGTGGGATTACATACGCCAGTTATTGACCAACCGCATGATGCTCGGCGTGTATCTGGGCCAGTACTGCATCAACGGTATCACCTACTTCTTCCTGACCTGGTTCCCGGTGTATCTGGTGCAGGATCGCGGCATGACCATCCTCAAGGCTGGTTTTATCGCCTCTTTGCCGGCGATCTGCGGCTTTATCGGCGGTGTGCTCGGCGGGGTGATTTCTGATTACCTGCTGCGTAAAGGCCACTCGCTGACCTTTGCACGCAAGGCGCCGATCATTGGTGGCCTGCTGATCTCCAGCAGTATCGTGGCCTGCAATTACGTGGACATCGAATGGATGGTGGTGGGCTTCATGGCCCTGGCGTTCTTCGGCAAAGGCGTTGGCGCACTGGGTTGGGCGGTGGTGTCCGACACCTCGCCCAAGCAGATCGCCGGCCTCAGTGGCGGCCTGTTCAACACCTTCGGTAACCTGGCGTCGATCACCACGCCGATTGTCATTGGCTACATCATCAGCACTACCGGCTCGTTCAAATGGGCCCTGGTGTTCGTCGGCGCCAACGCGCTGGTCGCAGTGTTCAGCTACCTGGTGATTGTCGGCCCGATCAAGCGCGTGGTGCTCAAAGAGCCGCCCGCCAAAGGCCCTGAGTTGACCAACCTTTCCCAAGCGCATTCCTGAGGTTCGTGTGATGCAGTTGATTGAACATGCCGACTCGCCGCGCTCGATCCGTTTGCACGAGCGCGACAATGTGGTGATCGTGGTAAACGACCAGGGCGTGCCGGCGGGCACTGAATTTCCCGACGGCCTGGTCACCGTGGAGTTCATACCCCAGAGCCACAAGGTGACGTTGGAAGATATCCCCGAGGGCGGCCGGATTATTCGCTACGGCCAGACCATCGGTTACGCCTTGGCTCCGATTCCGCGTGGCAGTTGGGTGCAGGAAGATCAGCTGCGCATGCCCACCGCGCCACCGCTGGACAGCTTGCCGCTGTCCACCGAGGTGCCTGAAACCCAGGCACCGCTGGAGGGGTTCACCTTCGAGGGCTATCGCAATGCCGACGGTACCGTGGGCACGCGCAATATCCTCGGCATCACCACCACCGTGCAGTGCGTCACCGGCGTGCTGGACCACGCAGTCAAGCGCATCAAGGATGAGTTGCTGCCCAAGTATCCCCACGTCGATGATGTGGTGGCGCTGACCCACAGCTACGGCTGCGGCGTGGCGATTACGGCGACGGATGCCTATATCCCGATCCGCACCGTGCGCAACCTGGCGCGCAACCCGAACTTGGGCGGTGAAGCCCTGGTGATCAGCCTGGGCTGCGAGAAATTGCAGGCCGGCCAGGTGATGCACGATAACGACAGCTCGGTGGACCTGAGCGAGCCGTGGTTGTATCGCCTGCAGGATTCCAGCCATGGCTTTACCGAAATGATTGAGCAGATCATGGCGCTGGCCGAGGTGCGCTTGAAGAAACTCGACCAGCGCCGTCGGGAAACCGTGCCGGCTAGCGAGCTGATCCTGGGTATGCAGTGCGGTGGTAGTGATGCGTTTTCCGGTATCACCGCCAACCCGGCGCTGGGGTATGCCTCGGACTTGTTACTGCGGGCCGGCGCGACGGTGATGTTTTCCGAAGTGACTGAAGTGCGCGATGCCATTTACCTGCTGACTTCCCGGGCGCAGAACCAGGAGGTTGCCCGGGAACTGGTCAGGGAAATGGACTGGTATGACCGTTACCTGGCCAAGGGTGAAGCAGACCGCAGCGCCAATACCACGCCGGGCAACAAGAAGGGCGGGCTGTCGAATATTGTCGAGAAGTCCTTGGGCTCCATCGTCAAGTCCGGCAGCAGCGCGATCAACGGCGTGCTCGGCCCCGGCGAGCGCTTGAAGGGCAAGGGCCTGATTTTTTGCGCCACCCCGGCCAGTGATTTTGTGTGTGGCACCTTGCAACTGGCGGCAGGGATGAACCTGCATGTATTCACCACCGGGCGTGGCACGCCGTACGGGCTGGCGATGGCGCCAGTGGTCAAGGTGTCGACCCGCACCGAGCTGGCCCAGCGCTGGCCGGACCTGATCGATATCGACGCCGGGCGCATTGCCACCGGGCGCGCGAGCATCGAGGAACTGGGTTGGGAGTTGTTTCACTTCTACCTGGACGTGGCCAGTGGCAGGAAGCAGACGTGGGCCGAGCATCACAAGTTGCACAACGATATTACGCTGTTCAACCCGGCGCCGATTACCTGAGACCGAGTCGCCTGCATCGGGAGCAAGCCCCCTCCCACATTGGTCCGCATTCCAACACAATGAATGCGTTCAAATGTGGGAGGGGGCTTGCTCCCGATAGCGGTAGACCAGACGACACGGGCTGCATGGCTTATCATTAGCCAACTAACGACGCCCACCAAGGTTCTCCCCGGCATGCTGGCAATCTTCCTTACCACCCTCACCATCACCGCGCCGGTGTTTGCCATGCTGTTTCTTGGTGTGCTGCTCAAGCGCATCAACTGGATCAACGACAACTTTATCCACACCGCTTCGTCCCTGGTGTTCAACGTCACCATGCCGGCGCTGTTGTTCCTGGGCATCCTGCATGCCGACCTGCACGCGGCACTCAAGCCGGGTTTGCTGATCTATTTTGCCGTCGCCACCCTGGCGAGCTTTGCTTTGGCTTGGGGCTGGGCGATTTTTCGCTGCAAGCGTGAAGACCGGGGCATTTACACCCAGGGTGCGTTTCGCGGCAACAACGGGGTGATCGGCCTGGCGCTCGCCGCCAGCATGTACGGTGACTACGGGATCTCCCTGGGCGCAATCCTCGCGGCGCTGGTGATCCTGTTTTACAACACGCTGTCGACCATTGTGCTGGCGGTGTACAGCCCGGTGATCAAGTCCGACCCGTGGAGCATTTTCAAGAGTGTGGTGGCTAACCCACTGATCATCAGCGTGATCGTTGCGGCGCCGTTCGCGTACTTTCAGATCAGCTTGCCCGGCTGGTTCGAAAAGTCCTTGCAGTACCTGTCGGATACCACGCTGCCGTTGGCGTTGATTTGCATCGGCGGCACCTTGTCCATGGCCGCGCTGCGCAAGAGCGGCAACATGGCGTTGAGTGCGAGCCTGATGAAGATGATCTGGTTGCCGGTGATCGCAACCCTGGGCGCTTGGTTGCTGGGCTTTCGCGGGCCGGAGCTGGGGATTCTGTTCCTGTACTTCGGCGCGCCGACAGCCGCGGCCAGCTTCGTGATGGCCAGGGCGGCGCAAGGCAATCATGAGCTGGCGGCGGCGATTATCGTGATCACCACGTTGATGGCGGCGGTGACCACCAACATCGGGATTTTCGTATTGCAGGCGGGTGGCTGGATCTAGGCGTCTTTCTGGTAGCTTTCGATCACTTCCTGCGCTGCCCGAAAGGCATCAATCGCCGCCGGCACACCGGCATACACCGCGCAATGCAGCAGCGCTTCGCGAATCTCGTCTACCGTGCAGCCATTATTCAGTGCACCGCGCACGTGGCCCTTGAGTTCCTGCGGGCATTTGGGGGCTGTCAGGGCGGCGAGGGTGATCAGGCTGCGGGTCTTGAGCGGCAAGCCTTCGCGGTTCCAGACAGCGCCCCACGCATGTTCATTGACGAAGTCCTGCAGCGGCTGGGTGAACGCCGTGGCACTACCCAGGGCGCGGTCGACGAATGCATCGCCCATGACTTGGCGTCGTACCTCAACTCCGGGTTTTTTCTGATCGGTCATTTCGATTCCCTCTTGTGTTGGCGGTGCCAGGCGCGCACAGAGGTGAACAACAGCAAAGCCACCAACGCCGGCAGGACGTAATACAGCATCAACTGTTCAAGCTTGTTGGCCAGGGGCATACCGGTGGTGAACGCCATTACGTGCAGCCCGTACGCCAGGTACAACCCCAGCAGCACCAGCCCTTCGATACGCGTCACACGGTAGCCGGTATAAAACACCGGCAGGCACAGGACGATGGCACCGAGCATCACCGGCAAATCGAAGTCCAGGGCATTGGGTGATACCGACAGCGGCGACGGCGCCACCAGCGCGGTAAAGCCCAGCACGCCCAGCAGGTTGAACAGGTTGCTGCCGATCACGTTGCCCACCGCAATTTCCCGCTCGCCGCGCAAGGCGGCGATCAGCGATGTGGCAAGGCAGGGCAGCGAGGTGCCCACGCCGATGAGCGTCAGGCCGATGACGCGCTCCGACAAGCCCAGGTCGCCCGCCACTTCCACCGCGGCGCCCAGCAACAAATGCCCGGCCAGTACCAGCACCAATAGCCCGGCGAACATCAGCAACGCGCTGCTCAACCAGGGTGCCTTGGCCACGGTGTCCAGGGTGCGCGGGCGGCGTGAATGACGCGTCTGGTGGTGCAGTACGCCAAGGTAAGCCACCAGCGCCACCAGCAGCAAAACACCATCGAGCGGTGTCAGCACTTCATTGGCGGCCAGGATAAACACCAGCAGACCGGCGAAGATCATCACCGGGATATCCACACGCACCAGTTGCCGCGAGACCCGCAGCGGAATGATCAGCGCCGACAGGCCCAGGGTGACGAGGATATTGAAAATGCTGCTGCCAATAACGCTACCCACGGCGATATCGGTATTGCCGGCCAGCGTGGCCTGGAGGCTGACGGCCATCTGCGGCGCGCTGCTGCCGAAGGCGACAACGCTCAAGCCGATGATCAGCGGTCGCACTTTGAGGCTGGCCGCCAGGCGTACGGCGGCGCGTACCAGGATCTCGGCGCCGACGATCAACAGCAGCAAGCCGCCGACCAGTTCGAGCAGGCTCCAGGGCGAAAGGGCGTTCAATCCGAAAATACTCAAGGCGGCCTCAATCAGTTGTTCAGGGCTTGCACGCGAACCCGTGCGGTGCCGCTGCCCAGCATACGCAATTGCTCGGCAGCCTTGCGGGAAACGTCGATCAGGCGCCCACGGGTGTGCGGGCCGCGGTCATTGATACGCACCACGACCGATCGGTCGTTGTTCAGATTGGTCACTTTGACCCGCGTACCGAAGGGCAGGCGCCGATGCGCAGCGGTCAAGGCGTTCTGGTTGAAGGGTTCACCACTGGCGGTTCTTTTGCCATGGTGTTTAGCGCCGTAATAGGAGGCGGTGCCGGTTTCGTCGTAACCGTTGGGGTCGATGAGGCCGCTGGCGCAACCCGCCAGCAGGGAGGACAAGGCCAGGAGGCCGAGTAGACGCTTCATTGTCAGGACATCCCCAATAAAAAATGTGGAGAGGGAGCAAGCCCCCTCCCACACAGGTTGGAGCCAGACCTTGAAGTCTGCTCCAACCATTCACCGCAATCAGCCTTCGAGCTTGCTTTTAAGCAGCTCGTTCACCTGTTGCGGGTTGGCTTTGCCCTTGGAGGCTTTCATGGCCTGGCCGACAAAGAAGCCGAACATCTTGCCGCGCTTGGCTTCGTCTGCGGCGCGGTATTGCTCGACCTGTTCGGCATTCGCCGCGAGCATTTCATCGAGTACGGCCGAAATCGCGCCGCTGTCGGTGACTTGCTTGAGACCACGCTTCTCGATGATCTCGTCGGCGTTGCCTTCACCCGCGGCCATCGCTTCGAACACCGTCTTGGCGATTTTGCCGGAGATGGTGTTGTCCTTGATGCGCAGCAGCATCCCGCCCAATTGTTCGGCAGTGACAGGCGCTTCGTCGATTTCCAGGCCCTGTTTGTTCAGCAGGCTGCCCAGTTCGACCATCACCCAGTTGGCCGCCAGCTTGGCGTCGCCGGCAATGCTCACGACTTTTTCGAAGTAGTTGGCTTGTTCACGGCTGGACGCCAGCACGCTGGCATCGTAGACCGACAGGCCGAACTGCTCCTGGAAGCGCTCGCGTTTTTGCTGCGGCAGTTCCGGCAGGGTGGCGCGGATGTCGTTGAGGAACGAATCCTCCAGCACCACCGGCAACAGGTCCGGGTCGGGGAAGTAACGGTAGTCGTTGGCTTCCTCTTTGCTGCGCATGGCGCGGGTTTCGTCTTTGTTCGGGTCGTACAGGCGCGTTTGCTGGATCACCTTGCCGCCGTCCTCGATCAATTCGATCTGGCGACGCACTTCGCTGTTGATCGCCTTCTCGATGAAGCGGAACGAGTTGACGTTCTTGATCTCGCAGCGGGTGCCGAACTCAACCTGGCCCTTCGGCCGGATCGACACGTTGCAGTCGCAACGCAGCGAGCCTTCGGCCATGTTGCCGTCGCAGATGCCCAGGTAGCGCACCAGCGCGTGGATGGTCTTGACGTAGGCCACGGCTTCCTTGGCGCTGCGCATGTCCGGTTCGGAGACGATTTCCAGCAGCGGCGTGCCGGCACGGTTCAGGTCGATACCGGTGGCGCCGGGGAATTCTTCGTGCAGGCTCTTGCCGGCGTCTTCTTCCAGGTGCGCACGGGTTACGCCGACACGCTTGATGGTGCCGTCTTCCAGCGGGATGTCCAGGTGGCCCTTGCCGACGATCGGCAGTTCCATCTGGCTGATCTGGTAGCCCTTGGGCAGGTCTGGATAGAAGTAGTTCTTGCGTGCAAACACGTTGTGCTGGCCGATTTCGGCGTCAATCGCCAGGCCGAACATCACCGCCATGCGCACCGCTTCCTGGTTCAGCACCGGCAGCACGCCGGGCATGCCCAGGTCGACCAGGCTGGCCTGGGTGTTGGGCTCAGAGCCGAACGTGGTGGCGCTACCGGAGAAAATCTTCGATTGGGTGGCGAGCTGGGTATGAATCTCCAGCCCGATCACAACTTCCCATTGCATAGTGTTCTCCTCAGAAGCCGGTAGGGGTGCGGGTGTGCCAGTCGGTGTGCAACTGGTACTGGTGCGCCACATTGAGCAGGCGGCCTTCCTGGAAATACGGGGCGAGCAATTGCACGCCAACCGGCAAGCCGTCGACGAAACCGGCAGGCATGGACAAGCCCGGCAGGCCCGCGAGGTTGGCGGTAATGGTGTAGAGGTCTTCCAGGTACTCGGCGATCGGGTCGCCGGTCTTGGCGCCGATCTTCCAGGCCGGGTTCGGCGTGGTCGGGCCGAGGATCACGTCGACTTCTTCGAAGGCGGCCATGAAATCGTTCTTGATCAGGCGACGGATTTTCTGCGCCTTGAGGTAGTACGCGTCGTAGTAGCCGGCGGACAGGGCATAGGCGCCGACCATGATCCGGCGCTGGACTTCACTGCCGAAGCCTTCGCCACGGGAGCGTTTGTACAGGTCGGTGAGGTCTTTCGGGTTCTCGCAGCGATAGCCGAAGCGCACGCCGTCGAAGCGAGACAGGTTGGAAGACGCCTCTGCCGGCGCGATCACGTAGTAGGCGGGAATCGCGTGCTGGTTGTTCGGCAGGCTGATTTCCTTGATCACGGCGCCCAGCTTTTCCAGCTCTTTGATGCTGTTTTGCACCAGTTCGGCGATACGCGGGTCGAGGCCGGCGCTGAAATACTCTTTCGGCACGCCGATGCGCAGGCCCTTGAGCGAGGTATTCAGGCTGGCGCTGTAGTCCGGCACGGGCTCATCGATGCTGGTGGAGTCCTGTTTATCGAAGCCTGCCATGCCTTGTAACAATATTGCACAGTCTTCGGCGGTGCGTGCCAGAGGGCCGCCCTGATCCAGGCTTGAGGCGTAGGCGATCATGCCCCAGCGGGAAACGCGACCGTAGGTCGGCTTCAGGCCGGTGAGATTGGTGAACGCGGCCGGCTGGCGGATCGAACCACCGGTGTCGGTCGCCGTAGCGGCGGGCAGGAAGCGTGCGGCCACGGCCGCAGCCGAGCCACCGGACGAACCACCGGGCACGTGCTCAAGGTTCCACGGGTTTTTCACCGTGCCGTAGTAGCTCGACTCGTTGGCCGAACCCATGGCGAATTCGTCCATGTTGGTCTTGCCCAGGGTCACAGCCCCGGCGGCGGCCAGCTTGGAGACCACGGTGGCGTCATAGGGCGCCTTGAAGTTGTCGAGCATCTTCGAGCCGCAGCTGGTGCGAATGCCCTGGGTGCAGAACAGGTCCTTGTGGGCGATGGGGGCGCCCAGCAGAGGGTTGTTTTCACCGTTGGCGCGACGTGCGTCGGCGGCCTTGGCCTGGCTCAGGGCCAGCTCTTGGGTGAGGCTGATGAAGCTGTTGACCTTGGGATCGTGCTCGGCGATACGCGCAAGCAGGGTCTTGGTCAGCTCTTCGCTGGAAAACGTTTTGTCGGCGAGACCGCGGGCGATCTCGGCCAGAGTCATGTGATGCATGAAAGGCTCTTTCCCTTTAGTCGATGACTTTCGGAACCAGGTACAGGCCGTTTTCGACCGCTGGCGCGATGGACTGGTAGGCCTCGCGGTTATTGCGCTCGGTCACGACGTCTGCGCGCAGGCGCTGACTGGCTTCCAGCGGGTGAGCCAGGGGCTCGATGCCGTCGGTATCGACAGCCTGCATTTGGTCAACCAGCCCGAGAATGCTGTTCAGGGCTGCGGTGGTCTGTGGAAGATCGGCGTCATTGAGGCCAAGCGAGGCCAGATGCGCGATTTTTTCCACGTCGGAGCGTTCAAGCGCCATGGGATTCTCCAGTGGAAAACAGAACGGAAGGCGTCCGTGTGTTAGATTGTCGGAACACTACCGCATTTCTACGGTCATATGGCCGCGATTGTGGGGGTTGGTGCACAGAAAGTCGGCCAATTTAGCACATTGGCGCCTTGCCCAAAATCCCTGTCGTTGTTAGAGTTTGCCGCACTTTTTTACCCACGCGTTGCCTAGGGTCCCTTTCCCATGTTCAAGAAACTGCGTGGCATGTTTTCCAGCGATCTTTCCATTGACCTGGGCACTGCCAACACCCTTATTTACGTGCGCGAGCGCGGTATCGTTCTGAATGAGCCATCGGTTGTGGCCATTCGGACCCATGGTAATCAGAAAAGTGTCGTTGCCGTTGGCACCGAGGCCAAGCGTATGCTCGGCCGTACACCAGGCAACATTGCTGCCATTCGTCCGATGAAGGATGGCGTGATCGCCGATTTCAGCGTCTGCGAGAAGATGCTGCAGTACTTCATCAACAAGGTTCACGAAAACAGTTTTCTGCAGCCCAGCCCTCGTGTGCTGATCTGCGTTCCGTGCAAGTCCACCCAGGTTGAGCGTCGTGCCATCCGTGAGTCGGCCCTTGGCGCCGGTGCCCGCGAAGTGTTCCTGATCGAAGAGCCGATGGCGGCTGCGATCGGTGCCGGCCTGCCGGTTGAAGAAGCCCGCGGCTCGATGGTGGTGGATATCGGTGGTGGTACTACCGAAATCGCCCTGATTTCCCTGAACGGTGTGGTGTATGCCGAATCCGTGCGTGTGGGTGGCGACCGTTTCGACGAAGCGATCATCACCTATGTACGTCGCAACTACGGCAGCCTGATCGGCGAATCCACCGCCGAGCGCATCAAGCAGGAAATCGGCACCGCCTACCCGGGCGGCGAAGTTCGCGAAGTCGATGTTCGCGGTCGCAACCTGGCCGAAGGCGTTCCACGTGCCTTCACCCTGAATTCCAATGAAGTGCTGGAAGCTCTGCAAGAGTCCCTGGCCACCATCGTTCAGGCCGTGAAGAGTGCCCTGGAGCAGTCGCCGCCGGAGCTGGCTTCCGATATCGCCGAGCGTGGCCTGGTGCTGACCGGTGGTGGCGCCTTGCTGCGCGACCTCGACAAGCTGCTGGCCCAGGAAACCGGTCTGCCGGTGATCGTCGCCGAAGACCCGCTGACCTGCGTTGCTCGTGGTGGTGGTCGTGCGCTGGAAATGATGGATAAACACACCATGGACCTGCTCTCCAGCGAATAAGATTGCCTGGATGGTTCATGCTTGGTCGGCAGGCAGCACTTTGCAGTGCTGCCTGTTGGCGTTTATCTTCTTCAATCTGCATCCAGGCCGGTTTGATGCCGTATGAATAAAGAGAACATTTGCCTGGGAGGAGCGGCTTATTAAACCGCTTTTCGCCAAAGGCCCCTCATTGGGCGTGCGCTTATTGGTGCTGACCGTGCTTTCGGTCGCGCTGATGGTGGTCGATGCCCGCTTTGCACTGCTCAAGCCCGTGCGTAGCCAGATGTCGCTGGTGTTGATGCAGACCTACTGGATCACCGACCTGCCACAACGTCTCTACCAGGGCGTGGCCAGCCAATTTGGCAGCCGCACCGAGCTGATCGCCGAGAACGAAAAACTCAAGACTGAAAACCTGCTGTTGCAGGGGCGCATGCAAAAGCTGGCGGCCCTCACCGAGCAGAACGTTCGGCTGCGCGAGTTGCTCAATTCTTCCGCGTTGGTCAATGAAAAGGTTGAAGTGGCCGAGCTGATCGGCATGGATCCCAACCCGTTCACTCATCGCATCATCATCAATAAGGGGGAGCGCGACGGTGTGGTCCTCGGCCAGCCGGTGCTTGATGCCCGTGGCCTGATGGGCCAGGTGGTGGAGTTGATGCCCTACACCTCCCGCGTCCTGCTGCTGACGGACACGACCCACAGCATTCCGGTGCAGGTCAACCGCAACGGCTTGCGCGCGATTGCCAGCGGTACTGGCAACCCCGAACGCCTCGAACTGCGCCATGTTGCCGACACTGCGGATATCAAGGAAGGCGACCTGCTGGTCAGCTCCGGCCTGGGCCAGCGCTTCCCGGCCGGCTACCCGGTGGCGACGGTCAAGGAAGTGATCCACGATTCCGGCCAACCATTCGCTATCGTGCGGGCTGTGCCGACTGCCGCCCTTAACCGCAGCCGTTACCTGCTGCTGGTGTTCAGCGACAATCGCACCCCGGAAGAGCGCGCCAACGACGCCGCCCAGGCCCAGGAAGCCGAAGACAAGCAGAACGGTACCCTGCCGGTCGTGCCTGCCACTGTGCCCAAACCGGCTTTCGTCGGGCCACCTGCGCCTGCGCCTGCGGCCGCACCGGCCGTTCCGGCAACCGCAGCGCCTGTCGCTACACCAGCCAAGCCTGCTGCACACAGTGCACGCCCGGCTAAACCGGCGGCGACCACCGCGCCTGCGAGGCCTGCGACAACCGCTCCGGCCACCACACGGCAGAGGGAGGAATAATGGCCGGTACTCATTCGCGCAATGGCTGGATCGTCTGGCTGACTTTCGCCATTGGCTTGCTGCTCAGCGTTTCGCCGCTGCCGCAATTCATGGAAATCCTGCGCCCGCTCTGGCTGGCCTTGCTGCTGGCGTTCTGGTCGTTGAACCTGCCGCACAAGGTGGGCATGGTCACGGCGATGTGCCTGGGCTTGGCGGAGGATGTGCTCTATGGCACCTTGCTGGGCCAGAATGCGTTGATCCTGACCCTGATCACTTTCCTTGTGCTGTCGTTGCAACAGCGCCTGCGCATGTTCCCTATGTGGCAGCAGTGCCTGGTGATCCTGGTGATCTTCGGTCTGGCGCAGCTGGTACAACTGTGGCTGAGCGCCTTGACCGGCAACCGTCAGCCTACGCTGGCGCTGGTCTTGCCGGCCCTGGTTAGTGCACTGCTGTGGCCCTGGATCAGTTTTGGCCTGCGTGGGCTGCGTCGTCGCTATAAAATCAATTGAATGGTTGCGAGGCTCTGCCTGGTTATCGAACCCAACAGGGAGAGGCTGCAATGATTTCGCTTTATCTGGCCTCGGGCTCCCCGCGGCGACGTGAGCTGCTGACCCAGATCGGTGTGCCTTTCACCCTAGTCAGCGCCGCGATTGATGAAACACCGCTTACCCACGAACCTGCCGTTGCCTATGTTGAGCGTCTTGCACGCGGCAAGGCAACGGCGGGTTTTATTGCGCTTGGCCAAACCTCCGGCGCCTGTGTCCTGGGCGCCGATACGGCGGTGATTATTGACGGCCAGATCCTGGGCAAACCGGTGGACCAGGCCGACGCGCTGGCAATGCTGATGGCCCTTTCGGGCCGCGAGCATGAAGTGCTCACCGCGATTGCCCTCACCGACGGCCAGCGCTGCGAAACTCGATATGTAAGCAGTCTTGTACGTTTTCGCCAGGTTTCTGTCGAAGAGGCTACAACCTACTGGCACAGTGGCGAACCGCAGGACAAGGCCGGCGGCTATGCTATCCAGGGCCTGGGTTCGGTGTTCGTTGCCGGCCTCAATGGCAGTTATTCTGCGGTGGTTGGCCTGCCCGTGTGCGAAACCGCGCAACTGCTCGCCCAATTCGGCATACCCTGTTGGCAAAACCTTACCGTGCGCTGAACGCCGTATTCCAGCGCCAAGCCTTGAGCGATCGGTCACTATTGTGAAAACGCCTGAACGAGACCCAGCCATGAGTGAAGAGATTCTGATCAATATCACGCCGATGGAATCGCGCGTGGCGGTGGTAGAGAACGGTGTTCTGCAAGAAGTGCATGTCGAGCGCACCCAGAAGCGTGGGATCGTCGGCAATATCTATAAAGGCAAGGTGGTGCGCGTACTGCCAGGTATGCAGGCAGCATTTGTCGACATCGGTCTGGACCGTGCAGCATTCATTCATGCGTCTGAAATTTCCCTGCGCGAAGGCCCTGCGGTGGAAAGCATCAGCGCCCTGGTGCATGAAGGGCAGAGTCTGGTGGTGCAAGTCACCAAGGACCCTATCGGCTCCAAGGGCGCACGCTTGACCACCCAGTTGTCGATTCCCTCGCGCTACCTGGTGTACATGCCGCGCACGGCCCATGTCGGCATTTCCCTGAAGATCGAAGACGAAGCCGAGCGTGAACGCCTGAAAAAGGTGGTCAGCGACTGCGTGGCTGCCGAGGGCATCAAGGAAGCGGGCGGGTTTATCCTGCGTACCGCCGCCGAAGGCGCAGGCGCTGATGAGATCCTTATGGATATCCGCTACCTGCGGCGCCTGTGGGACCAGATCGACGCACAGATCAAAACCATTGGCGCGCCCAGCGTCATCTATGAAGACCTGGGCCTGGCGCTGCGTACGCTGCGTGACCTGGTCAGCCCGAAAATTGAGAAAATCCGTATCGACTCGCGGGAAACCTTCCAGCGCACCACGCAATTTGTTGCCGAGCTGATGCCGGAAATTGCCGACCGCCTGGAGCACTACCCCGGCGAGCGGCCGATCTTCGACCTGTATGGCGTTGAAGACGAAATCCAGAAAGCCCTGGAGCGCAAGGTGCCGCTCAAATCCGGCGGCTACCTGGTGGTGGACCCGGCCGAAGCCATGACCACCATCGACGTCAACACCGGCGCATTCGTGGGCCATCGCAACCTCGAAGAGACCATCTTCAAGACCAACCTGGAAGCCGCCACGGCGATCGCTCGCCAACTGCGTCTGCGCAACCTCGGTGGCATCATCATCATCGACTTCATCGACATGGAAGATGAGGAGCACCAGCGCCAGGTATTGCGCACCCTCGAAAAGCAGCTGGAGCGCGATCACGCCAAGACCAACATCATCGGCATCACCGAGCTGGGCCTGGTGCAGATGACCCGCAAGCGCACCCGCGAAAGCCTTGAGCAGGTGCTGTGCGAGCCGTGCAGCAGTTGCCAGGGGCGGGGTAAATTGAAAACCCCGGAAACCGTTTGCTACGAAATTTTCCGCGAAATCCTGCGTGAGGCACGTGCCTATCAGGCCGAGGGTTATAGAGTGCTTGCCAACCAGAAAGTGGTCGATCGCCTGCTGGACGAAGAGTCGGGGAACGTCGCGGAGCTGGAGAGCTTTATCGGTCGCACGATTCGCTTCCAGGTCGAAACCATGTATTCCCAGGAACAATACGACGTGGTGCTGCTCTGATCCCCAATTGCTTGCCTTATTCGAGACCGGCGGACCTTGATCCGCCGTCCGCCAACTGTTTTTTGAGGGTCGCCTGACATGGAGCGTCTGATACGCTTTTTTGCCGCTTTGACCCGCTGGGGCTTGGGCCTGTGTGCGTTGCTGCTGGTATTGGCGGCGGTGTACGTAAGCCTGGGGCGTGAATTGACCCCATTGGTCGCCGAATATCGCGCCGAAATCGAAGCAAAGGCCCAGGCTGCAGTGGATACACCGCTGCATATCGGCAGCCTTGAAGGCCGCTGGAGCGGGTTTGCCCCGGTATTGCTGGCCCACGATGTGATGGTCGGCGAGGGCAGCAGTGCCCTGCGCCTGGACCAGGTGGAAGTGGTGCCGGATATATGGGCCAGCCTGTTGGCCCGTGAAGTGCGCATCGCCCACCTTCAAGTCAGCGGCCTGCAACTGAGCGTCAAGGAAGACAAGGACGGCCGCTGGACGCTGCAAGGCTTGCCGGTTCAGGACGACCAGCCGCTGGACCCGCAACAGTTGCTGACGCGCATGCAAATGATCAAGCGCGTGTCGGTGCTGGACAGTCAAGTTACCTTGCAACCCTTCGATCAGGCGCCGGTGACCGTGACCTATGTAGGCCTGAGCCTGCATACCGGCATGAGCCATCAGCGTCTGGATGCACGGCTGACCTTGCCCGATGGCCAGCCGCTTGCTGTCAGCCTGCGTAGCCGTATTCGCGCCAGCCAGTGGAAGGACGCAGAGATCGACGGCTACCTGAGCCTGCCGCAAAGCGACTGGGCCAAATGGATTCCCGCCCGGCTGACCCAGCAATGGAAACTCACGCAGTTCAAGGCCGGCGGTGAGTTTTGGCTCAGTTGGGCCAAAGGCACCGTGCAAAGCGCTGCGGTTCGCCTCAACTCGCCGCAAGTGAAGGGCAGCTACGCCGACCGCAAGCCCGTGCATCTGGAGAATCTGGCGCTGACGGCCTACCTGCAACGCAGTGACAGGGGCCTTGAAGTGCTGTTCGATTCGCTGGCAATGAACATTGGCGACACCCGCTGGGAGTCGCGCATTCAATTGCAGCAAAGCCTTGCGACCGATAAAGAACAGGAAGTGTGGAAGTTGCAGGCCGATCGTCTTGACCTGACGCCGATCACGCCGCTGCTCAATGCCTTGGCGCCCTTGCCCGAAGGTTTCGCCAAGACTGTCGAGCATCTCAAGGCCACTGGCTTGTTGCGTAATGTGCTGGTGGATTTCCGCCCTCAGGACACCACCGACCAGAAAGTCAGTTTTGCCGCGAACCTTGAGCGCGTCGGTTTCGACGCGTATTTCGGTGCGCCGGCCGCGCGTAATGTGTCCGGCAGCATCAGTGGCGACCTGGGCCATGGCGAACTGCGCATGGACAGCAAGGATTTTTCCCTGCATCTGTTCCCCATCTTCGCCAAGCCCTGGCAGTACATCCAGGCCAATGCACGCCTGACCTGGAAACTCGACAAACAGGGTTTCACCCTGATCGCTCCGTACATCAAGGTGCTGGGCGAAGAGGGCAAGGTCGCGGCGGACTTTCTGATTCGCCTGCATTTTGATCATAGCCAGGAAGACTACATGGACCTGCGGGTCGGCATGGTCGATGGCGATGGCCGTTTTACCCCCAAATACTTGCCAGCCGTGTTGAGCCCGGCGCTGGATGAGTGGCTGCGTACGGCGATTCTCAAAGGTGCAGTGGATGAAGGCTTCTTCCAGTACCAGGGGTCGCTGAGCCACAACGCCCTGCCTGCGTCGCGCAATATCAGCCTGTTCTTCAAGGTGCATGATGCCGAACTGGCCTTCCAGCCGGGTTGGCCCCATGTGAACAAGGTCAATGGTGAAGTGTTCGTCGAGGAAAGCGGCGTGCGCATCCTGGCGAGCAAGGGGCAGTTGCTCGACACCCGGGTCAAGGATGTGTACGTCAATATTCCCCACGCACCGGCCGGCAAGGACAGTCATCTGTTGCTCACCGGCGGGTTTTCCGGTGGCTTGGGTGATGGCCTGAAAATTCTTCAGGAAGCGCCCATCGGTACCGCGTCCACGTTCGCCGGCTGGAAAGGCGAGGGTGACCTGCAAGGTAGCCTGGACCTCGACGTTCCCCTGGCCAAGGGCACCGAGCCCAAGATCGTGGTGGACTTCAAGACCGACAAGGCACGCCTGCAATTGGCTGAGCCGCCCTTGGACCTCACCCAGCTCAAGGGTGATTTTCGCTTCGATAGCGCCAAGGGCCTGAGCGGTCAGAACATCTCGGCCCGGGCATTCGAGCAACCTGTCACTGCGCAGATCTTCGCCGAGGGCAAGCCGGGCAATATCAGCACCCGCGTGACTGCCAAGGGCCAGGTGGCGGTCAAGCGCCTGACGGATTGGCTGAACGTCAGTCAGCCGTTGCCGGTATCCGGCGATATTCCTTACCAGTTGCAGGTTATTCTGGACGGTGCGGACAGTCAGTTGATGGTCAACTCCAACCTCAAGGGTGTTGCGGTGGATCTGCCGGCGCCGTTCGGCATGCCGGCCAGCCAGGGACGTGACAGCACCTTTCGCATGACGTTGCAGGGCGCTGAGCGACGTTACTGGTTTGATTACGGCGAGCTGGCGAATTTCACCTTTGCGGCGCCGCCGGACAACTTCAATAACGGCCGTGGCGAATTGTTCCTCGGCGACGGTGACGCGCTGTTGCCCGGGGCCAAGGGCTTGCGCATTCGTGGCGTGCTGTCGGAACTGGATATCGATCCCTGGAAAAAACTCGTGGACCGCTACGCGGGTAACGACCCAGGTGGCAATGCCAAGCAACTGCTCAGTAGCGCCGACTTCAGGGTAGGCAAGCTGACCGGGTTTGGTACCCGGTTTGACCAGGTCAAGTTGCAGCTTGATCGCAAGCCGGCTGCCTGGGGCCTGCAACTCGACAGCCAGCAAGCCAAGGGCACGGTGAACCTGCCCGATGCCAAGGGCGCGCCGATTGCGATCAACCTCAAGTACGTCAAATTGCCCGCGGTGGACCCGACAGCGCAGGCCGACGAAAACGCACCGGACCCGCTGGCCGATATCGACCCCAAAAGCATCCCGGCACTGGACATCGCCATTGACCAGCTGTTCCAGGGCCCCGATCTGATAGGGGCATGGTCGCTGCGGATTCGTCCGACCACCAAGGGCCTGGCCTTCAATAACCTGGACCTGGGCCTCAAGGGGATGCTGCTCAAGGGCGCCGGTGGCTGGGAAGGCGCGCCGGGCGCCAGCAGCAGTTGGTACAAGGGCCGCCTCGATGGCAGAAATATCGCCGATGTGCTCAAGGGCTGGGGTTTTGCGCCTACGGTGACCAGTGAGGATTTCCATCTGGACGTGGATGGCCGTTGGCCGGGCTCACCGGCCTGGGTTGGGCCCAAGCGCTTTTCCGGTAGCCTGGATGCGGCATTCCGTAAAGGTCAGTTCGTTGAAGTGGAAGGGGGCGCCCAGGCATTGCGGGTGTTTGGCCTGCTTAACTTCAACTCCATTGGCCGGCGTTTGCGTTTGGACTTTTCCGACCTGTTTGGCAAAGGCTTGAGCTATGACCGAGTCAAGGGCTTGCTGGCCGCCAGTAATGGTGTGTTCGTGACCCGTGAGCCCATCACCATGACCGGACCCTCGACCAATCTTGAGCTTAACGGCACCCTGGATCTGGTCGCCGATCGCGTCGACGCCAAGCTGCTGGTCACGTTGCCGGTGACCAACAACCTGCCTATCGCGGCGCTGATTGTCGGTGCGCCGGCCATCGGTGGTGCGTTGTTCCTGATCGACAAGCTGATCGGTGATCGGGTTTCGCGCTTTGCCAGTGTGCAGTACAAGGTGCAAGGCCCTTGGAAGGATCCGAAAATCACCTTCGACAAGCCATTTGAAAAGCCAAACTGAGAGCCTGTGGAGTAGCATGGCCCCATGCCTTGTCTGGAGTGTCGGCCCATGTCCTTTGCAGTAATCCAAATGGTCAGCCAGAGTGACGTGCTGGCCAACCTCGCCCAGGCACGCCGCCTGCTGGAGCAGGCGGCGGCAAACGGCGCGAAACTCGCGGTTTTGCCGGAGAACTTCGCCGCCATGGGACGCCGTGACGTGGCCGACATTGGCCGCGCCGAAGCATTGGGTGAAGGCCCGATCCTGCCATGGTTGAAACAGGCCGCCCGCGACCTCACCTTATGGATAGTGGCCGGCACGTTGCCGCTGCCGCCCAGGGACCAACCCCACGCCAAGGCCAACGCTTGCTCGCTGCTGATCAATGATCAGGGTGAAATCGTCGCTCGCTATGACAAGCTCCACTTGTTTGATGTGGACGTAGCGGATGCTCGCGGTCGCTACCGCGAATCCGACGACTATGCTTTTGGAAGCAATGTAGTGGTGGCGGATACGCCAGTGGGCCGCGTGGGGCTGACGGTGTGCTATGACTTGCGCTTTCCCGAGCTGTACAGCGAATTACGCGCTGCGGGGGCTGAATTGATTACCGCGCCCTCGGCCTTTACGGCGGTGACTGGGGCCGCCCATTGGGATGTGCTGATTCGGGCGCGGGCCATTGAAACCCAGTGCTACCTGCTGGCAGCGGCCCAAGGCGGTGTGCACCCAGGCCCACGTGAAACCTTTGGCCACGCGGCGATCATCGACCCTTGGGGTCGGGTGCTGGCGCAACAGGATCAAGGCGAAGCGGTGCTACTGGCCGAACGCGATAGCGGTGAACAAGCGTCGATACGGACGCGCATGCCGGTGGCGAACCACCGGCGCTTTTTCTCGCAGGGCGCGCAGCGGCCTGCTTCAGAACGATGAATTTAAGGCCAAACCTATGAGCGAGTTGTTGTCCTCAGTCAGTGAACACCTCCTGGCGCCCGGTGGCGTGACCATCGAAAGTCTGCAGACCGTGCTGGGCGACCTGGCCGGGCCAGGTATCGATGCGGCCGACCTGTATTTCCAGGGACAGATTTCCGAGTCCTGGGCCCTGGAAGATGGCATCGTCAAGGAAGGCAGTTTCAACCTTGATCAGGGCGTTGGCGTGCGTGCGCAATCGGGTGAAAAAACCGGCTTTGCCTACAGCAATGCAATCACTCTTGAAGCCCTGGGCCTGGCGGCGCGTGCGGCACGCTCGATCTCCCGTGCCGGGCAAAATGGCACGGTACAGGCGTTCAGCACCCAGGATGTAGCGCAGTTGTATGCGCCGGATAACCCGTTGGAAGTGATCAGCCGTGCGGAAAAGGTCGAGCTGCTCAAGCGTGTGGACGCGGCTACCCGTGCCCTGGACCCGCGTATCCAGCAGGTAACCGTAAGCATGGCCGGTGTGTGGGAGCGCATCCTCGTTGCCTCCACCGACGGCGGGCTGGCGGCGGATGTACGGCCGCTGGTGCGTTTCAATGTGAGTGTGATCGTTGAACAGAACGGTCGCCGCGAGCGCGGTGGCCATGGCGGCGGCGGGCGCACCGACTACCGTTACTTCCTTGCTGACGACCGTGCCATGGGCTATGCCCGTGAGGCGCTGCGTCAGGCATTGGTCAACCTCGAAGCCATCCCTGCACCGGCCGGCACCTTGCCGGTGGTGCTGGGCTCGGGTTGGTCTGGCGTGTTGCTCCACGAAGCCGTCGGCCACGGGCTGGAAGGCGACTTCAACCGCAAGGGCAGTTCGGCCTACAGCGGGCGAATGGGTGAGATGGTTGCGTCCAAGCTCTGCACCATCGTGGACGACGGCACGCTGGCCGGGCGCCGTGGTTCGCTGAGCGTCGATGACGAAGGCACACCGACCGAATGCACCACCCTGATCGAAAACGGCGTGCTCAAGGGCTATATGCAAGACAAGCTCAACGCTCGCCTGATGGGCGTGGCGCGCACCGGTAACGGCCGTCGTGAGTCCTACGCGCATTTGCCGATGCCACGCATGACCAATACCTACATGCTCGGTGGCGAAAGCGATCCGGCGGAAATCATCGCCTCGGTGAAACGCGGCATCTATTGCGCCAATCTGGGCGGTGGCCAGGTCGACATCACCAGCGGCAAGTTCGTGTTCTCCACCAGCGAGGCGTACCTGATCGAAGACGGCAAGATTACCGCGCCGGTCAAAGGGGCGACCTTGATTGGTAACGGGCCGGAGGCCATGAGCAAGGTTTCGATGGTCGGTAACGACCTGTCGCTGGACAGCGGCGTGGGCACATGCGGGAAGGATGGGCAGTCAGTGCCGGTAGGCGTGGGGCAGCCAACCCTGAAAATTGATGCGATCACCGTGGGTGGCACGGGGTCGTAAGGACGGAGCTTCGGGTGGCGAAGGCCGCCACCCGGGGAAGAGGATCAGCGCAGGCCGCGTTGAGTCTCGTCCAGCTCACGGATGTACTTGAAGATTTTACGGCTGGTGGCCGGCGCTTTGTTGTGCGCCTGCTCGTGCTGGGCCTGACGGATCAGGGAGCGCAATTGCTGGCGGTCCGCATCCGGGTAGTCCATCACGAATTTCTCCAGCACGGCGTCATCGCCCGCGATCAGGCGGTCACGCCAACGTTCCAGGTTATGGAAGCGTTCGTTGTACTGGCGAGTGGAGGCATCGGTTTGATCAAGCAAGGTCAGAATGGCGTCAATGTCCTGATCGCGCATCAGTTTGCCGATAAACGAGATGTGCCGTTTGCGCGCGATATTCGCGGTGTGCTTGGGCGCATCAGCCAGGGCCCGGCGCATTTCGTCGGTCAATGGCAGTTTGGCAATCAAATCCTTTTTGAGCGTTGTAAGGCGCTCGCCGAGGTCAACCAGAGCATGCAGCTCGCGTTTGACCTGGGTTTTGCTTTTCTCCCCATCGAGGGAGTCGTCGTAAGAATCAACCATGGTGGCAGTCCGCAAAGAAACGCCGCCATGATAACCAGTCGGGGGCCGCTTGTCCGGCCCGGTCGCTCGATGGCCTTAACCGAAAGCAGAATTTGAGTGGAGAAAACCATGAGTGCAGCCCAAAGCGTCGGTCCGCAAGCGTTACCGGCACTGCAGGAACAAGTCGAGCAGATCCTCGCCGAGGCCAAGCGCCAGGGGGCCAGCGCCTGTGAAGTGGCGGTGTCGCTGGAGCAGGGGCTGTCGACTTCGGTGCGCCAGCGGGAAGTGGAAACGGTCGAGTTCAACCGCGACCAGGGGTTTGGCATCACCTTGTACGCAGGCCAGCGCAAAGGCTCGGCCAGCACCTCGGCCAGCGGCCCGGAAGCGATTCGCGAGACCGTCGCCGCTGCGTTGGCGATTGCCAAGCACACCTCCGAGGATGAAAGCTCGGGGCTGGCCGACAAGGCGCTGATGGCCAGGGACGTGCAGGATTTCGACCTGTTCCACGCCTGGGACATCACCCCGGAGCAAGCCATTGAACAAGCGCTGATCTGCGAAGCGGCGGCCTTCGATACCGACCCTCGGATCAAGAATGCTGATGGCACCACGCTGAGCACTCACCAGGGCTGCCGTGTGTACGGCAACAGCCATGGTTTCATCGGCGGTTATGCGTCCACGCGTCACAGCCTCAGTTGCGTGATGATCGCCGAAGCCAACGGCCAGATGCAGCGTGACTACTGGTACGACGTGAACCGCCAGGGCGATTTGCTGGCGGACCCCGTCAGCATTGGCCAACGGGCTGCACAGCGTGCCGCCAGTCGCCTGGGCGCGCGCCCGGTGCCGACGTGCGAAGTGCCGGTGCTGTTTTCTGCGGAACTGGCCGGTGGTTTGTTCGGTAGCTTCCTGGGGGCGATTTCCGGTGGCAACCTCTATCGCAAATCGTCATTCCTTGAAGGCGCAATCGGCCAAAAGCTGTTTCCTGAGTGGCTGACCATCGATGAGCGCCCGCATTTGATGCGTGCGATGGGCAGTTCGTCGTTCGACGGTGATGGCCTGGCGACCTATGCCAAGCCGTTTGTCGAAAATGGTGAGCTGGTCTCCTATGTGTTGGGTACCTATGCCGGTCGCAAGCTTGGCCTGCCGAGTACCGCCAACTCCGGTGGCGTGCATAACCTGTTCGTGACCCATGGCGACGAGGACCAGGCTGCATTGCTGCGGCGCATGGGGCGCGGCTTGCTGGTGACTGAGTTGATGGGCCAGGGCCTGAATATGGTCACAGGTGATTACTCACGGGGCGCGGCAGGTTTCTGGGTGGAAAATGGCGAAATTCAATTCGCCGTCCAGGAAGTGACGATCGCCGGCAACATGCGCGATATGTTCAAGCAGATTGTCGCTGTGGGTAATGATCTGGAGTTGCGCAGCAATATCCGCACGGGGTCTGTGCTGATCGAGCGAATGACGGTCGCCGGTAGCTAACCTCTCCGGCACTCAAGGAAAGGCGCGCCATCCCAAGGATGGCGCGCCTTTTTTATTGCCCATGTCACAGGGGTATTAATCGGCCACTCTTGTTTTGATTCTCAATATCATTTAATAATAAGTATCATTACCGAATGAGTGTGGATCATGAGTTCTGTCCTGCATGAGGATCCGTATCTGGAAAGCTGGCGCTGGATGAGCCGCCAGATTCGCTGTGGCTTCGATCCCAATGAACCTCGCCTGATCGAACATTACCTCAATGAAGGTCGATACCTGGCCTGCTGCACCGCGACCCATCCGTGGACGATCGCCGAAACTTCATTCCGCCTGCTGATCGACACCGCCAGCGATATCGCGCTGCCCTGGCATTGGCGTTCGATGTGCCTGGATCAAGCGTGGCGCCCGCTGCGCGACCTGGAAAAGCTCTCCCAGTGTGCCTGCCGCCTCAAGCGCTGGCAGACCTTTGCCTGGCAGTTGGCTACCTGTGAATTACTGCCTTCGATTTCCGTTTCTGACTTGGTGCAAGGATCTAATGATGAGTAACACCCGTATCGAACGCGACAGCATGGGCGAGCTGCATGTGCCGCAAAACGCGTTGTATGGCGCGCAAACCCAGCGAGCGGTGAACAACTTCCCGATCAGTCATCAGCGTATGCCGGCGCAATTCATCCGCGCCCTGATCCTGGCCAAGACAGCCGCGGCCAAGGTCAACGTCGACCTCAAGCAGATCAGCGAAGGGCAGGGCAAGGCCATTGTCGACGCCGCCCAAGGCTTGCTCGAAGGCGACTACATGCAGCACTTCCCGGTGGATATCTTCCAGACCGGTTCCGGCACCAGCTCCAACATGAACGCCAATGAAGTGATTGCGACCCTTGCCAGCCGTTTGCTTGGCGAGGTGGTCAACCCTAACGATCACGTCAACTGCGGCCAAAGCAGCAACGACATTATCCCCACCACCATTCACGTCAGCGCCGCCTTGGTACTGCATGAGCAAACGCTGCCAGCCCTGCTGCACCTGGTGCAGGTGATCGAGCAGAAGGCCGAAGAGGTGCATCCGTTCATCAAGACCGGCCGTACCCACTTGATGGACGCCATGCCGGTGCGCATGAGCCAGGTGCTCCATGGCTGGGCGCAGCAGCTCAAGGCCAATATCGGGCACTTGCAGGACCTGCTTCCGGCCTTGCAGGCACTGGCCCAGGGCGGCACAGCGGTGGGCACCGGGATCAACGCGCATCCTGAATTTGCCGGGCGTTTCAGCCAGCAACTGAGCCATTTGACCGGGGTGAAGTTCACGCCCGGCAAGGACCTCTTTGCATTGATTGGCTCCCAGGACACTGCCGTCGCAGTCTCAGGCCAGTTGAAGGCCACGGCTGTATCGCTGATGAAGATTGCCAACGACCTGCGCTGGATGAACTCCGGCCCCTTGGCCGGCCTCGGTGAAATCGAGCTGGAGGGGTTGCAGCCGGGCTCGTCGATCATGCCCGGCAAGGTCAACCCTGTGATCCCGGAAGCTACGGCAATGGTGGCCGCGCAGATCATCGGCAATGACACCGTCATCACAGTTGCCGGTCAATCGGGCAACTTCGAGCTGAACGTGATGCTGCCGATCATCGCCCAGAACCTGCTCAGCAGCCTCGAGTTGCTGGCCAACTCCAGTCGTTTGCTGGCGGACAAGGCCATTGCCAGCTTCAAGGTCAACCAAGCCAAGCTCAAAGAAGCACTGTCGCGCAACCCGATCCTGGTCACCGCCCTTAACCCGATCATTGGTTACCAGAAGGCCGCTGAAATTGCCAAGAAGGCTTACCAGCAAGGCCGCCCGGTCATCGAGGTCGCCCTTGAGCACACCGACCTGCCGCGCAGCCAACTGGAAGTCCTGCTGGACCCGGAAAAGCTCACGGCTGGCGGCGTGTAATTAACCACCCTGCTTTGGAGGCTCACCATGGAGCACTGGAAACGTACGATCGAACGGGCCAATCGCTGCTTTATGGCGGGCGAGCTGGTGGATGCTCGCGAGGCTTATCTGCAAGCCCTGGCCCTGGCCCAAGTGTTGTTCGAACGCTGGGCGGATGCCGACGAAGCAGTGGCGGCTTGTGTCATTTCCCATCACAACCTGGCGGACCTGCACTTGCGCCTGAATCAACCTGAGGAAAGCGCGGAATACCTCTGCGCCATTCACCAGCGATTGTTGCAGACCATGCAGGACCCGCGCCTTAACCCGCAGTTGCGCGAGGCGGCGTTGCGCCAGAGCAGCAAGACCTACGTCGAGCTGTTGAATTTCATCAGCGATCACGGCGAGTACCCCCGCACCCACCGGTTGCTGGGCGATGCTGCGCCGCAGTCGACCTCGTCTCACTATGGAGCACATTGATATGACTTACACCCTGCCGGCCCTGCCTTACGCCTATGACGCCCTTGAGCCGCATATCGACGCGCAAACCATGGAGATTCACTACACCAAGCATCACCAGACTTACATCAATAATCTGAATGCTGCCGTGGAGGGCACGGAATTCGCTGGTTGGCCGGTGGAGAAGCTGGTGTCCAGCGTGCAGAAACTACCGGAGAAGTTACGCGTTGCCGTGGTCAATCAAGGAGGCGGCCATGCAAACCATTCGTTGTTCTGGGCGGTCATGTCACCTACAGGGGGTGGTAAACCCGAAGGCGCGCTGGGCAAGGCTATCGATGAGCAATTGGGCGGTTTTGACAGTTTCAAGGAGGCATTCACCAAGGCTGCGCTGACCCGCTTCGGCAGTGGCTGGGCCTGGTTGAGCGTCACCCCGCAAAACACACTGGTCGTGGAAAGCAGCGGCAACCAGGACAGCCCGCTGATGAGTGGCAACACGCCAATCCTCGGTCTGGACGTCTGGGAACATGCCTACTATTTGCGTTACCAGAACCGTCGCCCTGAATACATCAATGCGTTCTACAGCGTAATTAACTGGCCGGAAGTTGCTGCCCGCTACCAGGCCGCCTTGGCCTGACATTCACTCTAAAACAAGATCTAAGGGCGATTATGGGCACTGAAACACTGGCGATCAGCAGCGTGCGAATGTTCCGTTATGCGTTCGGTTCACTGCTGTTATTGGCAGGGACTGCATTGCTGGTGGCCCATGGGCTGGCCTGGTTGGACCTTGAGCCGCGTATCCTGCGCGCGTTGCAGGGCGGCGCGATTTGCGCGCTCGGTACGGCGCTGGGCGCGGTGCCGGTCCTGGTGATTCGGCGGATGCCGGTAGCGTTGAGCGATACCTTGCTGGGCTTCGGTGCAGGTGTGATGCTCGCAGCGACCGCTTTTTCCCTGGTCGTGCCGGGTATCGCAGCGGCTGAAGGCCTGGGGCTTTCGCCGTGGGGGGCGGGTGGGCTGATCAGCTTCGGCATCATGCTGGGCGCATTCGGGTTGTATCTGGTGGATCGCAAGGTCTCCGGCGCCAGCCCGGAGATGCTGGTGGGGACGCCGGATAAGCCGGTGATCCCGCCGCGCATCTGGCTGTTTGTGTTCGCCATCATTGCGCACAACATTCCCGAGGGCATGGCAGTGGGCGTCTCCGCGGGAGGAGGGATGGCGGATGCTGACAGTCTCGCCATGGGCATTGCCTTGCAGGATGTACCCGAGGGCTTGGTGATCGCGCTGGTATTGGCTGGGGCGGGGATGTCGCGGATCAAGGCGTTCCTGATCGGCGCCGCATCAGGATTGGTTGAACCGGTATTTGCGGTGCTCTGCGCCTGGCTGGTGAGCCTGGCCGAGGTGTTGCTTCCCTTGGGGTTGGCGCTGGCCGCCGGTGCGATGTTGTTGGTAGTGACCCATGAAGTGATCCCCGAATCGCGTCGCAACGGTCACGAAAAGCTCGCCAGCCTGGGGTTGTGTATCGGGTTTTGCCTGATGATGGTGATGGATACGGCGTTGGGCTGAAGCCAGCTCTCGCATCGGCGGTTATTCGCCTTCATCGAACTTGTTGTTGATCAGCCCAACCAAAGCGTCCATCGCTTCCTGCTCTTGCTCGCCTTCAGTGCGCAGATGAATCGTGGTGCCCTTGCCAGCTGCCAGCATCATCATCGCCATGATGCTCTTGCCATCGACCATGGACTCCGGGGTGCGCCCGGCGCGGATCTGGCAGGGAAACTTTCCAGCCACGCCGACGAACTTTGCCGACGCCCGGGCGTGCAGGCCCAGCTTGTTGATGATTTCAATTTCCAGAGCGGGCATCGCGCAGGTGTTCCTTTCAGCTAAGGTCGCGGTGGCGAACCTGTACATTCTTGAGGGTTTGTTGCAGCACCTGGCCTAGCCGCTCAGTCAGGTAAACCGAGCGGTGATGGCCACCCGTGCAGCCAATGGCAATGGTGACATACGCCCGATTGCTCGCGGCAAAACGCGGCAACCATTTAAGCAGGTAGCTGGAGATGTCCTGGAACATCTCTTCCACATCTGGCTGCGCGGCGAGGTAGTCGGCGACGGGCTGATCCAGCCCCGACTGATCGCGCAATTCCGGCTTCCAGTAAGGGTTGGGCAGGCAGCGCACATCGAACACCAGGTCGGCATCGACCGGCATGCCACGCTTGAAGCCAAACGACTCGACCAGGAACGCCGTGCCCGGCTCGGGCTGATTCAGCAGGCGCAACTTGATCGCGTCACGCAACTGGTACAGGTTCAGGCTGGTGGTGTTGATCTTCAGGTCGGCCAGATCAATGATCGGCCCCAGCAGTTTGGTCTCGTCTTCAATGGCTTCGGCCAGGGAGCGGTTGGCGCTGCTGAGTGGGTGGCGTCGACGGGTTTCGGAGAAACGCTTGAGCAGGGTTTCTTCATCGGCATCCAGGTACAGCACATCGCAATGAATGTGCTTGGCGCGCACTTCTTCCAGCAGTTCCGGGAATCGCGAGAGGTGGCTGGGCAGGTTGCGGGCGTCGATAGACACAGCGACCAGCGGCTGCGCCAGCTCGGTGTGGATAAGGGCGCGCTCCGCCAGCTCCGGCAGCAGGCCGGCCGGCAGGTTGTCGATACAATAGAAACCGTTGTCCTCAAGCACATTGAGGGCGGTGCTTTTACCTGAGCCGGAGCGGCCGCTGACGATGATCAAACGCATGATTACTGCCCGTTTTGTTCATCCAGGACGACCTGATACAGCGCCTCGTTGCTTTTGGCACTGCGCAACTTGTCACGTACTTCCTTGCGGTCGAGCATACTGGCTATCTGCCGGAGCAGTTCCAGATGCGCATCTGTGGCGGCTTGCGGGACCAGCAGCACGAATAGCAGGTCAACCGGAGCACCGTCGATGGCGTCGAAGTCGATGGGTTTTTCCAGGTGCAGCAAGGCGCTGACCGGGGTCTCGCAGCCTTCGAGACGGCAGTGAGGAATAGCGATGCCGTTGCCAAAACCGGTGGAGCCGAGTTTTTCACGGGCAATCAGAGCCTCGAAAACATCTTGCATCTCCAGCTCAGGCACTTGGCTGCTGATCAGGTTGGCAATTTGTTCCAGGGCGCGCTTTTTACTGCCGCCCGGCACGTTCACAAGGGAACGGCCGGGGGTCAGGATGGTTTGAAGTTGGATCATGGGGGAGGGTTAACGACCTGTACCTTGCATCAGGTGCAGATTCTTTTCCTTATGCTTTATGAGTTGGCGGTCGAGCTTGTCGTAGAGCGAGTCAATCGCCGCGTACATGTCTTCATGTTCTGCATTGGCAACGAGCTTGGCATTCGGTACGTGCAGGGTGGCCTCGATTTTCTGCTTGAGCTTATCGACCTCCATGATGACCTGCACGTTGGTGATCTTGTCAAAATGCCCCGCAAGCTTGTTCAGCTTGCTCTCGGTGTATTCACGCAGGGGCTTGGTGACTTCCAGCTGGTGTCCACTGATGTTGACTTGCATACAGCTTCTCCTTCGTTGCCAGTGCATAAAGCGGTGGGCAGGAATACCCACCACTGGAACGCTGTGGCCCGCCCGTCACATCAACCGCTTACGCTCGCTGGAAGGCGCGATCCCAAGGGACTCGCGGTACTTGGCGACGGTTCGACGGGCGACCTGAATGCCTTGTGCCTCCAGTAAACCAGCGATCTTGCTGTCACTCAACGGCTTTTTCTGATTTTCCGCGGCAACCAGTTTTTTGATGATCGCGCGGATCGCCGTGGACGAGCATTCGCCGCCTTCGGAGGTGCTGACGTGGCTGGAGAAAAAGTATTTCAGCTCATAAATACCACGGGGGGTATGCATGAATTTTTGCGTGGTTACCCGGGAAATCGTCGATTCATGCATGCCTACCGCTTCGGCGATATCGTGCAGCACCAGAGGCTTCATGGCTTCGTCGCCGTATTCCAGGAAGCCGCGCTGGTGCTCGACGATCTGGGTGGCGACTTTCATCAGGGTTTCGTTGCGGCTTTGCAGGCTCTTGATGAACCACCGCGCTTCCTGCAACTGGTTGCGCATGAAGGTGTTGTCGGCGCTGGTATCGGCGCGGCGCACAAAGCCCGCGTATTGCGGGTTGACCCGCAGGCGCGGCACCGATTCCTGGTTCAACTCCACCAGCCAGCGCTCGTTGTCCTTGCGCACGATCACGTCGGGAACCACGTATTCGGCTTCGCTGGATTCAATCTGCGAACCGGGACGCGGGTTGAGGCTTTGCACCAGCTCGATGACCTGGCGCAAGTCGTCTTCCTTGAGCTTCATGCGGCGCATCAACTGGCTATAGTCGCGGCTACCCAGCAGATCGATGTAGTCGCTGACCAGGCGCTGGGCCTCGGCGAGCCATGGCGTCTTGGCAGGCAACTGGCGCAGTTGCAGCAGCAGGCACTCGCTGAGCGTGCGGGCGCCGATGCCGGCGGGCTCGAATTGCTGGATGCGGTGCAGGACGGCTTCGATTTCGTCCAGCTCGATGTCCAGTTCCGGGTCGAAGGCTTCGAGGATCTCGTCGAGGGTTTCGTCCAGGTAACCCTGGTTATTGATGCAATCGATGAGCGTAACTGCGATCAGGCGATCAGTGTCCGACATCGGCGCCAGGTTGAGTTGCCACAGCAAGTGGCTCTGCAGGCTCTCGCCAGCCGAGGTGCGGGTGGTGAAGTCCCACTCGTCATCATCATTGCTCGGCAGGCTGCTGGCGCTGGTCTGGTACACGTCTTCCCATGCGGTATCCACGGGAAGCTCGTTGGGAATGCGTTCGTTCCATTCGCCTTCTTCCAGGTTGTCCACCGTAGGGGCGGTTTCCTGGTAGGAGGGTTCCTGCACGTCGGGATTGGGTTTTTGCTCGATGTTGTCGGCCAGTGGGTCGGCATTGTCGAAGTCGTCGCCTTCTTCCTGGCGTTCGAGCATCGGATTGGACTCCAGGGCCTCCTGGATTTCCTGCTGCAGGTCCAGGGTCGACAATTGGAGCAGGCGGATGGCCTGTTGCAGCTGCGGTGTCATCGTCAGCTGCTGGCCCATTCTCAGGACTAGCGATGGTTTCATGGCAGGGGCTTAACACCTTATTCGCCGGCGCAATGCGCCATCCACGACAGGGCGCGTGAGCGCCAACATAAGCAAATTATATGCCTGATATCAGGGCCTTTGCCTAGAGCGCGGTAACAATAAAAAACCAAGGTTTCTATTGACTCCTGCGCGCTCCGGCGAAAGGCGCGATACCACTCCGTCTACAGGCGGAACTCGTGACCCAGGTAAACTTCCTTGACCAGTTCATTGGCCAGGATGGTCTCGGCGTCGCCTTCAGCAATCAACTGACCATCGTTGACGATATAGGCGGTTTCACAGATATCCAGCGTCTCACGGACGTTGTGGTCGGTGATCAGCACGCCAATACCCTTGGCCTTGAGGTGGTGAATGATCTGCTTGATATCGCCGACCGAAATCGGGTCAACGCCGGCAAACGGCTCATCCAGCAGGATGAACTTCGGTGCGGTGGCCAGGGCGCGGGCGATTTCCACGCGGCGGCGCTCACCACCGGACAGGCTCATGCCGAGGTTGTCGCGAATATGGTTGATGTGGAACTCCTGCAACAGGCTTTCCAGCTCTTTGCGGCGGCCGTCGCGGTCGAGTTCCTTGCGGGTCTCGAGGATCGCCATGATGTTGTCGGCTACCGACAGTTTACGGAAGATCGACGCTTCCTGGGGAAGATAGCCGATACCGGCGCGTGCACGACCGTGCATGGGCTGGTGGCTGACGTCCAGGTCGTCGATCAATACGCGACCCTGATCCGCCTGGACCAGCCCGACGATCATATAGAAGCAGGTGGTCTTGCCGGCACCGTTGGGGCCGAGCAAACCGACGATCTGGCCGCTGTCGATCGACAGGCTGACATCACGTACCACCTGGCGGCTTTTATAGGCCTTGGCCAGATGCTGGGCTTTCAGGGTTGCCATTACTCGGCCTTCTTCTTCGGCTGGATAACCATGTCGATACGTGGACGAGGTGCGGTGACCTTGTTGCCATTGGCGCGACCGGCCTGAGCGACCTGGGTCTTGGTGTTGTAGACGATTTTCTCGCCTTCAGTCGAATTGCCGTCGGCGCTGAGCACTTTGGCCTGGTCGATCAGGACGATGCGATTCTGCAGGGCATGATACTGAATGGTCTTGCCATAGCCCTTCATCGGGCCTGGATCTTCTGCCTTTTGCTTCTGTTCGAAGTAAGCCAGGTTGCCCACTGAGGTCACGACATCGATATCGCCGGCCTGGGTACGCGTCAAGGTCACCGTATTGCCGGTGATCTTCATCGAACCCTGGGTGATGATGACGCCGCCGGTGTAGGTGGCAACACCTTGCTTGTCATCGAGCTGCGCATCGTCAGCCGAGATGTGGATCGGTTGCTGGCTATCGTTCGGCAGAGCCCAGGCGCTCACGCTTCCCAGTGCTGCGCCCAGACCGAGCAAAATAGGGAGGGTTTTAACGAGCCTCATACTGTCCTCTTACGTTCGATAGCAGGTGTATCCTGCTTTCTTTCAAATACGCTTTCATTCCCTTGCCAGTCGATACACCGCCAGCGCCGTCGATTCTAACGTCTTGCTCGGTCTGCGCATATTGCTTCTGTGGGAATACCGTCATGCGACTGCTGGTAATGATGGTGTCGCGGTTCTGCGCGTCTGTACGTGCGACGCGGACCGAGTCGATCAGTTCAACTTCGGTGCCGTCCGGGTTGACCTCGCCACGTTTGCTGGTGACATGCCACGGGAATTCGGTGCCGCGATACAGGTTCAGGTCCGGATTGGTCAGCAGGCTGACTTCAGAGGATTTCAAGTGCTCGACCTTGTCCGACGTCATTTCATACTGCACCTTGCCGTCTGGCAGGAACTGAATGCTGTAGGCGTTGGTGGCGTAATAGTCGATAACACCTTCGTCAACCTGCGCAACAGGCTTGTCGAGAAAGCGCTCCGGGCTGATATTCCAGTAGCCCACCGCCAGGAACAGCGCGGCAATGACCCCGAATAGCAGGAAGTTGCGAATCTTTTTGCTCAGCATATAACGCTCTATAGGTAGGCGGCGTGGGCCGCTTCAAGGCTGCCCTGGGCACGCAGGATCAACTCGCAGAACTCGCGGGCAGCACCTTCGCCGCCACGGGCGGTGGTGATGCCATGGGCGTGTTCGCGCACAAACGCCGCGGCATTCGCGACCGCCATGCCCAGGCCCACCCGGCGAATCACCGGCAGGTCGGGCAGGTCGTCACCCAGATAGGCGACTTGTTCATAGCTTAGGTTGAGTTGGCCAAGAAGCTCGTCCAGCACCACCAGTTTATCCTCGCGGCCCTGATACAGGTGAGCAATTCCGAGGTTTTGTGCGCGGCGTTCCACAACCGGCGTCTTTCGACCACTGATAATCGCCGTTTGCACGCCCGCTGCCATCAGCATCTTGATGCCCTGGCCATCGAGCGTATTGAATGTCTTGAATTCGCTGCCGTCTTCGAGAAAGTACAGGCGGCCGTCGGTCAGCACGCCGTCAACGTCGAAAATCGCCAGCTTGATGTTTTTACCGCGTTGCAACAGATCGCTGGTCATTTACATCACTCCTGCGCGCAGCAAGTCGCCAAGGTTAAGGGCTCCGATCGGTCGATCATCGTTATCGACGACGATCAGCGCGCCGATCCGGTGGTCTTCCATGATTTTCAGCGCTTCAGCCGCGAGCATTTCAGCGCGGGCGGTCTTGCCGTGGGGTGTCATCACCGCGTCGATGGTGGCGGTGTGAATATCAATGGTGCGGTCCAGGGTGCGGCGCAGATCACCGTCGGTGAATATCCCGGCAAGGCGTCCGTCGGCCTCCAGGATTGCCGTCATGCCCAGGCCCTTGCGGGTCATTTCCATCAGCGCATCCCTGAGCAGGGTACCGCGTGGAACGCTTGGCAGTTCGGCGCCCGAATGCATGACATTTTCAACTTTCAGCAGCAGGCGACGGCCGAGGGCACCACCTGGATGGGAAAATGCGAAGTCTTCTGCGGTAAACCCGCGGGCCTCCAGCAGCGCCACCGCCAGGGCATCGCCCATGACCAGTGCAGCGGTGGTGGAGGAGGTCGGCGCCAGGTTCAACGGGCAGGCCTCATGGGCCACGTGCACGTTGAGGTTGACGTCGGCGGCCTTGGCCAGGGTCGATTCCGGGTTGCCCGTGAGGCTGATCATCTGGATACCCAGGCGCTTGATCAACGGCAACAGGGTCACGATTTCGTTGGTGGTGCCGGAATTGGACAGCGCCAGAATCACGTCATCCTTGGTGATCATGCCCATGTCGCCGTGGCTGGCTTCGGCCGGATGCACGAAAAAAGCGGTGGTCCCAGTGCTTGCCAGGGTGGCGGCGATCTTGTTGCCGATGTGGCCGGATTTACCCATGCCGACCACGACAACGCGGCCCTTGCTGGCCAGGATCATCTCGCAGGCGCGCACGAAATCCGCGTTGATATGGGCCAGCAAGCCTTCTACGGCTTCAAGCTCTAGGCGGATGGTGCGTTGTGCGGATTGAACAAGTTCGCTGGATTGGCTCATGTCTGAAATCGTATAGCCTGACGAAAAGGCGGCGATTATAGCGGTAATGATCAATTCCCTCACGTAAGTTCGTCAGGCTTTGTGCGCGAAGTTCCAGCCAATCACCTTCGGTAACGGTTATTCCCTGTCCTAAATCTGAACGAGCGCTGTTCCGGCCTTGGGGGCGCCGCACCAGCGGTGATATAGTTCGCCGCCAGTTCGGTCCGCCCAACCCATGTGCCTAATTATTGCGCATCCGTTGCAAACCAAAGTCGCACACATGGTGTCTGAGTGAAAGGCTGCATCCCAAGGAGATTAGATGAGTGCCGATAACGCCTACGCGGTCGAGCTGAAGGGCCTTACCTTCAAGCGCGGTTCGCGCAGCATCTTCAATAACGTCGATATTCGCATTCCTCGCGGCAAGGTCACGGGCATCATGGGGCCTTCCGGTTGCGGCAAGACCACCCTGTTACGCCTGATGGGCATGCAATTGCGCCCCAGTGCCGGCGAAGTGTGGGTCAACGGCCAGAACCTGCCGACGCTGTCGCGCAGCGATCTGTTCGATGCGCGCAAGCATATGGGCGTGCTGTTCCAGAGCGGCGCGCTGTTTACCGACCTCGATGTTTTCGAAAACGTAGCCTTCCCGCTGCGGGTGCATACCCAGCTGTCCGATGAAATGATTCGTGACATTGTGTTGCTGAAGCTGCAGGCCGTTGGCCTTCGCGGTGCCATCGACCTGATGCCGGACGAATTGTCCGGCGGTATGAAGCGCCGTGTCGCCCTGGCGCGGGCCATTGCCCTCGACCCGCAGATCCTTATGTACGACGAGCCATTCGTGGGGCAGGACCCGATCGCCATGGGTGTACTGGTGCGTCTGATCCGCCTGCTCAATGATGCATTGGGTATCACCAGCATTGTGGTCTCCCACGATCTGGCCGAAACCGCGAGCATCGCCGACTACCTGTATGTAGTGGGTGATGGCCAGGTGCTGGGGCAGGGTACGCCTGAAGAGCTGATGAACGCCGATAACCCGCGTATCCGCCAATTCATGACCGGCGATCCCGATGGCCCGGTGCCTTTTCACTTTCCGGCAGCGGACTACCGCTCAGATCTTCTGGGGAAGCGCTGATGCGCAAGACATCTCTTATCGAAAAGGTTCGCCTTTTCGGTCGCTCGGGCATCGACATCATCGAAGTCCTGGGGCGTTCGACCATTTTCCTGTTCCACGCCTTGCTGGGCCGCGGCGGCATCGGTGGGGGCTTCGGCCTGCTGCTCAAGCAGCTGCACGCAGTGGGTGTGATGTCTCTGGTGATCATTGTGGTCTCCGGGGTGTTCATCGGCATGGTGCTGGCGCTGCAGGGCTTCAACATCCTGTCCAGCTACGGTTCCGAGCAGGCGGTAGGCCAGATGGTGGCCTTGACCCTGCTGCGTGAGCTCGGCCCGGTGGTTACTGCCTTGCTGTTCGCGGGGCGTGCAGGTTCGGCGCTGACCGCCGAAATCGGCAACATGAAGTCCACCGAGCAGCTGTCCAGCCTGGAAATGATCGGTGTGGACCCGCTCAAGTACATTGTTGCCCCGCGCCTGTGGGCCGGCTTCATTTCCCTGCCATTGCTGGCGATGATTTTCAGCGTGGTGGGTATCTGGGGCGGTTCGTGGGTGGCGGTTGACTGGTTGGGCGTCTATGACGGTTCCTACTGGGCCAACATGCAAAACAGCGTGACCTTCACCGGTGACGTGCTCAACGGCATCATAAAGAGCATTGTCTTTGCCTTTGTAGTGACGTGGATTGCCGTATTCCAAGGCTATGACTGCGAGCCCACCTCAGAAGGGATCAGTCGTGCCACTACCAAGACCGTTGTGTACGCCTCGCTGGCGGTACTGGGCCTTGACTTCATTTTGACCGCCTTGATGTTTGGAGATTTCTGATGCAAAACCGCACTGTGGAGATCGGTGTCGGCCTTTTCTTGCTGGCTGGCATCCTGGCTTTACTGTTGTTGGCCCTGCGAGTCAGCGGCCTGTCGGCCAGCCCCACCGCCGATACCTATAAACTTTACGCGTATTTCGACAATATCGCCGGTTTGACGGTCAGAGCCAAAGTGACCATGGCCGGCGTTACCATCGGCAAGGTCACGGCAATCGATCTGGATCGCGACAGCTTCACCGGGCGAGTGACCATGCAGGTGGACAAGAAGGTAGATAACCTGCCGACTGACTCCACGGCATCTATCCTCACTGCGGGGCTGCTGGGCGAGAAATACATCGGTGTCAGCGTGGGCGGGGAAACAGCCTTGCTCAAGGATGGCTCTACAATCCACGACACACAGTCGTCGTTGGTACTTGAAGACCTGATCGGTAAATTCCTGCTCAATACGGTCAATAAAGACGCTAAATGAGGAATCTGTTCATGATCTCTACCTTGCGACGTGGCCTGCTGGTGCTGCTGGCGGCGCTGCCGCTGATGGCTAACGCGGCAGGTTCTGCTCACGACCTGGTGCAGGACACGACCAACAAAATGTTGGCTGACCTGACTGCCAACAAAGAAAAGTACAAGCAAGACCCGAGTCAGTTTTATAACGCGCTCAATACCATTGTCGGCCCGGTAGTCGATGCCGAGGGCATTTCGCGCAGCATCATGACGGTCAAGTATTCGCGCAAGGCAACACCTGCGCAGATGCAGACGTTCCAGGAAAACTTCAAGCGTGGTCTGTTCCAGTTTTACGGCAACGCTCTGCTGGAATACAACAACCAGGGCATCGTCGTTGACCCTGCCAGGGAGGAGTCGGGCGACCGTGCCGAGGTCGGGATGAAAGTCTCGGGCAGCAATGGCGCGATCTATCCGGTGTCCTACACCCTGACGAAAATCAACGGTGAATGGAAGCTGCGCAACGTGGTCATCAACGGCATCAACATCGGCAAGCTGTTCCGTGACCAGTTCGCCGATGCGATGCAGCGCAATGGCAATAACCTGGACAAGACCATCAATGGTTGGGCCGGTGAAGTGGCCAAGGCCAAGGAAGAAACCGACAAAGCTGCCGGGAAGCCTGCGCAATGACCGAGGCGGCTGTTCGTATCGGCGACGCCGGCGAGCTGTTGCTCAGCGGCGTGCTCGATTACCGTACCGGGCCTGACCTGCGCAAGCAGGGCCAGGCACTGATCAAGGCCAGCAATGCGCCTGCGCTGGTGGTTGACTGTTCGGCGGTGACCAAGTCCAGCAGCGTCGGTCTGTCGTTGCTGCTGTGCTTCATGCGCGATGCCGAAGCGGCAAAAAAGCCGCTCAGTATCCGTGCCTTGCCTGAAGACATGCGCGAGATTGCCGAAGTTTCCGGCCTGACCGAGCTGTTGGCACACCCTTAATACACATTTATCAGAAAAGCCCCCCGTCAGAGTCCTGCTATGCGGGGTTCGCAGGCGCGGGGCTTTTTTGTATGATGTGCGACCCGTGCGCACTGGGCGCCGATAGAGGTTGAGCATGCAGGCCCTAGAAGTTAAGAGCTTCCTTGAAGGAAAGCTGCCGGAAACGACTGTTGAAGTTGAAGGCGAAGGCTGCAATTTCCAGCTGAACGTGATTAGCGATGAACTGGCGGCATTGAGCCCGGTCAAGCGTCAGCAGCAGATCTATGCCCATTTGAACCCATGGATCACCGATGGCAGCATCCATGCGGTCACTATGAAATTTTTCAGCCGCGCGGCCTGGGCCGAGCGCACCTGAGCCCCCAAGGCGTCGAGATTCTTATGGATAAATTGATTATTACCGGTGGTGCCCGCCTTGATGGCGAGATCCGCATTTCTGGTGCGAAAAACTCCGCCTTGCCGATCCTGGCAGCGACCCTGCTGTGCGATGGCCCGGTGACTGTAGCCAACCTGCCGCACCTGCACGACATTACCACCATGATCGAGCTGTTCGGCCGCATGGGCATTGAGCCGGTGATCGACGAGAAGCTGGCCGTCGAAATCGACCCGCGCACCATCAAGACCCTGATCGCCCCGTACGAACTGGTGAAAACCATGCGTGCGTCGATCCTGGTGCTGGGCCCGATGGTTGCTCGTTTCGGCGAAGCCGAAGTGGCCTTGCCTGGCGGTTGTGCCATTGGTTCGCGTCCGGTCGACCTGCACATCCGTGGCCTTGAGGCCATGGGCGCAGTCATCGACGTCGAAGGCGGCTACATCAAGGCCAAGGCGCCGGAAGGCGGCCTGCGTGGCGCGAACTTCTTCTTTGATACCGTCAGTGTGACCGGTACCGAAAACATCATGATGGCCGCTGCCCTGGCCAAAGGCCGCAGCGTGCTGCAAAACGCCGCGCGTGAGCCGGAAGTGGTCGACCTGGCCAACTTCCTCAACGCCATGGGCGCCAAAGTTTCCGGTGCTGGCACCGACACCATCACCATTGATGGTGTAGAGCGTCTGCACACCGCCACCTACAAAGTCATGCCTGACCGCATCGAGACCGGTACCTACCTGGTTGCCGCTGCCGTGACCGGTGGCCGCGTGAAGGTCAAGGACACCGATCCGACCATCCTTGAAGCCGTCTTGGAAAAACTCAAGGAAGCCGGCGCAGAGATCACCACCGGCGAAGACTGGATCGAGCTGAACATGCACGGCAAGCGGCCAAAAGCCGTCAACGTGCGTACCGCTCCATACCCGGCGTTCCCGACCGACATGCAAGCGCAGTTCATCTCCCTGAACGCGATTGCCGAAGGCACTGGTGCCGTGATCGAGACCATCTTCGAAAACCGCTTCATGCACGTGTACGAACTGCACCGCATGGGCGCCAAGATCCAGGTCGAAGGCAATACCGCCATCGTCACCGGCATCGACAAGCTCAAGGGCGCGCCAGTAATGGCTACCGACCTGCGTGCTTCCGCCAGCCTGGTAATCTCGGCACTGTGCGCCGAAGGCGACACCCTGATCGACCGCATCTACCACATAGACCGTGGCTACGAGTGCATCGAAGAAAAACTGCAGATGCTCGGCGCTAAAATCCGCCGCGTACCGGGCTAACCCCCGCTGCCCTGTAGGGGTGAGCAAGCTCGCTCCTACACACTGGTTTGTTTCAAATCGAGGCTGTCATGGCCTCGATCTGTGTCTGGCACTGTTTGTGACCGGACAGCAATAGCCTGATGAAGGACTGACGTTCCCATGTTGACCATCGCACTGTCCAAGGGCCGCATCCTTGACGACACGTTGCCGCTTCTGGCTGAAGCGGGCATCGTGCCGACCGAGAATCCGGACAAGAGCCGCAAGCTGATCATCCCCACGACCCAGGACGACGTTCGCCTGCTGATCGTGCGGGCTACCGACGTGCCGACCTACGTTGAACATGGTGCCGCCGACCTCGGTGTCGCGGGTAAGGATGTGCTGATGGAATACGGTGGCCAGGGCTTGTATGAGCCACTGGACCTGCGTATCGCCCTGTGCAAGCTGATGACCGCTGGCCGTGTCGGTGATGTCGAGCCCAAGGGCCGCCTGCGGGTGGCGACCAAGTTTGTCAACGTCGCCAAGCGCTACTACGCCGAACAAGGCCGCCAGGTCGATATCATCAAGCTCTACGGCTCGATGGAGCTGGCGCCGCTGATCGGCCTGGCCGACAAGATCATCGACGTGGTCGACACCGGCAACACCCTGCGCGCCAACGGTTTGGAGCCACAGGATTTCATCGCCGACATCAGCTCTCGCCTGATCGTCAACAAAGCTTCCATGAAGATGCAACACGCCCGTATCCAGGCGTTGATCGACACCCTGCGCAAGGCAGTGGAGTCTCGACACCGCGGTTGACTCACCCGCGTAGCCCAAAGGCTGCGCCCGTCTATCCGCCTCATAGCCAGAATTCTCAGGTGCCCAAGCGGAAACGACTGCTAGTTTAGGGCGCCTGAGTTTTTGCCAATTCTATTGAGGCCCTCGCTATGACCACGTCCACTGCAATTGCCCGACTCAACGCTGCCGACCCGGATTTCGCCCATCATCTGGATCATCTGCTGAGCTGGGAAAGCGTGTCCGACGACTCGGTCAACCAGCGGGTGCTCGACATTATCAAGGCCGTGCGCGAGCGCGGTGATGCGGCGCTGGTGGACTTCACTCGTCAGTTCGACGGCCTGGACGTCAAGTCGATGGCGGACCTGATCCTGCCCCGCGAGCGCCTTGAGCTGGCCCTGACGCGTATCACCGCGCCCCAGCGCGAAGCCCTGGAAGTCGCAGCGGCGCGGGTACGCAGCTACCACGAAAAGCAGAAGCAGGACTCCTGGAGCTACACCGAAGCCGATGGCACCGTACTGGGCCAGAAGGTCACGCCGTTGGACCGTGCCGGCCTTTACGTGCCGGGCGGTAAAGCCTCTTATCCGTCGTCCGTGTTAATGAACGCGATTCCGGCCAAAGTGGCGGGTGTCACTGAAGTGGTCATGGTGGTGCCGACCCCTCGTGGTGAAATCAACGAGCTGGTACTGGCTGCCGCCTGCATCGCGGGTGTCGACCGGGTGTTCACCATCGGTGGCGCCCAGGCCGTCGCGGCCCTGGCCTATGGCACCGAAAGCGTGCCGAAGGTCGACAAGGTTGTTGGCCCAGGCAACATCTACGTCGCCACCGCCAAGCGCCATGTGTTCGGCCAGGTCGGCATCGACATGATCGCCGGCCCTTCGGAAATTCTGGTGGTGTGTGACGGCCAGACCGATCCGGACTGGATTGCCATGGACCTGTTCTCCCAGGCTGAGCACGACGAAGATGCCCAGGCGATCCTGGTCAGCCCCGATGCCGAGTTCCTCGACAAGGTCGCCGCCAGCATCAATAAGCTGCTGCCGACCATGGAGCGTGCCGAAATCATCGAGAAGTCGATCAATGGCCGCGGCGCACTGATTCTGGTGCGTGATATGGAGCAAGCCATCGAAGTGGCCAACCGCATCGCGCCGGAACACCTGGAGCTGTCCGTAGCGGACCCACAGGCCTGGTTGCCGTCGATTCGTCACGCCGGTGCCATCTTCATGGGGCGTCACACCAGCGAAGCCCTGGGCGACTACTGCGCCGGGCCTAACCACGTGTTGCCGACCTCCGGCACTGCGCGTTTTTCATCGCCGCTGGGGGTGTATGACTTCCAGAAGCGTTCGTCGATTATCTTCTGCTCGCCACAAGGTGCTTCCGAGCTGGGCAAGACTGCCTCGGTGCTGGCCCGTGGTGAATCCCTCAGCGCTCACGCACGCAGCGCTGAATACCGCATCGTCAAGGGAGAGTAAGGCATGAGCAAATTCTGGAGCCCTTTCGTCAAGGACCTCGTGCCTTACGTACCCGGTGAGCAACCGAAGCTGACCAAGCTGGTCAAGCTCAACACCAACGAAAACCCATACGGCCCATCGCCCAAGGCATTGGCAGCGATGCAGGCCGAGTTGAACGACAACTTGCGCCTGTACCCGGACCCCAACAGCGACCTGCTCAAACAAGCCGTGGCCAGGTATTACGGGATCGACGCCGGCAAGGTATTCCTTGGCAACGGTTCCGATGAGGTCCTGGCGCACATCTTTCATGGCCTGTTCCAGCACGATCTGCCACTTCTGTTCCCGGATATCAGTTACAGCTTTTACCCCGTGTACTGCGGCCTCTACGGCATCAAGTACGACGCGCTGGCGTTGGACGAGCAGTTCCAGATTCGTGCATCTGACTATGCCAGGCCTAACGGCGGGATCATCTTCCCCAACCCGAACGCACCCACCGGCTGCTTACTGGCGCTGGATGCGGTGGAGCAGATCCTCAAGGCCAGCCCGGATTCGGTGGTGGTGGTCGACGAAGCCTACATCGACTTCGGTGGCGAAACCGCCATCAGCCTGGTGGACCGTTACCCGAACCTGCTGGTAACCCAGACCCTGTCCAAATCGCGCTCACTGGCCGGTTTGCGTGTGGGCCTGGCCGTGGGTCACCCAGACCTGATCGAGGCGCTGGAGCGGGTCAAGAACAGCTTCAACTCCTACCCGCTGGATCGCCTGGCGATTGTTGGCGCGGCGGCGGCGTTCGAAGACCGTGAATACTTCGAGCAGACCTGCCAGATGGTGATCGACAGCCGCAACAAGGTGGTCGCGCAACTGGAAGGCAAAGGGTTTGAAGTGTTGCCCTCGGCGGCGAACTTCATCTTTGCGCGCCACTCACGGCATGACGCTGCTGGATTGGCAGCCAAGTTGCGTGAGCAGGGGGTTATCGTGCGGCACTTCAAGCAGGAGCGGATTGCCCAATTCCTGCGGATCAGTATCGGTACGCCTGAGCAGAACCAGGCGCTGATTGATGGGCTCGGCGAGCTCTAATTCTTTGCAGGCAGTAAGGGCCTCATCGCGGGCAAGCCCGGCTCCCACAGGAAACTGCATTTCCCTGTGGGAGCCGGGCTTGCCCGCGATGAGGCCACCAGCTACACCAGAAAACTGGAGGGCTTAGATCAGCGGCTCATCCGGCTTCTTGTTCTTCCAGCCATCATTGCCCGGCAGCAACAGGTTCAAACCAATCGCCACCACGGCACACAGGGCGATGCCCTTGAGGCCGAAATCGTCCGGGCCGGTGCCGGTGCCGACCAGCACACCGCCAATCCCGAATACCAGGGTTACCGACACAATCACCAGGTTGCGTGCTTCACCCAGGTCGATCCTGTGGCGAATCAGCGTGTTCATCCCCACCGCAGCAATCGAGCCGAACAGCAGGCACAGAATCCCGCCCATCACCGGCACGGGGATGCTCTGCAGCAGTGCGCCGAACTTGCCGATAAACGCCAGGCTGATAGCAAACACTGCCGCCCAGGTCATGATTTTCGGGTTGTAGTTCTTGGTCAGCATCACTGCGCCGGTCACCTCGGCGTAGGTGGTGTTCGGCGGGCCGCCAAACATGCCGGCAGCCGTAGTGGCGATACCGTCACCCAGCAAGGTGCGGTGCAGGCCGGGCTTTTTCAGGTAGTCGCGACCGGTCACGCTGCCCACCGCAATCACACCGCCGATATGTTCGATCGCCGGGGCCAGGGCCACCGGGACGATAAACAGGATCGCCTGCCAGTTGAACTCTGGCGCGGTAAAGTGGGGCAGGGCGAACCACGGCGCAGCCGCGATCTTTGCCGTGTCGACCACGCCAAAGTAGAACGACATGGCAAAACCCACCAGTACGCCGGAGATGATCGGCACCAGGCGGAAAATGCCTTTGCCGAACACGGCCACGATCAAGGTGGTCAGCAGTGCGGGCATCGAGATCAGCATCGCCGTCTGGTAATGGATCAACTCGGCTCCGTCGCCGGACTTGCCCATGGCCATATTGGCGGCAATCGGTGCCATGGCCAGGCCGATGGAAATAATCACCGGGCCGATCACCACTGGCGGCAACAGCCGGTCGATAAAGCCGGTGCCCTTGACCTTCACGGCCAGGCCCAGGAACGTATAGACGAAACCGGCCGCCATCACCCCGCCCATGGTCGCCGCCAGGCCGAATTGGCCTTTGGCGAGGATGATCGGGGTGATAAACGCGAAGCTCGATGCCAAAAATACCGGCACCTGCCGCCCTGTCACCACCTGGAACAACAATGTGCCCAGGCCGGCGGTGAACAGTGCGACGTTTGGATCAAGACCTGTGATCAGCGGCATCAACACCAGCGCGCCAAATGCTACGAAGAGCATCTGTGCGCCAGACAGGATCTGGCGCCAAAGCGGGTCGTTGAATTCATCCTGCATGTTCACGCGTCCTTCTGCTTGGTGCCGAAGATCTTGTCACCGGCATCGCCAAGGCCTGGGATGATGTAGCCGTGTTCATTCAGGCGCTCATCAATGGATGCGGTGTAGATCTGCACATCCGGATGGGCTTTCTCGACGGCGGCGATGCCTTCGGGCGCGGCCACCAGCACCATGGCACGGATGTCCCGGCAGCCGGCTTTTTTCAGCAGGTCGATGGTCGCGACCATGGAGCTACCGGTGGCGAGCATCGGGTCGATGATCATGGCCAGGCGCTCGTTGATTTCCGGAACGAGCTTCTCCAGGTAGGTGTGGGCCTGCAGTGTTTCTTCATTGCGGGCAACGCCCACGGCGCTGACCTTGGCGCCCGGGATCAGGCTGAGTACACCTTCGAGCATGCCGATACCGGCGCGCAGGATAGGGACGACGGTAATTTTCTTACCGGCGATTTTTTCCACTTGTACGGGACCGGCCCAACCGGGGATCTCGTAGGTTTCCAGGGGTAAATCCTTGGTGGCTTCGTAAGTCAGCAGCGCTCCGACTTCCTGAGCAAGCTCACGGAAATTCTTCGTGCTAATGTCGGCACGGCGCATAAGGCCGAGTTTGTGTCGGATCAGCGGGTGGCGGATCTCGCGAGTGGGCATGGGAAAGGCTCCGGCGGCGGGCAAAAAAACCGGCCTAGATTAATCTATCCGAGAGTGTTGTCCTATAGACATCAAGTACGTTAGTCCATAAAGGCTTGATTGGAGCGCACGAGAAGCGTACCTTCGCCCGCTTTTCTTGCCACAGCACCCCCTTGGAGAGCGCCATGTCTGCTGATCTCGAGCATATCCGTCAAATCATGCACGAGGCTGACTGCCTGTACACCGAAGCGCAGGTCGAAGCAGCAATCGCCAAGGTCGGCGAGCACATCACCCGCGAAATGGCCGACACCAACCCGGTGGTCTTTTGTGTGATGAACGGTGGCCTGATCTTCGCCGGTAAATTGCTCACCCACCTGCAATTCCCACTGGAAGCCTCTTACCTGCACGCCACCCGTTATCGCAACGAAACCAGCGGCGGCGATCTGTTCTGGAAGGCCAAGCCGGAAGTTTCGTTCATTGACCGCGATGTGCTGATCATCGATGACATCCTCGATGAAGGTCATACCCTGGGCGCGATCATCGATTTCTGCAAACATGCCGGCGCGCGCAAAGTGCATACCGCTGTGCTGATCGACAAAGACCACGACCGCAAAGCCCGTCCTGAATTGAAAGCCGATTTTGTTGGGCTGCCGTGCGTCGACCGCTATATCTTCGGGTATGGCATGGACTACAAAGGCTACTGGCGTAACGCCAATGGCATCTTTGCCGTTAAAGGAATGTAATCGATGGCCCGCTTTCTTGATCAGACCCTGTTTGCCGAATTGGCCGAGAAAGCGGCCGCCAGCCCCCGTGGGCGTCAGAACGTCAACTTCCATGAGATGCAAGAGCCTTGTCATCGCATGGCGGTCGGCTTGCAACCCAGCACCTATGTGCAGCCTCATTGTCACCTGAGCGCTGATAAAGCTGAAACTCTGCTGGTGCTCAAGGGGCGCTTGGGAATCTTGATTTTCAGCGAGGTCGGCGAGCTACTCAGCAAGCGTGTGTTGCAAGCCGGCGGAGAGTGCCAGGGCGTAGACCTTTCGCCAGGTGTTTTTCATAGCCTGGTGGTGCTGGAGCCGGACAGCGTGATGTTTGAATGCAAGGCTGGCCCTTACCGTCCTGTTGGCGAAGGTGAGCTGGCAAGCTGGGCGCCCCGTGAAGGCGAGGCGGGTATGGCGGAGTATCACCGCTGGATGCTTGCCCAGTTCGATTGAGCCCCTCCCACATCCTGCGTCGCGCAGGTAGACTTCAAACCCCGTGTAAATGTCTGCAGGCTGGAGTCGGTAATGCGTAAAGATAAGAAACAGGTGATTGGTGACGAGATCGGTGACGACCAAATCAAGTTGTTCCTGGACTTCGAGCCGGTTGATGCGACTTCGCCGTCCCTGCACAAACTGATCAAGGCCTATCGCGGCCTGCGTATCGACGACTTCGAGCGTTTCCTGGGCTTTTTCCAAGAAGCAGGCCTGGACCTGGATGGCCAGGACGAGCATGGCCAGACCTTCGTTGATCTGATCAAGGACCAGCGCAACGCCGCTGAATACATCGAGCTGATCGACAAAGCACGCGGCTGATTATCCGAGCCACAAAAAACGCCCCGAGGGGCGTTTTTTTTTGCATTCAAACCTTAAGCGTAGCTTTGGGCTTCGTTGCTTTGCTCCACCAGCTCAAGGCTGATGTTGTTCTGCGTGTTGATCTTGCGATACAGCTCGGCATCCGTCTCCAGGACCTTTTCCCGCGCCGGGAAGATCTCGTGCAGCTTGCTCGCCCATTCACCGGCAGCCTTCTGCGGGAAGCAGCGTTCAATCAGCTCCAGCATGATCGATACGGTCACCGAGGCACCCGGAGATGCGCCCAGCAGCGCCGCGAGCGAACCGTCCTTGGCCGCCACCAGCTCGGTGCCGAATTGCAGCACGCCGCCTTTCTTCGGGTCTTTCTTGATGATCTGCACCCGCTGGCCGGCCACTTCCAGGCGCCAGTCTTCGGCTTTCGCCTCGGGGTAGAAGCGACGCAGGGATTCCAGGCGCTGCTCCATGGATTGGCGCACTTCGCTGACCAGGTACTTGGTCAGGTCCATGTTGTCGCGGGCCACGGCCAGCATCGGGCCAATATTGCCAGCGCGAATCGACATCGGCAGGTCAAGGAACGAGCCGTGCTTGAGGAACTTGGTGGTAAAGCCTGCGTATGGCCCGAACAACAGCGACTTCTTGCCATCCACCACGCGGGTGTCCAGGTGCGGCACGGACATGGGCGGCGAACCCACGGCAGCCTGGCTATAGACCTTGGCCTGGTGCTGTTTGACCACTTCAGGGTTGTCGCAACGCAGCCACTGGCCACTGACCGGGAAACCGCCGAAGCCTTTGCTTTCTTCGATGCCCGAGGCTTGCAGCAGCGGCAGGGCCGCACCACCGGCGCCGAGGAACACGAACTTGGCGTCCACCTCGCGGCTGTTGCCGCTGTTGACGTCCTTGATGCTCACGGTCCAGCCGGCGCCGTTACGCTTGAGGCCGGTGACGCGCTTGCAGTATTTGACCTGGGCATCAGGCGAACTGGTCAGGTGGCTGAGCAACTGATTGGTCAGGGCGCCGAAGTTGACGTCGGTGCCGTTCATCACGCGGGTCGCGGCGATTTTTTCGTCAAGCGGGCGGCCCGGCATCATCAGCGGCATCCACTCGGCCATTTCGCTGCGGTCTTCGGTGTAGTGCATGTCCGAAAACGCGTGGTGCTGGCTGAGGGTCTCAAAGCGTTTCTTGAGGAAGGAAACGCCTTTGTCGCCCTGCACGAAGCTCAGGTGCGGGACCGGGCTGATGAACGACTTGGACGAGCCAAAGGTGCCCTTCTTAGTCAGGTACGCCCAGAACTGTTTCGACACCTCGAACTGGGTGTTGATGTGCACGGCTTTCTTGATGTCGATGGAGCCATCGGCGGCCTGTGGCGTGTAGTTCAGCTCACACAGCCCGGCGTGGCCGGTACCGGCGTTGTTCCACGGGTTGGAACTCTCCGCGGCACCCGAATCCATCAGCTCAACGACTTCCAGCTTGAGGCCGGGGTCGAGCTCCTTGAGCAGTACGGCCAGGGTGGCACTCATGATGCCGGCCCCTACCAGAACTACGTCGACTGCTTCGTTATGCGCCATTTAACGCGTCTCCAAAATCTGCAGCACCAAATTGACGGCATGGCTGCCAGGAGTGACGGGGCGGTTCACGTGTTGCCCCAGGTTACCCATGGCCAGGATCGCCATGTCCGTTTCGCAATTCTTTGCAACTTCAGCACACGCTTCCTGCCGGGCTAATCTGCCTATGAACGCATTCATGGGCGCCTGTGGCAATTCGACTTATGGTCAAAGCGTGCGATTCGTGCAACCAATCCGTAGCGGACAGGCTCAAGCTCCGGTTTTTGAGGAAGGCTCGATCCTGTGTAATTGGGCTGCCCCAGACGCTGATGGTGCTTGTACAAACGCCAAACTATTCATTTGCTCGCCACACTCTTGTGAAGTTGTGAAAACCCGTTTTTTCACGCTCTTTTGAAGACGTGAACCTCAAAAAAGGGCTGCCCCAGCCTGGCACCTGGCCCGTAAACCTCTGCCGACATGCGGCAAAACGGGCAAACAACACAAGTGGCCGAGCGCAATGGCAGCTCTGGCAGATCCGATAAAGGCGGGGTGGTTTGCAAAGGAAACAGCAAGCACGCCAGCTTCACTTGATCTGTGTGGGCGGCTCTCTGTGGGCGATTTTGGGGCTAATGCCTGGGCATTAACGATGCTGCGGGGCCCGATCAGGAGACGTCCTTATAATCGGGGGGAGATTGTAGCGAAGAACGCCAAGGAAATGGGCGTGTTTTATGACTTTTATTCGGGTCCCGGTCAGGAGGCCAACGCTTGCCGGTGTTGTGCGCGAAAAACCTGCGGCTTGACCCGGGCGCTGGCCGGCAGAGGGCGGTGCATCCAGCCCAGATGAGTCTCGGTCACTTCCACCCAGCCTTCACCGACGGGCGGCAGGCTGCATTGCTTGAATGCCTGGCAATGGCCCTGGGCGTCGAGCAGGGCGAAGTGGCGGTGACGGGTGTGTGACATGAACAGTGTCTTGAGAAGGCGCATGGCTGTGTACCTGGTGTGTTACATGCTTGAAGATTGCCAGTGTGGCATGACACTGCGGTGACCAATTTATGCGAATTTGTAATTTGCCCATGGCTTCAGCCACCGTTCAGGATTGCTGGTGAGTGGCGTGCGTGCACCGTTATACTGGCGACCTGTCTGCACCTAGTCCTGGAGAAATGAGTATGTTGCAACGCCTGTTGTTCGGTTTGATCACTGTGACCAGTTTGACCCTGGTTGGCTGCGCCAACAGCCCGCAACAACTCAGCCCGCAACCTAAAGTCACCGCGCCGTTGGCTGCGGTAGGCCATGGCCAGGCGGTGTCGGTACGTGTGGTCGACGGTCGTCCGTCGCCAACCCTGGGCTCGCGTGGCGGCCTGTATCCGGAGACTGCGCTGATTTCGGTAACCGGTCAGGATGTGCTGCCCAAACTGCAGGCCCAGGCTGAAGCCGCTGTGCGCTTGCTGGGCTTTACACCGACCAACTCGCCAGGTGTGCCGCAACTGACCGTGACCCTGGCCGAGCTGAAGTACCAGTCGCCCAAAGAGGGGCTGTATGTGACCGAAGCCTCCATCGGTGCGACCTTCAAGTCTGACGTCAGCGCCGGTACCCGTCGCTACAGTGGCCGCTACGCCGCATCGCTGAACCAGCGCTTCGGCATGTCGCCCAACCAGGAAACCAACACCAAGCTGGTCAGCGATGTGCTCAGCGATGCCTTGACCCGCCTGTTCAAGGATCCAAGCATCGGCCAGTTGCTCAGTTCGCAATAAACCGTGCACAAAAAACCGGGCTCAGTGATGAGCCCGGTTTTTTTATGCCCGTGGTTTGGTCATGCCGCCGTATCGACATAGAAGTCCAGCACACTCACGCCGGTGAGCAAATCCAGTTCCGGCAAGTCCGCATGTTGGTGGCCGCCGAGCGCGCAATACACCAGCCAGTGGCGATCCTGGACGTTGAACGCAAGGCTGCCGACCAGCGCCTCTTGCTCATCGTTTGGGGCGATCAGATACAGCCGATCCTGGTTTTGCGCGTGCAACATGACTAGCTCCTCAAGCATCGAAGGGCAACAGAGTGACTTGTTAAGGTGACGTTCAGGTGACGCTGTAAATTACTGGATACATTAGCCGTCAACGGAGAAGGAGCATTAAAGGCGCAGGAGGCGACTATCGTTCAGGTTGGTATCTGGACTGATATCCGAATACTGATTCGCCGAGGTTTGCGATGGCGCTGCTCATCAATGCTGTTGCCCTGTTGGTTGCCTGCTCGGGCGCCTTGGTGCTGTTCATCACCCGCCTGCACGCGCAACGTGCGATGGCCGAACTCGCCATGCGTAGCGAAGAGCGCGCGATTGATCAGCCGATGCTTTTTCTGGAAACGCACACTGAACGGGCGCATCGTCAGGCTTACCGTGTGGGGTTCGGCTGCCTTGGCCTGGCCCTGGCCGCCTCCTGGTTCAGCACCCATTTCTAATTTCACTGCAAAACCAAATGTGGGAGCGGGCTTGCCCGCGAAGGCGGTGGATCAGCCACTGAATCTTTAACTGAACCACCGCTATCGCAGGCGAGCCAGCTCCCACACTGGCCATGTACTGCCCGTAGAATCAGCGCCTGCCACATATCCCCTGTAGGGTCACATATTACAGAGGGATCCCGGCCTTGACTCGGTATTGATTGCGTACCGGCGTCGCATACTGCACCACCAGATAAGGCCGGTGTTCGGCCGGGCATTCGTTCAGGCGCCGCTCCCATTCAGCTTTCGCCTTGGCCAACTCATCGGCCGGAAATACTTCGGCGGCTTTAGGCACTTGCAACTGCGGATCGGCATCATCCCACTGTGCGTACGCCAGGTAATGCACCGGAAACAAGCGGTAACCGCCGAGGATCTGTCGATCCATTTCCACTGCCAGCAGCTTGGTATCTTCGAAACGCTCGGTAATCGGCGGCGCAAAGTTCACGTGTACGCGGCCCTTGTAGCCGGTGATACCCAGGGCGATGCTCACGTCGTCCTCGCCCGGTGCCTTGGTGTAGGTGCCGGTGGTGGCGCGGATATACAGCTCGCGGGCCTTGGCGGCATCGCAAGGGTCGTACTCGTAGCTGATGGACACCGGCGTCAGGTTCAACGACTGGATGACCTCGGCAAACGGCTCGTCCTTGCGGCTGACGTGGAACATCTTGAGAATCGCCGATTCGGTACGGTCATCGCCATCCTTGGCCCGGCCTTCAGCCTGGGCGATCCAGATCGACTGGCAGTCGTTGCGGATCGAATGGTTGATATAGGCCGACAGCAGGTTGTAGGCCGCCATCTTCTCCTTTCGCCCGGTGATCGAACGGTGCACGATGAAGCTCTTGTTCAGGCGCATCAGGTCGCTGACAAACGGCTTTTGCAGCAGGTTGTCACCAATGGCGATGCGTGGCGTCGGCAGGCCGGCGTGGTACACGGCATAGTTGACGAAGGCCGGGTCCATCACGATGTCGCGGTGGTTGGCCAGAAACAGGTAGGCGGTGCCGGATTTGAGCCGCTCGACGCCGGTGTAGGTCACGCCGTCGGTCGCCCGGTCAATCGTGTGGTCAACGTAGTATTCGACTTTGTCTTGCAGCGTCGCCACGGTGGTGACGCCGGCAAACTCACGGCGCAATTTACGCGCGATCATCGGCTTGAGCAACCAGCCCAGGGCGCCGGCAAAGCGCGGGAAGCGAAAGTGGGTCAGGATGTCCAGAAAGGCCTTGTCACTGAACAGACGCGCCAGCACTGCCGGGACTTCGCTGTCGTTGTAAGGTCGGATGGTATCGAATTCGCCCATCATGCTCTCTTGTTAGAAACGGCTAGGGTAAGTAAAGGAAATAGCAGGGGCGGCGTGAGTAAACTGGCTCTGCCGGAAATAGCCCTGTAAATAGACCGGCGATTATACGCACAAGTCACCTTGGAGACTGCGATGCTGGAAACTGCGATGTACGATTGTCCTTATTGTGGCGAAGTGGTCGAGACAACAGTGGATTTGTCTGGCGGAGACCAGACCTATATAGAAGACTGCCAGGTGTGTTGCCGGCCGATCACGTTCGACCTGCAAGTGCATGGTGACGAGTGGATGCTCGAAACCCGCAGCGAAAATGAATGATGCGTAGCGAAAACGAATAACAGGTACGCCCATGCAGCGAATCTATGAGCCGGAAAACCTGATGGAAGGCGAGCTGTTGCAACAGATGCTGGCCAGTGAGGGCATCGAAGCGCACTTGATGGGCCGCCACTTGCTCGGTGGTACCGGCGAGTTGCCGATCTTCGGCTTGCTGGGGTTGGAGGTCGATAATGATCAGGCGGCGTACGCCCGCGAGCTGATCACGGCCTATATCGGCGCGCAACCCTTGCCCGGCGACGAACCCGACAACTTCCCCGACGTATTGGTCTGTTAGGCTGTCGGTCGGTTTACCCCAAGAGTCGTGTTGCCCCATGTGTGGACGTTATGCCCTGTTTCGCTGGAACCCTGCCTTTGCTGCCTTGCCCGGCTTCCCCGCCGACCAGCAGGCCCAGTGGAACATTTCCCCCAATGATTCGGTGCTGATCCAGCGCCTGAGCGAAGGCCAGCTCACCCTGGCGCGTGCCCGTTGGGGGCTGACGCCGCCCTGGCTGACGGATCTTTCCCGTACTCCGGCCCATGCCCGCGCCGAAACGCTCGCCGAGCAACCGATGTTCCGCGAGGCATTCCGCCAGCGCCGCTGCCTGTTGCCAGCCAACGGTTTCTACGAATGGCGCGGTACCCAGCGCAAGCGCCCGTATTGGTTGACGCCGGGGGAGGGCTCCACCCTGTTTTTTGCTGCGATCTGGGAAGCGTATCCCGTGCAGGAGCAGGTGTGGCTGAGCACCGCCGTGGTCACCCAGGCAGCGCAAAGCCAACGTCGGCCGTTGATTCTTGATGCGGCGGGGCAAGCCGCCTGGCTCGACCCCGAGACGCCGTTGCATGTGCTGCAGGGGCTGCTGGCCGGTGAGCCCAGCGCTTTACGTGAGCGCGTGCTGGCCAATATGGTCAATGATCCCAAGCTCAATGGGCCGGAGTGCCTGACCCCGGCTTGAGCCTGCACTGTGGGATGTATCCGAAATTCAGCGGTTAAATGTCTGATGTATCTGGCGCCAATACAAACGACCGCCTACGATACGCGCCATGTTTTCAGGGAGCGTGTTCATGAAGAAGTCATTGGCGGTAAGCGGTTTGGTTGCAGCGATGTTGCTGGCGGGTTGCCAGTCGGTCAACACGACCAGCGGCGGTGCTGTTGGGGTTGAGCGCAAGCAATACATGTTCAGCATGTTGTCGAGCCAGGAAGTCGACCAGATGTACGCCCAGTCTTACCAGCAGACCCTGGGTGAAGCCAGTGGCAAAGGCGTTCTGGACAAGACCAGCGCCAACGCCAAGCGTGTGCAGGCCATCGCCAAGCGCCTGATCGCCCAGGCGCCGACCTTTCGCGCAGATGCCGCCCAGTGGAACTGGGAAGTGAACCTGATCAAAAGCGACGAGATGAATGCCAACTGCGGGCCTGGCGGCAAGATCCTGGTGTACAGCGCGCTGATCGACAACCTCAAGCTCACCGATGACGAGTTGGCTGCGGTGATGGGCCATGAAATCGCCCACGCCCTGCGTGAGCACGGTCGTGAAGCGATGTCCAAGGCGTACGGTATTGAAATGGCCAAGCAGGGCGCTGGTGCAATATTCGGTCTCGGCCAGGACAGCCTGGCACTGGCCGATACCGTGGCCAATTATGGCATGACCTTGCCCAACAGCCGCAGCAACGAAAACGAAGCCGACCTGATCGGCCTGGAGCTTTCGGCGCGTGCCGGCTACAACCCGAACGCCGCGATTACCTTGTGGAACAAAATGGCCAAGGCTTCCGAAGGCGCGCCGCCGGAATTCATGAGTACTCACCCGGCTTCCGACAGCCGCATCGCGTCGCTGCAGGCGGCAATTCCAAAGGTAATGCCGCTGTACCAACAGGCCAAAAAATCCTGATGGACGCCGTGTAGGAGCGAGCAAGCTCGCTCCTACAGGCATCAGGGCCAACCATCCCTGGTGTTCGGTTTAGATCCAGCCACTGCTTTGCATGGCTTTGTACACCGCCACAATCGCCAGTACAAAGAACGCTGTGGCCGCCAATCGACGAATCAAGGTCAGCGGCAGTTTCTCCGCCGCGAAATTCCCCGCCAGAACCACCGGTACGTTGGCAATCAACATACCCAGCGTGGTGCCGATAATCACCAGCCACAACTCCGGATACTGCGCTGCCAGCATCACCGTGGCGATCTGGGTCTTGTCACCGATTTCCGCAAGGAAGAACGCAATCAGCGTGGTCAGAAATGGCCCGAACTTGCGTGTGGTACTGGCTTCGTCATCATCGAGTTTGTCCGGCACCAGTGTCCAGAGTGCCGTGGCACAGAAGCTTGCCGCGAGGATCCAGTGCAACACCGCATCCGAGAAGAAACTCCCGAACCAGGCGCCCACGGCACCGGCGGCCGCATGGTTGGCCAGGGTTGCGGCGACAATGCCGGCAATGATCGGCCAGGGTTTGCGAAAGCGGGCAGCAAGAATGAGCGCGAGTAGCTGCGTCTTGTCGCCGATTTCGGCCAAGGCAACGATTGCGGTAGGAACGAGTAGTGAATCCAGCATCAGGTAGTTTCCAGGGGCGGGTCGACACGGCTATGACACGTACAGCCTTCCCGCCCCGGGTAAGGTGTGCGTGTCATAGGTCTTGTCAAACCCCGGTCCGTCTGTGCGGACTCCTGGGTCGCATACGCCATGATCTGCTGACCAAGTATGTTGACGTATGCCGGACGAGCGTGTGGCTCGTGGGAGACTACTCCCCTAGGACGCTGCGGATTCTGCCTAGGCAAAACCCATTCGGCAAGCCTTCTTTTTCAAACGGCCGTCAGGGGCGCTTGGCGCGGTAGATGCGAAAACCATTGCCTTCAGCCTTGATTGCGCAGATACCCAGATGCTCTTCGATCAGCGGCTGATACTTCAGGAAGCTGTTGGCAACCAAACGCAGTTCGCCACCTTTTGCCAGATGTTTGGCTGCTTTTCGCAGCAGGTTTTCAGTGGCGAAGTAATCGGTATGCACCCCGACATGGAACGGCGGGTTGCTCAAAATCGCGTTTAGCCCCATTGGCGCGGCATCGATTCCATCCCCGGTCAGTACCTCGGCTTCCAGGCCGTTCGCCGCCAACGTCAGCCGACTGCTGGCAGCTGCGAAGGCATCCACATCCAGCATTGTCACGGTGTTATGCGGGTAGCGACGCTTGACCGCAGCCCCCAGTACCCCGGCGCCGCAACCGAAATCGAGCAGATGCCCGCTGGGCAGCTTGTCCAGGTGCTCCAGCAGCAACTCGGTGCCGCGGTCCAGGCGGCCATGGCTGAACACTCCCGGCAAGCTCACCACCTTCAGCGGGCCTTCGGCCAGTGGTACATCGAAGACCTGTGCCAGGCTCTCCAGTTCGACCGCTTGCGGGGCGTTGGCGACGGTGACTTGCCATAGCTGGCAATGCCGCGCGTTATCCAGCTTGCGCGGCTTGCCGAAGGGGGTCATCTGCTTGGCAGCGCTTTCGATACCACCTTTTTTCTCACCCACCAAAAACAGCTCGGCGCCAGGCAGGCGAGCGGCCACGGCGTTGAGCAGGTAGTCGGTGAGGTCCTTGGACTTGGGCAGGAAGATCACCGCGGCATCGAAGGCACGCTCGGGCACATTCACCCCGAACTGGCTGCGCTCGGGAAACCGTGCATCAAGCGCGGCCTGGTCGCCGGCGTGCCAGCACCAGCCATGGGCGTTGGGCAAGCGCCCGAGCAAATCGTCGGCAGGCAAACCTGCCAGCAGCAGGTTGCCTTGAAAAAGTTCGGCCTGACGAAGCAGTACTTCACTGCGCGGATCCATGGTCTGCTCCTTGAAAAGGGGCGCAGTTTATCAACTGACGACGCGCAGCGGGGCACCGCTGAAAAAGCCTCGGGCGTTTTCCGTCAATTGGCCGACGATGCGTTGCCGCGCTTCGCGACTGCCCCAGGCATTGTGGGGCGTGACAATCAACCGAGGAATATCGCCGGCCAGCAGCGGGTTACCATTGATCGGCGGCTCCACACTCAACACGTCGGTCGCCGCGCCGCCCAGATGACCACTGCGCAACGCGTCCGCCAACGCCTGTTCGTTGATCAAGCCACCACGGGCGGTGTTGACGATAAACGCGCCGGGCTTGAGCAGCGCCAGTTCACGGGCGCCGATAAAGTCGCGGGTGTGTTCATTGAGCGGGCAATGCAAGGTCAGCGCATCGACCTGGGCCAGCAGTTGATCCAGTGGCACGCGGTCGGCGCGGGCAGGGCGCCCGGGAATCGCGCCGAGTACCACGCGCATGCCGAAGGCTTCGGCCAGGCGCGCCACCGCGCTGCCCAGTTCGCCATGGCCGAGCAGGCCGAGGGTTTTGCCTTCCAGCTCGACAATTGGATGGTCCAGCAGACAGAACTGCCTGGCCTGCTGCCATTTGCCGGCGGCCACATCCTGTTGGTAGTCCTTCAAGCGCGTGGCGAGGTTGAGCAGCAGCATGATCGTGTGCTGGGCCACCGACGGCGTGCCGTAACCCTGGCAGTTGCTCACGGTGATGCCGTGGGCGCGGGCGGCTTCAAGGTCGATATTGTTGGTGCCGGTGGCTGAAACCAGGATCAGCTTGAGCTCGGGGCACGCCGCCAGGGTTTGCGCGGTGAGCGGTATTTTGTTGCTGATCGCGACTTGAGCGCCCTGCAAGCGTTCCAGCACATTCTGTGGCGTAGTCTGCTCAAACAGCTGCAACTGGCTGAAGCAGTCGCGCAAACCGCTGAGGTCGAGGTCGCCCAAGTCCAGCGAAGGGTGGTCGAGGAAGACGGCGCGGCGATTGTTCATGATCAACTGTACCTTTTGCGACGAGGTTCGAAGGCGTAATCTTCCGAGCCTATCAGATGAAATAATCAGTTACTTAATGGAGTGAGCATGTACGTCGCCGAGTTTTTGACCGTAGCCTTGATTCACTTGTTGGCGGTGGCCAGCCCCGGCCCGGATTTCGCCGTGGTGGTCCGTGAGAGCGTGACCCACGGTCGCCGCGCCGGCACCTGGACGGCCCTGGGCGTCGGCACGGCGATTTTCGTGCATGTGGGTTACTCGTTGCTGGGGATCGGTTTGATCGTGTCCCAGTCCATCGTGTTGTTCAATGCGCTCAAATGGGCCGCAGCAGCGTACCTGCTGTATATCGGCTTCAAGGCCCTGCGTGCGCAGCCGGCCAAGCCCGCCGCCGAGGGCGAGTTGCACCGCGAAGCGGGCGAGCGCACTCCACGCGGCGCGTTTACCGCAGGCTTTGTGACCAATGGCTTGAACCCCAAGGCCACGCTGTTCTTCCTGTCGCTGTTCACTGTTGTGATCAACCCTCACACGCCGCTGGCGGTACAAGCCGGTTATGGCGTGTACCTTGCGGTGGCGACGGCCTTGTGGTTTTGCCTGGTGGCCATGTTGTTCAGCCAGCAACGCGTGCGGGCCGGGTTTGCGCGGATGGGGCATTGGTTTGATCGGACCATGGGTGCGGTGTTGATTGCCATCGGGGTGAAGCTGGCCTTTACCAGCATGAAGTAACCTCGGTTTCTCGTGAACTTTTTCCAAATGTGGGAGGGGGCTTACTCCCGATAGCGGTGGATCAGCCAGCAAATACAGTGGCTGATGCCCAGCAATCGGGAGCAAGCCCCCTCCCACAGTGGTCTTCCATAAGCCGCAGATACTGGCGCAAAGCTAGCATTTGCTGAGTTCCGCAAATCATTCCTTTGGCTGATTTGGTTGAAACATAAGCCCTCTACAGTGCAGGTCTTCAAGCCAAGACCGTGCAGTCATTAAAGGGATTCGTATGTTGCAGACCCGTGTTATCCCGCCCGCCGAAGGTGCGTACCAATACCCGCTGCTGATCAAGCGCCTGTTGATGTCCGGGACTCGCTACGAGAAGACCCGGGAAATTATCTACCGCGACAAGCTGCGCTACACCTACCCGACGCTGATCGAGCGCGTTGCGCGCCTGGCCAATGTGCTGACCGAAGCCGGGGTCAAGGCTGGTGATACCGTGGCGGTGATGGATTGGGACAGCCACCGTTACCTGGAATGCATGTTCGCCATTCCGATGATCGGCGCGGTGATCCACACCATCAATGTGCGCCTGTCGCCGGAACAGATTCTCTACACCATGAACCACGCCGAAGACCGCTTCGTGCTGGTCAACAGTGAGTTCGTGGGGCTCTATCAGGCGATTGCCGGGCAGCTCACTACCGTCGACAAGACCCTGTTGATTACCGATGGTGACACCCACACCGCCGAACTACCCAACCTGGTCGGTGAGTACGAAACCCTGCTGGCCGCCGCCAGCCCCCAGTACGACTTCCAGGACTTCGACGAAAACTCCGTCGCCACCACCTTCTACACCACCGGCACCACCGGTAACCCCAAGGGGGTGTATTTCACCCATCGCCAATTGGTGCTGCACACCATTGGTGTGGCGACCATCATGGGCAGCGTCGACAGCGTGCGTCTGTTGGGCACCAACGATGTGTATATGCCGATCACACCGATGTTCCACGTACACGCCTGGGGCCTGCCCTATGTGGCGACCATGCTCGGCTTGAAGCAGGTCTACCCCGGGCGCTATGACCCCGAATACCTGGTGCAGCTGTGGCGCAAGGAGAAGGTCACGTTCTCCCATTGCGTGCCGACCATCCTGCAAATGGTGCTCAACGCCAAGGCTGCCCAGGGTGTGGATTTTGGTGGGTGGAAAATCGTCATTGGTGGCAGCGCGCTCAACCGCTCGCTGTACGAAGCCGCCAAGGCCCGCGGCATTCAATTGACCGCCGCGTATGGCATGTCCGAGACCGGGCCGCTGGTGTCGTGCGCACACCTCAATGAAGAGCTGATGGCCGGCAGCGAAGACGAACGCACCACCTATCGCATCAAGGCCGGTGTGCCTGGGCCGTTGGTGGAGGCGGCAATCATGGACACCGACGGCAACTTTCTTCCCGCCGACGGCGAAACCCAGGGCGAACTGGTGTTGCGCGCGCCCTGGCTGACCGAGGGTTATTACAACGAACCGCAAAAGGGCGCCGAACTGTGGGCCGGCGGCTGGATGCACACCGGCGACGTTGCCACCCTGGACGCGTTTGGTGTGATCGATATCCGTGATCGCATCAAGGATGTGATCAAGACCGGTGGGGAATGGATCTCGTCCCTGGCCCTCGAAGACCTGGTCAGCCGCCACCCGGCGGTACGCGAGGTAGCGGTGGTGGGCATCGCCGATCCGCAATGGGGCGAGCGCCCCTTTGCCTTGCTGGTGGTGCATGAGGGCCAAGTGATTGGGGCGCGGGAGCTCAAGGAGCACCTCAAGCCTTACGTTGAACTGGGGCATTTGAGCAAGTGGGCGATTCCGAGCCAGATCGCCGTTGTTACTGAAATTCCCAAGACCAGCGTAGGCAAGCTCGACAAAAAACGTATCCGTATCGACATCATCGAATGGCAGGCCAACAACAGCACCTTCCTGTCTACGCTTTGACGCCCCTCGCCGCGCCCTTTCGGGCGCGGCGCTGCTCTATCTCAAGCCTCTACTTGTGATTTGCCGAATTTCAGCCATCCTTCCCGCGTCGACCTTCGTCGGCGTGGCGAAAGGGTTGTGGCAGACAGGTTGGTGATGCAAATCACACTTTAGAGGGATCAAGCACTACCCCCCTCTGGCTATAGTCCCTTTCAGAGTTTTTCGCGGATGTTGCGCATCGAGCCAGGGAGGCTTGGTTGCGTTTCGGCATTGGAATCGTTGTATCCCGGCCGTTACATCTGAAGAAAGGGCTCACTGCCATAACAATAAAATATGCACATGGAGTAGCGTCGATGACCCAAGTAAACCAGTTCTGGCGCCGGGCAAGACTGCCCCTGGCCGTCAGTCTCGCTTCTACGCTCGCCGGGCCTGCATTCGGCGTCAGTTTCAACATCGGTGAAATCGAAGGGAGCTTTGACTCCTCGCTTTCGGTGGGTGCGAGTTGGTCTACGGCCAAGCCCAATCGTGATCTGATCGGCGCCAACAATGGCGGTAAGGGCCTGTCCCAGACTTCCGATGACGGTCACTTGAACTTCAAGCGCGGCGAGACGTTCTCGAAGATCTTCAAGGGTATTCATGACCTGGAACTGAAGTACGGCGACACCGGCGTGTTTGTGCGCGGCAAGTACTGGTACGACTTTGAACTCAAGGACGAGAGCCGTCAGTTCAAGGACATCAGCGACAACAACCGCAAGGAAGGCGCCAAGTCTTCTGGCGGTCAGATTCTCGATGCGTTCGTCTACCACAACTACTCGATTGCCGATGCGCCGGGTTCCGTGCGTTTTGGCAAGCAGGTCGTGAGCTGGGGCGAAAGTACCTTCATCGGCGGCGGCATCAACTCCATCAACCCTATCGACGTGTCGGCGTTTCGTCGCCCGGGTGCCGAGATCAAGGAGGGCCTGATTCCGGTCAACATGTTCTACGTGTCCCAGACGCTCACCGACAACCTGTCGGCCGAAGCGTTCTATCAACTGGAATGGGACCAGACCGTCACTGATAACTGCGGCACTTTCTTCTCCCAGCCAGACGTGATCTCCGATGGTTGCAGCAATAACCTGCGGGTGTTGAACAAGCGCTCGACCATTCCCGCTGCGGCACTGCCGACCCTGGGTGCCCTGGGCGTGGACGTGAACAGCGAAGGCGTGCTGGTGCGCCGTGGGCCGGACCGTGATGCACGGGACAGCGGCCAGTTCGGCGTGGCCATGCACTACAACTTCGAACCGCTGGACACCGAGTTCGGCGCCTACTTCATGAACTACCACAGCCGTGCGCCGATCTTCAGTGCACAGGGTGCGCCGTCTGCGGCCTATACCCGTCCACTGGGCCCGCTGGGGGCACTGCGTCCACTGATCGTGGCGGGCAGTTCGAACTACTTCGTCGAGTACCCGGAAGATATTCGTCTCTACGGCTTGAGCTTCTCCACCACGCTGCCTACCGGCACCGCCTGGAGTGGTGAATTGAGCTATCGGCCGAATGCGCCGGTGCAGTTGAGTACCACCGACATTCTGTTTGCCGGTGTCACGCCGATCCCTGGCTTTGGCAATGCTTCGGTGCTCAAGGGCTCGCCGGGCCAGGACCTGCATGGCTACAACCGCAAGGAAGTCACCCAGTTCCAGACCACCTTTACGCACTTCTTCGACCAGGTGATGGGCGCCAGTCGCCTGACCACGGTCGGTGAAATCGGTGTGACCCATGTGGGTGGCCTGGAAAGCAAGTCCCAGGCTCGCTATGGTCGCGATCCGGTGTTCGGCCCAGGCACCTTGCCGGGTGGCTTCTGCGCCGCGCTGAACAACTCCACCGCCAACGGCGCCGGGCTGCCCAACGCTGCCGGCCTGAACACCAACTGCAACAACGACGGCTACACCACTGCAACGTCCTGGGGCTACCGCGCCCGTGCCATCTGGGAATACCCGGACGTGTTCGCTGGCGTGAACCTCAAGCCCAACGTGGCCTGGTCCCATGACGTCAAAGGTTACTCGCCAGGTCCTGGCGGCAACTTTGAAGAGGGTCGCAAGGCGGTCAGCCTTGGCCTGGATGCCGAATACCAGAACACCTACACCGCGAGCCTGGCGTACACCAACTTCTTTGGTGGCAAGTTCAGCACCGTGGATGACCGCGACTTTGTCGCCTTGAGCTTCGGCGCCAACTTCTAAGCACACTCTTTTCAAGTGGCATGTATTCAGGAAGACCAGAGTATGAAAATAACTAAAAGTCTGTTGCACGTCGGTGTGCTTGGGCTGTCGATCCTGGCGAGCAACGTCATGGCGGCAGTCTCGGCGGATGAAGCTGCCAAGCTCGGTACGACCCTGACCCCGATGGGCGCCGAGATGGCGGGCAACGCGGCCGGCACCATCCCAAAATGGTCACCCCTGCCAACCAACGCCGGCGCCGTGGATGCCCGTGGCTTCCTGGCCAACCCATATGCCAGCGAACAACCGCAATTCACCATCACCGCGCAGAACGTCGAACAGTACAAAGACAAACTGGCTCCAGGGCAGTACGCGATGTTCAAGCGTTACCCGGACAGCTTCAAGATGCCGGTCTACCCGACTCATCGCGGGGCCACGGTGCCGGCTGACGTGTTCGCCGCCATCAAGAAAAACGCCACCACTACCAACCTGGTGTCCGGCGGCAACGGTCTGGAAAACTTCGAGACCGCCGTGCCGTTCCCGATTCCCAAAACCGGCGTTGAAGTCATCTGGAACCACATCACCCGTTATCGCGGCGGCAGCGTAACCCGTCTGGTCACCCAGGCCACGCCGCAAACCAACGGTTCCTACAGCCTGGTGTACTTCCGCGATCAGTTTGTGTTCCGCGACAAGATGAAGGATTTCGATCCGAAAAACCCGGGCAACATCCTGTTCTACTTCAAGCAGCAAGTCACCGCGCCAGCGCGTCTGGCCGGTGGTGTACTGCTGGTGCACGAAACCCTGGACCAGGTCAAGGAACCGCGTTCGGCGTGGGTCTACAACGCCGGCCAGCGCCGTGTGCGCCGGGCCCCGCAAGTGTCCTATGACGGGCCGGGTACTGCTGCCGATGGCCTGCGCACCTCCGACAACCTCGACATGTACAACGGTGCGCCGGATCGCTACGACTGGAAGCTGGAAGGCAAGAAAGAAATCTACATCGCCTCCAACAGCTACAAGATCGACGATCCGAAGCTCAAGTACGCCGACATCATCAAGGCCGGCCACATCAACCAGGACCTGGCGCGCTACGAGCTGCGCCGCGTCTGGCACGTGGTCGCCACCTTGAAGGAAGGCCAGCGCCACATCTACGCCAAGCGTGACTTCTTCATCGACGAAGACACCTGGCAAGCGGCGGTGATCGACCACTACGACGGCCGTGGCCAACTGTGGCGGGTTGCCGAAGCCCATGCCGAGAACTACTACGACAAGCAAGTGCCGTGGTACGCCCTGGAAACCCTGTACGACCTGCAGTCCGGCCGTTACCTGGCCCTGGGCATGAAGAACGAAGAGAAACAGGCTTATGACTTCGGCTTCACCGCCACCACCAGCGACTTCACCCCTGCGGCCCTGCGTCAGGACGGTGTTCGCTAACCAACACTAGTGCACCCCTGTGGGAGGGGGCTTGCCCCCGATAGCGGTCTGACAGTCGATGGATACATTGGCTGATCCACCGCCATCGGGAGCAAGCCCCCTCCCACTTTTTGTGTGTGCTGTTTGTAGGGATATTTCTTGTCGCAGTTCTTTTTCAGCCAATTGTTGCAAAGATCTACAATCCCGCCGCTTTTACCGCTAGTCTGCGGACATCTGCAATGCCGACAACAGCCTTCCACAAGAGCCCGGCGATGACTGATCTGTCCCGAATCCAAGGGCCTGCCAGTGTGGTGATACCAACCCTGGAAGGCCGCTTCTACAGGCCCCCATTGCCTGACGGCTACGTGCTGCGCCCGCGCCTGTGCCAACGGTTGAACGCGGGCCTGGACGGGCGATTGTTGCTGGTCTGCGCACCGGCGGGGTTCGGCAAGAGTTCGTTGGCGGTGGAGTTCTGCCAGGGCCTGCCGGCCCACTGGCAAAGTCTGTGGCTGGGCCTGAGCCCACGGGACAATGACCCCGGCCGCTTCCTGGAGCGATTGCTCGACGGCTTGCAGCACTATTTTCCGCAGTTGGGCGCCCAATCCCTGGGTTTGCTGAAAATGCGTCAGCGTCATCAACCCTTTGCCTTTGAAGAATGGCTGGATGGCCTGCTCGATGAGCTGGCGGAGCATCTGTCCACGCGCTCGCCGCTATTGCTGGTGCTGGATGACTACCACCTGGCCCAAGGCCCGGTGCTGGATCGTTGCCTGCAATTTTTCCTCAATCATTTGCCCGACGGTCTGTTGGTACTGGTCACCAGCCGGCAGCGTCCGGATTGGCACTTGGCGCGCTTGCGTTTGTCGCGGCACCTGCTGGAGCTGCATGAACAAGACCTGCGCCTGACCCACGACGAATCCCTTGCCGTGCTGGATGGACACAGCAGCGCATTAGGCGGCGAAGCGTTGGAAAACCTGATCCGCCGCAGCGAGGGCTGGGTCGCCGGCCTGCGCTTCTGGTTGTTGGCAGCGTCCGAAGCCGGTGGCAATGAGGGGGCCTTGCCCCAAAGCCTGCACGGTGGCGAAGGGCTGATTCGTGATTACCTGCTTGAAGAAGTCATCGACTGCCTGCCTGCCGACGTGCGAGCGTTCCTGTACGACACTGCTCCCCAGGAGCGTTTTTGCAGCGAGTTGTGCGACGCGGTCCGCGAAGCCCATGACAGCGCCGAAATCCTGAATTATTTGCAGGCCCATCAGGTTTTCCTGGTGCCGCTGGATGAACAGGGCCACTGGTACCGCTATCACCATTTGTTTTCCGACCTGCTGCGTACCCGCCGCGAGAAGAGCACCACATTGCCGCCGGCCAGCTTGCATTTGCGCGCCTGCCGCTGGTTCAACGCCCAGGGTTTGATCGACGAGGCAGTAGAGCAGGCGCTGCGGGCCGGCCATCTGGACGTGGCGGCGAACCTGGTCCAGAACCTGTCCGAAGAGCAACTGTTGGCAGAGCAGAATGTTGGCATGTTGCTGCGCTGGAAGATGGACTTGCCCGACAGCCTGCTGATCAGCACGCCGCGCTTGATCGTGCTCTACAGTTGGGCATTGGGGCTGGCGTGCCAATTGGACGCGGCCCAGGAGCTTTCCAGCTACCTCAGTCGCTTCCTGCCGGCACCCTCGGCGACCGCGCAAAGGTCGATGTTGGCCCAGTGGCTGGCGTTGAGCGGGATTATTGCCCGTGGGCGCGGGGATCGCGAATTGACCCTGCGCTATTGCAACGAGGCATTGGAAAGCCTGCCGCAAAAGCGCTACGGCCAGCGCCTGATGTGCCTGTCGACCCTGTCCAACCTGGCGATTGTCGATGCCGACCTGTGGCGCGCCCGCGGTTTGAACCGCGAATCCCTGGAGCTGGCGCAGCGCGTCGGTAATCCGTTGTTTGAAGCCTTGGCCCATTACGACCGGGCGCGGGTGTTGCAGTCACGCGGCGAAATCCTGCGCGCCCTGGACGAAGTGCGCCAGGGCCTGGAACGCTTGCACGGCCTGGCGCCCCAGCGCCTGTATGCGGTGCGTGCGCGGTTGTCGCTCTACGAAGGTTACCTGTTGTTGGCGCGTTACCAGCCCGAAGCCGGCCTTGTGCGTTTGCGCGCCGGCTTGGCCGAAGCCCGTGCCTGCCGGGATATCAGCGTGCTGATCGGGCATTGCGTGATCGCCAACTTTGAAGGGCGGCGCGGCCAGTTTTCCAATGCCTTTGCCGAGCTGGCCGAGGCCGAGCGCTTGATGCACATCTGGGACGTACCGCCGATCTATTACCTGGCGATGATTACGTTGATCAAATGCGAGCTATGGCTGGCCCAGGGCCGTACCGAGCTGGCGGACGCCTGGCTGACCAGGCTGGGGCAGACCTACAACGGCGAGCACGCCGCTGCCGCGCCGGAGTTCCACCCACACCTGCCACAACATATCGAACTGCAACAAGCCGCGCTCGATGCCATACGCCATCAGCCCGACACCGCGTTGCAATGTCTGGAAGCATTGGCGCAACAGTCCCAGAACAGTGGGCGACAGATGATTGCCTTGATGGCGCTGACCCAGCAGGCGCAGCTTCTGTTGGCGGGCGGCCAGGAGGCCAAGGCCGGACAGGTATTGGCCCGTGCACTTGAAGCCGGCTCGGGCGGCGCGTTGCAGCCGTTCCAGCGGTTGCTGGAGGGCTACCCGGACTGGATGCGTGAGCAGTTGGGCAAAGATCCCCATGGTCTGCTGAACCAGAGCTTGCTGGCGCTGCTGCCCCAGGTCAGCGTGGTCCAGGCCCCGGCTCATCAAGAAACCCTGAGTACGCGAGAGCTGGCGGTGCTGCAACTGATTGCCCAAGGCTGTTCAAACCAGGAAATCAGCAACCAGCTGTTTATTTCCTTGCACACCGTCAAGACCCACGCCAGCCATATCAACAGCAAGCTCGGCGTGGAGCGCCGAACCCAGGCAGTGGCGCGAGCCAAGGCCATGGGCTTGCTGGTCTGAGCCCAGCGCAGTTTATGGCGCGGCAGGGCAGCCTTTGAGTGACGTGCCGATGGTTTGATTGATCAGTGCCGCGAACCGCTTGAGGTTGTTCTGATGCGCCACCACCAGATCGTCGATGCCTGGCCCTGCGGGTGACTGCAAGGTGCTGCGACAAGTCAGGGGTGGGCGGTCGCCATTGATCTGGCGCAGGCGCCAGCGCACGTCGAGCAGCGCGTACTGCCCGGGGACCGAGTCAAAGCGCTGCACTTCAAGGCGCAGGGCCACAGCGTGGCGTGGATCGCTATTGGCCAATTGATCCACCAACGCGCTCCTGAGTTCGTCAGCGAGGCTGGCGGCCCACCACTGGGTTTCAAGAATCGCCAACCCACTGTCACCCTGGCGCACCACTATCTGCGCGCGGTCTACCTGGGGCGGCACGCTGAGGCTTTCAATCCGTACACCACCGGCATCTGCGCGTGAGCTGTTGCTCGCATGTGCCGGGGTCAGGGTGTGGAAGGCGATGGGGTCACTGCGACAGGCCGCGAGCAACAGCATCGTGGTCAGCAGGGTGATCTTCAACGGCGACGTCATGGCGGCTCCAATGGTCATTTGCGGGGTGGCCCTTGCAGGTCGTTCGGCGCGGCGTTATCAGGACGACCGCGAATCAGCGACTCCGGATGCCGGCCCAGGTAATCGGACAGCTCGCGCAAGGAGCGCGACATGCGTGCCAGTTCATCCAGGGTCTGGGTCAGTTGTTCACGCTGGGGTGAGTCTTCTGCCAGGGTTGAGCTGGCCGATTGCAGGGTCTTGCTCACGTCGGCCAGTGTCGTCTGCACACCCGGCAGTGTCTTGGCGTTGAATTGCGCCAGGCCCTTGCGCAGTTCGACCAGGCTGGCGTCGAGGTTGCCGGCAATCCGCTCGACCGGCAGTTGGCTGAGCTTGTTGACGATACCTTCGAACTTCTCCTGCAGTTGTTCCAGGTTGCCCGGGATGGTGGGAATACCCACGGGGCGCTGGTTCGGATCGAACGCCACTTTCTCGGCCTTGGGGTAGAAGTCCAGGGCGATGTACAACTGGCCGGTCAGCAGGTTACCGCTGCGGGCCTGGGCGCGCAGGCCGTTTTCAATGAAGCTGCCGATCAGGCGCACGCCGGCCGCCTCATCGTCAGGGTTGTTGTGCATGGCCTTGAGCAGCTTGGTGTGGGCCGCGCCGAGCAGTTGCGGGTAGATCACGATGCCGACATTGACCGGGAAGCTGCGTTTCTTCGCATCGAAATCCAGATTGATCGACACCACCTTGCCGAACTCGACGCCGAGGAACTCCACCGGTGCGTCGACTTTCAGCCCACGCAGGGCCTGATCAAAGCGCAGGACCATGTATTGCCCTTTGCCATTGGGCGGGGCGAGGGCGCTTTGCTGGTCTTCGAACAATTCAAAGCCGCGATTTTCCTCAGCCGGCTTGTCGTTGGGGTTGTAGGGTGGGGCCTGGAAGGAGATCCCGCCCATCAGCATGGACGACACCGATTCGGTCTTCAGTGCAAAGCCATTGGCGCCGACGCTCAGATCGACACCACTGGCATTCCAGAACCGCGTGTTCTCGGTCACATACCCATCATTGGGTGCGTGTATGAACACTTCGACATTCACGCCCTTGCCTTCGCTGTCCAACTCATAAGCCACCACCTGGCCTACCGGGATTTTGCGGTAATAGACCGGCGAGCCGATGTCCAGGGAGCCGAGCGTCTGCGTGTGCAGGGTGAAACGCTTGCCAGGCTCGCCATAGGTGATGGGTGGCGGGTTTTCCAGGCCGGTGAAATGTTTGGCGCGGGTTTCGGACTGGCCGATATCCGCGCCGATGTAGTCGCCGGACAGCAGCGTGTCGATACCGGATACGCCGCCTGCGCCGATACGTGGGCGCACCACCCAGAATTTGGAGTCTTCGCGGGTGAAGCTTTCGGCCTGTTTGGACAGCTCGATGGTGGCGTTGACACTTTTCTGGTCACCGCTCAAGGCCACGGCGGTCACCTGGCCGATCACCACATTGCGGTATTTGACCTCGGTCTTGTTGGCGACCAGCCCGCTGCCGGTCTTGAAGTTGAGGACGATGGTCGGCCCTTGTTGCATGACGCTGTGAATCACCAGCGAGATCCCCACCAGCACTGCGACAATCGGCACGATCCAGACCAGTGAGACACTGAAGCGACGCGTCTTGATCGCGGGTTGCCCCGCAGGGGTGTCAGCCTTGGATGCGCTCATCCGAGGTCTCCTCGTTATGTGGGTTTTCCCAGATTAGCCGGGGATCAAAACTCATGGCCGCGAGCATGGTAAATACCACCACCAAGCCAAAAAACAGAATGCCCAGGCGCGGTTCGATCGTGCCCAGGGCTTGAAACTTAACCAGCGCGGCCACCAGTGCGACCACGATGACGTCCAGCATCGACCAATAGCCGATCAGCTCGATAAACCGAAACAGCTTTGAGCGTTCCTTGCGCGCCCACTGGCTGTTGCGCTGCACGGTGATCAGCAGCAACCCCAGTGACAAGAACTTGATGCCCGGCACGGCAATGCTGGCGATGAAAATGATCAGGGCGATGTCCCAGGCGCCATGCTGCCAGAACTCCAGCACGCCGCTCATGATGGTGCTGTCTGCGCCGGAGCCGAGCATGGTGGTGTTCATCACCGGCAGCAAATTGGCCGGTATGTAAAAGGCGAGGGCGGTGAGCAAGTAGGCCCAGGTGCGTGTCAGCGATTGCGTTTTGCGCCGGTGCAAGGGCGCGCCGCAGCGCTCGCATTCAGTGGGCTCCAGGCGCATGTCGCAGGCCTGGCCGCAGGTATGGCACAGGCACAGGTTGAGCTCGCGGGCGGTGGGCGGTGAATTCATACGGTGTCCCACAGGTCGCGGACATCGCGCCCGGCAATGCGGATCAGCAACAGGCTGAGGGCGGCCAAGGCAAACAGGCCGGTACCGGGGATTACATCCAGCATACCCGCCAGTTTGAACACGGCAACCATGGCGCCCAGCAGGCAGACTTCCAGCATACTCCAGGGCCTGAGCGCTTCCAGCCAGCGCATGCACAGTTTGAACGCCGGCGAACGCTGGCCGGCCAAGGCAAAACTCAAAACCCAGATCAGCAAGACCAGCTGAAACACCGGCGCGATGATGATGGAGATCGCCGCCACCAACGCAATGAACGTGATCGGCCCCAGACTCAGCGCCACCACCGAATCCCACAGCGTCGCACTGTTTTTCAAGCCCTGCAGGCTGATGCTCATCACCGGATAAAAGTTGGCAAAGGTCCACAGCACTGCTGCGGTCACCGTCAGCGCGAGGCGTTGTTGCACCGACAGGCCGTTATAGCGCTGCAGCACACCCGAACACCGCACACACAGGGCTTTTTGATGTTTGGCGAGCGTGACCTTTTCGTACACGCAGTCGCAGTGCTCGCAGATGATCTGTTGATTCGCCATGGGTGTTGCTCCAAATGCGACTGACTGCAGCGGGGGATGGCGCTTGTGTAGCTTAGCAGCGGATACACCGCCGAATCGATCCCTTCCAGAGTGGGGGCACCTCCACCATACTGCACTTGGAACGCGCCAGAGAGCTTGCAGGACACTCATGACTACCGAAAAACCACCACTGATTCGCGAAACCTTCCCCGTCGGCCCGTTGCAGTGCAACTGCACCATCATTGGCGACCCGATCACGAAAAAAGCCATCGTAGTCGACCCCGGCGGCAATCACGAATTGATCCTGGCGCGTCTTGATGCGTTGGGTCTGAAGGTGGTGAGCATTATCCACACCCATGCTCACCTGGATCACTTCCTGGCCTCTGGCCAATTGAAAGAAAAAACCGGAGCCACGCTGCACCTGCACAAAGATGATCAATTTCTATGGGACAACCTGGAAATGCAATGCCAGATGTTTCGCGTGCCCTATGTGCCAGTGCCGTCGCCGGATCGCTGGCTGGAACATGATGAAGAATTGGCCTGTGGATGCGGTGTTGCCTTGCACACCCCTGGGCATACGCCGGGTTCGATGAGCTTCTGGTTTGCTGATGCCCAGCTGCTGATTGCCGGTGACACCTTGTTCCGGCGCGGCGTTGGGCGCACGGATTTGTGGGGCGGCGACCAGGCGACGATCGTGCGGTCGATCAAGCAGCGCTTATACACGCTGGATGAGCGCGCGACAGTGGTGACAGGGCATGGGCCGGATACGTTGCTGGGCGATGAGATGCGAGAGAACCCTTTCGTGCGTGCGTGATGGGTTGTCGGCTCTGATACAAGTCGGTACAGACACGCAGGCACAGGCTCGAGCCAAAGACAGCTATGCTTTGCGTGCCCACGGAATTTTTGCCGCTTGTCGCGTTCCAAACTCGGCACAGGTCCATTGCCAATGTCCTCTGCATCACAGAATGCAAAAGTAGGAGCTCCCTTCATGTTTACTCCGCGTCGTCTGCTTGTTGTCGCTACCGCCGTAGCCCTGTTGTCTGGCTGTGCCTCACCTAATCCTTATGACGGCAGCCAGGGACAGGCCGGCAATGGTTCTGAAAGCGGTATGAGCAAGACTGCCAAGTACGGCGGCCTCGGCGCGCTGGCCGGTGCATTGGCCGGTGCGGCCATCGATCATAACAACCGTGGCAAGGGCGCGCTGATTGGCGCCGTCGTTGCGGGTGCCGGTGCTGCAGGCTATGGCTACTACGCCGACCAGCAAGAGAAAAAACTGCGTGAAAGCATGGCCAACACCGGTGTGGAAGTGCAGCGCCAGGGTGACCAGATCAAGCTGATCATGCCGGGCAACATCACCTTCGCCACCAACTCCGATGCGATCTCCAGCAGCTTCTACCAGCCGCTGAACAACCTGGCCAACTCCCTCAAGCAGTTCAACCAGAACACTATTCAGATCGTCGGCTACACCGACAGCACCGGCAGCCGCCAACTGAACATGGACCTGTCCCAGCGCCGTGCGCAGAGCGTGGCCAACTACCTGACGTCCCAAGGCGTCAATGGTGCCAACCTGAGCGCGCGCGGTGCCGGCCCGGATAACCCGATTGCCAGCAACGCCGACGTGAATGGCCGCGCCCAGAACCGTCGTGTCGAGGTCAACCTCGGCCCGATCCCTGGCCAGCAATACGGCCAGCCTGGTCAGCAGCAGGCGCCACAGCAGAACAACCAGTTCCAAGGCAATCCGTACCAGCAATACCAGTAAACGCTAGGCACTAAAAAGGGCGCCGTGCAGTCAATGCACGGCGCCCTTTTTTGTGGCTGTGTGTCTACATCAGTCGATGTATTCGAACACCTTCACGATCTTCTGTACGCCCGACACGCCCTGCACCAGGTTGGCGGCGCGGGTCGCTTCGGCCTGGGTCAGCAGGCCCATCATGTAGACGATGCCGTTATCGGTAACGATCTTGATGCGCGAGCCCGGCACCGCGCTGTCGGTGAGCATCTGCGCCTTGATCTTGGTGGTCAGCAGCGCATCGTTGCTGATGGCCAGCAGGGTGATCGGGTCCATGACCTGCAATTCGTTGTGGACCTTTTTGACTCGTTGCACGCCCGCAGCGGCTTGTTCAGCCTGGGCCTTGAGGTCGGCACGTGGGGTTTGCCCTGCCAGCAGGACGACGCCGTTGAAGCTGGTCACCACGATGCGCGAGGCGCCGTTGCCCAGGTCTGTGGCGGCCTTGGCGACATTGACCTTGACCTTGGTTTCGATCAGCGAATCATCAATGGTGCTGCCGAAAGTACGTGTGCCGCGGTCGTCCTGGATGGGGGTGTCCCGTGTAGCGGTGATTGCCGAGCTGCAGCCGCTGATGGCAAGGCACAGCGTGATGGCCAAAAGGCTGAGGCGGTTAACGGTCATTCTTCACTCCCGAACAGTTGGCTGTCGATCAGATCGCACAGGCAGTGGATCGCCAGCAGGTGGACTTCCTGAATACGTGCAGTGACATTGGCCGGGACGCGAATCTCCACGTCCTCAGGCAGCAGCAGCGAAGCCATGCCGCCACCATCGCGACCGGTCAAGGCTACGACAATCATTTCACGATCATGTGCGGCCTGGATCGCTTGAATAATATTCGCTGAGTTGCCGCTGGTGGAAATCGCCAGCAACACGTCGCCCGAATGGCCGAGGGCGCGGATCTGCTTGGAGAATATTTCGTTGTAGCTGTAGTCGTTGGCGATCGAGGTGATCGTCGATGAGTCGGTGGTCAAGGCAATGGCCGGCAGGCTCGGGCGTTCACGCTCAAAGCGGTTGAGCAGTTCGGAAGAAAAATGCTGGGCATCGCCAGCCGAACCACCGTTGCCGCACGAAAGCATTTTGCCTCCGTTGAGCAAGGTGTGGACCATGACCTGGCTGGCTTGCTCGATGTGCGGTGCAAGTACGTCCATCGCCTGTTGCTTGGTGTCGATGCTGGCCTGGAAAAGCTGGCGAATTCGGGATTGCATGTCCATCTGTGTGACCTTAAGTAGCGCGGCTGTTTGGCACAGGTAATGTGCAGCCCGCAATGCAAAGAGCAAAAGTGTGTGGTGAAGGTGCCGGGTGCGTCAGCTGTCGAAGGCATCTTTGAGCCAGTTCAGATCAGCAGGACCCGACGGTGTGCTTTCTATGGCGACCACATCGAAACGGCAGGGGCTGTCAGCCCAGCGATGCTCTTTTAGCAGAAAAAACTGCGCGGCGAGTATCAGTTTCTGACGCTTGCGCCCGTCGATACTGGCGAGCGCGCCACCCCATTGTGCGTGTTTTCTGTAGCGGACTTCGACGAATACTACTGTATCGCCGTCAAGCATGACCAGATCAAGCTCGCCGCGTTTACATAACCAGTTCTGCGCCAGAAGACGCAGACCCTGTTGTTGCAGATATTTCAGCGCTTGAAGTTCGGCATCCTTGCCGCTTTGTGCGCTGGACCGCTCGGGCATCAGCGTGGGGTATCGGGCAGGCGCTGAATGGCGCCGCCGACGAATTTCGCCCATGGCATCTGGCGGTCAACGCGCTGGTTGGCGCTGATGCCCAGGTTGCCCGAGAGACCGTCGACACGGGTGTCCGGCAATGCCTTGAGTTGGCCCAGGCGCGGCGCCAGGCGGTAGGCGTCGACGCCCATCGCGTACAGGCGGCCCAGGCTGCCATTGGCTTGCGGCCATTGCGCGGCGACCTGGTTGCGCAGCGGGTCGGTGGTGTCAAGCAGCCAAGGGGTTTCGCAGAACATCACGTTGGTCATGTCCAGGTACTGGTTGCGGTCGCCGCTGGCACTGAAGACATGGGACGTGGCGTAGACCGGCACATCGCCGGCGTACTGGAAGTTCAGGGTCGGCTTGATCTGCTGGGCCAGTTGCGGGGTGACCGCCAGGAAGATGAACTCGATGTCCTGGCGACGCGAAGGCTGGGCGGCAACGTCGGTGCCGACCGTGCTTTGCAGGCTCTTGGCGCGACCTTCACTTTTACGCAACTGGAACAGGTCGGCGATCTGCTGGGCCAGTGCCACTGGCTGATCGACATACTCGACGCCCATCACAGTGCCGCCATTGGCTTCCCAATCCTGGCGGAAGGCTTTGTAGACACGCTCGCCCCATTCGCCACGCGGCACCATGGCTGCGGCGCGATGCAGGCCATCGGCACGGGCGCGGCGCGATACTTCACGGGCTTCGTCTTCAGCGGCCAGGCCGAACTGGAACAGTTGCGCCGGGCCTTGATCAGTCTCGCTGTAATTGAGTGCCAGGGTGGTGATCGGCAATTGCGGGCGTGCGCTGAGTTGCTTGACCAGCGGTTTTTCCAGCGGGCCTACCACCAATTGCACGCCGGCGGCCTGGGCCTTGGCGTAGAAGTCGTCGAGGGAGGTCATGCGCGAGCTGTCGTAGAACTCGATGACCGGCGCCTTCTGCCCGGCCTGTTCGGCCTGGTAGTGAGCCGCCATGAAACCTTCTCGCAATGCCTTGCCGACCGAAGCCAATGGGCCTTCCTGCGGGAGCAGCACGGCGATCTTGTTCAGGGGCTGGCTGGCCAGCTCCTTGAGCCTGGTCAATGGCGTCGGCAGTTGCACCGCTGCCGGGTGGCCCGGGTTCTGCGCGCGCCAGGTATCGATAGCGGCCTGTTGTTGCTCCAGGGTGCCGGCGCCCTTGACCGCCTGGGCCAAGGTCACCCAGCCATCGAGTGTCGGGTTGCCGGTGGCCTGCAACTGTTCGGCCGGCAGCGCGGCAATCAGCACCCAGATGGCTTCGTGGTTGCTTGCAGCGGCATCGCCGGTCAGCAGCGGCGCCATGGCAACCCGCTCGCGAGCGGCGGCCAGGGTCTGGCCGTCGGCTTCGTAAGCGCGGGCGTGCACGGTACCGGTGCGGATCTGCTGGTCTGCCGGCAGCTCCTTCAGGCTTTGCAGGCTGGGATGGTTCAGCGCCGCCAATGCCGCCTTGGGCTGGTTGCGAGTCATCGCCAGTTCGGCGGCCAGGGTGCTGGCAAATATCTGCGCGGCGGGTTTGAGGACGTCCAGGGGCACCTGCGCAAGGATCTGCGACGAGCGGCCGGCATTGTTCTGCTGGTAGGCCAGGTCTGCCGCACTCAGGCGCAGCATGGCGGCCTTTTCCGGCGTGTTGGCGTTCGTTGCCTGTTCGAGCAGTTGCTCGATACTGGCATCCGGGGTCCGTGGCAGGTCGCCAAGGCTGGACGAGGGCGAGCTGGCACACGCGGCCAGCAAGGCAGCGAGGCAGAGGGCGGAGAGCAGCCGCAGGCAAGCGATCATGTAAGTGTTCCTGATACCGATCAAATTAGCGTGGAAGTGTACCCAAGCACTGGCCCAGGCGCGATGTTAGTGGCGTGAAACCATGGATTTAGGTCGTGCAAATGTTGCGATTAACCAGTGCTGGCTGAAACGGCATCCACCGTGATGGCATATTTTCACGGCGTCTACGCGCTACAATGTGGCTTTTGCCAACCATCGAGGTGTGCGTTTTGACTGCTCCAGGTCCATTGAATTCCACTGCTGGCTCGCTTTTTGTGGTGGCGACGCCGATTGGCAACCTGGACGACATCAGTGCCCGGGCGCTGAAGGTGTTGCGCGAGGTTAAATTGATCGCGGCGGAAGACACGCGACACTCCCAACGGTTGATGCAGCATTTTGGAATCAGCACGCCACTGGCGGCGTGCCATGAACACAACGAGCGCGAAGAAGGCAGCCGTTTCATCACCCGCTTGCTGGCCGGTGATGACGTGGCATTGATCTCCGATGCGGGTACGCCGTTGATTTCCGATCCGGGATACCACTTGGTCCGCCAGGCACGCGCCGCTGGTATCAATGTAGTGCCTGTTCCGGGAGCGTGCGCGCTGATTGCCGCATTATCTGCCGCAGGCTTGCCGTCGGATCGGTTTATTTTCGAAGGTTTCCTGCCGGCCAAGGCAGTCGGCCGTCGCGCACGCCTTCAGGCCCTGAAGGAAGAGCCGCGCACCCTGATCTTCTACGAAGCTCCGCACCGCATCCTTGAATGCCTGCAGGATATGGAACTGGTGTTCGGCGGCGAGCGCCTGGCATTGCTGGCCCGGGAGTTGACCAAGACCTTCGAAACCCTCAAGGGGCTGCCGCTGGAGGCGTTGCGAGCGTTTGTCGAGGGCGACAGCAATCAGCAGCGGGGCGAATGTGTGGTGCTGGTGGCGGGCTGGAGTGCGCCGGAGAATGAAGACGCCGTGGGCAGCGAAGCCATGCGCATCCTCGATCTGTTGCTCAAGGAAATGCCGCTCAAGCGTGCCGCTGCCCTTGCCGCAGAAATTACCGGGGTGCGCAAAAACGTGTTGTATCAAGTGGCGCTCGATAAACAGAAGGCTGAATAGTTCCGGGGTCGAATCTGTATTTCGTCCGAACATGATGGCACTGCTGCACTTTAATACTTGTCCTCAGACCGTCGTGCCGTTAACCTGCGCGGCGGAGAGTCGATTGGACAGTCGCTGCCCTCTATGAAAATTAGGGGGGGGAGGAAAGTCCGGGCTCCATAGGGCGAAGTGCCAGGTAATGCCTGGGAGGCGTGAGCCTACGGAAAGTGCCACAGAAAATAACCGCCTAAGCGCTTCGGTGCCGGTAAGGGTGAAAAGGTGCGGTAAGAGCGCACCGCACGACTGGCAACAGTTCGTGGCTAGGTAAACCCCACTTGGAGCAAGACCAAATAGGGTCCCAAGGCGTGGCCCGCGCTGGGACCGGGTAGGTTGCTAAAGATGTCCAGTGATGGCCATCGTAGACGAATGACTGTTCAAGACAGAACCCGGCTTACAGATCGACTCTCCACCTTTTTTCCTTGCGTTCGAATCTCGTGCGCAAACCCGGTAGTAACGCAAGAATCCCTCCCTGCCAAATCATTGGCAGATGCGTCTTCGTAATACCAAAAAAATCTTACTCTTAATAAATCACTTTAACTTTAAGTCGTAGCTCCATGAGCTATTTGCCGTTGTTGAGTCAAAAACATCGGCAAACTCTCGTTTCTCCTCCTTTTACCTTCCTAAATCTCCGTTCTGTAAGGCTTTTCCTTGAATACGCGCCTTGACGGTGTGGTAGGCGCATTCCTATAGTGTGCGCAAGTGGCGGAAAGTGGCACAAAGTGGGTTTTTTGAACGTAAAACGCTAAAATTTGGAGAAACGCATCTGTGTTTCGCGGAGCTAACGCTATCAGTCTCGATGCAAAAGGCCGTCTCGCCATGCCGAGCCGGTATCGTGACGAGCTCATTTCGCGAAGTTCAGGGCAGTTAATCATCACGATTGACGCCGTTGACCCTTGTTTGTGTGTTTACCCCCTCGATGAGTGGGAGTTGATTGAAACCAAGTTGCGCGCGCTGCCTTCATTGCGTGAAGAAAACCGCCGCCTCCAGCGTTTGCTGATCGGCAATGCCGTTGACCTAGAACTCGATGGCAGCGGTCGTTTCCTGGTACCGCCGCGTCTGCGCGAGTACGCCAAGCTCGACAAGCGCGCAATGCTGGTAGGCCAACTGAACAAGTTCCAATTGTGGGACGAAGATGCCTGGGATGCTGTTTCTGCAGCTGACCTGGCTGCTATTCAACAACCGGGCGCGATGCCTGATGAACTGCGTGATTTGATCCTGTGACTATTGATAGCGGCTTTAACCACATCACCGTACTGCTTGACGAAGCCGTTGAGGCTCTCGCCGTACGCGCGGATGGCTGCTATTTGGATGGCACCTTCGGCAGGGGCGGGCACAGCCGTTTGATACTCAGCCAGCTCGGGCCCGACGGTAAGCTCCTCGGGTTCGACAAGGACCCTCAAGCGATTGCCACCGGGCAAGCGCTAGCGGCCGAAGACGGCCGCTTTGTCGTTGTGCAGCGCAGCTTTGCCGAGTTGGGTGCCGAAGTCGCCGAGCGCGGCATGGCAGGCAAGGTGGCCGGGGTTTTGCTCGACCTGGGCGTGTCTTCGCCGCAGCTCGACGACCCGGAGCGCGGCTTCAGCTTCATGAACGACGGCCCCCTGGACATGCGCATGGACCCCACCCGAGGGGTCAGCGCTGCCCAGTTCATCGCCACCGCACCGGTGGAAGAAATCGCCCGCGTATTCAAGGAATACGGCGAAGAACGCTTCGCCGGCCGGATGGCGCGTGCCGTGGTCGAGCGTCGGGAAATCCAGCCATTCGAGCGTACCGCCGACCTGGCTGAAGTGCTGAAGGTCGCCAACCCAGCGTGGGAAAAGGGCAAGAACCCGGCAACCCGTGCGTTCCAGGGCCTGCGCATTCACGTCAACAACGAATTGGGTGATCTGGAAGCCGGCCTCGAAGCCGCTCTGGATGCTCTGGAAGTGGGCGGTCGCCTGGTGGTGATCAGCTTCCACTCGTTGGAAGACCGCATCGTCAAACTGTTCATGCGTCGTCTGGTCAAGGGCGAGTCCGACAACCTGCCGCGCAACCTGCCGGTACGTTTCGAAGCCTTTGTGCCGAAAATCAAAATCCATGGCAAAGCGCAGTTCGCTTCCGAAGCCGAACTCAAGGCCAACCCACGTTCCCGTAGCGCCGTCATGCGCGTCGCGGAGAAGCTGCGGTGAGCAAGCTTTTCGCCAAACCCCTGCCGGGCGGCAGCTTCTTTATGTTGCTGCTGTTTGTCGGCGTGCTGGTGTCCGCGATTGCGGTGTCCTACAGCGCCCACTGGAACCGCCAGTTGCTCAATACCCTGTATGGGGAGTTGAGCGTGCGTGACAAGGCGCAGGCGGAGTGGGGCCGGTTGATCCTCGAACAAAGTACCTGGACAGCCCACAGCCGTATCGAAGTGCTGGCTACCGAGCAGCTGAAGATGCACATCCCGGGCGCGGCCGAAGTCCGCATGGTGGCGCCATGATGAAGCTCGAAGGCGCACTCTACCCGTGGCGCTTCCGCCTGATGCTCGGCTTGCTGGCATTGATGGTGGGTGCGATCGTCTGGCGCATCTTCGACCTGCAGGTGGTCGACCGCGACTTCCTGATCGGCCAGGGTGACGCCCGCAGCCTGCGGCATATTCCAATTCCTGCGCACCGCGGCCTGATCACCGACCGCAATGGCGAGCCCCTGGCCGTCAGTACCCCGGTGACGACGCTGTGGGCCAACGCTAAAGAGCTGCAAGTTGCCAAGGACAAGTGGCCCGAGCTGGCCGCCGCCCTTGGCCAGGACCGCAAGGCCCTGACCGATCGCCTCGAAGCCCAGGCCAACAAGGAATTCATCTATCTGGTTCGCGGGCTCACCCCCGAGCAAGGCCAGCAGGTGCTCGACCTTAAAATCCCCGGTGTCTACGGCATCGAGGAGTTTCGTCGTTTCTACCCGGCCGGTGAAACCACCGCGCACATGGTCGGCTTTACCGATATCGATGATCATGGTCGCGAAGGTGTTGAGCTGGCGTACGACGAATGGCTGGCCGGAGTTCCGGGCAAGCGGCAGGTCATCAAGGATCGGCGCGGCAGGCTGATCAAGGATGTCCAGGTCACCAAAAACGCCAAGGCCGGCAAGCCTCTGGCGTTGTCGATCGATCTGCGCCTGCAATACCTGGCCAACCGCGAACTGCGTAACGCGATCATCGAGAACGGCGCCAAGGCCGGTAGCCTGGTGATCATGGACGTGAAGACCGGCGAGATCCTCGCCATGGTCAACCAGCCGACCTATAACCCCAACAACCGTCGCAACCTGCAGCCGGCGATGATGCGTAACCGCGCAATGATCGACGTGTTCGAGCCGGGTTCGACCATGAAAGCCATCTCCATGAGCGCTGCCCTGGAAACCGGGCGCTGGAAACCTACCGACAAGGTCGAGGTTTACCCAGGCACCTTGCAACTGGGCAAATACACCATTCGCGACGTATCCCGCAGCGAAGGTCCGGTGCTGGATCTGACAGGTATCCTGATCAACTCCAGTAACGTGGGCATGAGTAAGGTCGCCTTCGACATTGGCGGCGAAACGATCTATCACCTGGCGCAAAAAATCGGTCTGGGGCAACCCACCGGCCTCGATTTCCCGGGTGAGCGCGTGGGCAACCTGCCGAACTACCGCGAGTGGAGAAAGGCCGAGACTGCCACGCTGTCCTACGGCTACGGCCTGTCGGTCACTGCGATCCAGCTGGCCCACGCGTTCTCTGTATTAGCCAACAACGGCCGCATGGTGCCGTTGAGCCTGATCCATGTGGATGAACCGCCGAAAGCCAATCAGGTCATTCCGGAAAAAGTCGCCAAGACCATCCAGGGCATGCTGCAACAAGTGATCGAAGCTCCACGCGGGGTGTTCCGTGCCCAGGTGCCGGCATATCACGTGGCAGGCAAGTCGGGTACTGCGCGCAAGACATCGGTAGGCACCAAGGGCTACGCCGAAAATTCCTACCGCTCGCTGTTCGCTGGCTTCGGCCCGATGAGCGACCCGCGCTACGCCATCGTCGTGGTGATCGACGAACCGAGTAAAGCCGGCTACTTCGGTGGCCTGGTATCGGCGCCGGTGTTCAGCAAAGTGATGTCCGGCACCCTGCGCCTGATGAACATCACGCCGGACAACCTGCCGCCGACCCAACAAGCCAACGCCGGACCACCGGCCGCCGCTGTCAAAGCCAATGGAGGGCGCGGCTGATGTCTCTGAGCCTCAACAAGATTTTTGCCCATGCCGGCCGCGATCTGCTGATTCGCGAATTGAGCCTGGACAGCCGCAACGTACGCGCCGGTGACCTGTTCCTGGCGGTGCCTGGCGGCAAGTTCGACGGTCGTGCGCATATCGCAGACGCCCTGCAACGCGGCGCGGCGGCTGTGGCCTATGAAGTGGAAGGCGCCACTGTGCTGCCGATCACCGACGTGCCGTTGATTCCAGTCAAGGGCCTGGCTGCGCAGCTCTCTGACATCGCCGGGCGTTTTTACGGCGACCCGAGCCGCCAGCTCAACCTGATCGGCGTGACCGGCACCAATGGCAAGACCAGCGTGACCCAGTTGGTCGCCCAGGCCCTTGACCTTTTGGGCCAGCACTGCGGCATCGTCGGCACCCTGGGCACTGGCTTTTATGGTGCGCTGCAAAGCGGCCTGCACACCACGCCGAACCCGATTGCCGTGCAAGCGACCCTGGCCGACCTGAAAAAGGCCGGCGCCAAGGCGGTTGCAATGGAAGTTTCCTCACATGGTCTGGATCAGGGGCGAGTGGCTGCCCTGGCCTTTGACGTTGCGGTGATGACCAACCTGTCCCGTGATCACCTCGACTACCACGGCACCATGGAGGCGTACGCCGCCGCCAAGGCCAAGCTGTTTGCCTGGAATGACCTGAAGTGCCGAGTGATCAACCTGGACGACGCATTTGGCCGTCAACTGGCTGGCGAAGAAAGCGAAGCACGCCTGATCAGCTATAGCCTGAAAGATTCCAGTGCCTACCTGTATTGCCGCGAAGCCCAGTTCAATGACGAGGGCGTACGCGCCACGTTGGTCACGCCCCAGGGCGAACACCACTTGCGCAGTACCTTGCTCGGCCGCTTCAACCTGAGCAACGTACTTGCTGCCATCGGCGCGCTGCTGGGGCTGGATTACGCCCTGGATGAAATCCTGCGCGTACTGCCCAAGCTTGAGGGCCCGGCTGGCCGTATGCAGCGCCTGGGTGGCGGCAAGCAGCCGCTGGTGGTGGTCGATTACGCCCATACCCCGGATGCCCTGGAAAAAGTTCTCGAAGCGCTGCGCCCACATGCCAAGGGCAAATTGCTCTGCCTGTTCGGCTGCGGCGGTGATCGCGATCGCGGCAAGCGTCCGTTGATGGCCGAGATTGTCGAGCGTTTGGCCGACGGCGTACTCGTCACCGACGACAACCCGCGCAGCGAAGACCCAAGCCAGATTTTCGATGACATCCGTGTCGGCTTCAAAGATGCCTCCAAGGCCACCTTCGTTGCCGGTCGTGGTGCCGCCATTGCCCAACTGATTGCCAGCGCCAGCGCTGACGATGTGGTGGTGCTGGCGGGCAAGGGGCACGAGGACTACCAGGAAATCAACGGCGAGCGCCATGCCTTCTCCGATCTGGTCGAGGCTGATCACGCCTTGACTGCCTGGGAGGTCGCCCATGCTTAAAGTCATGCAGTTCAGCGAACTCACCCAGGCCCTGTCGGCCCGCGTAGTGTCGAGCGATTGCACCTTCAACGGCGTGAGTATCGACAGCCGCAACATTCAGCCTGGGCAGTTGTTTGTCGCCCTGGCAGGCCCGCGCTTCGATGGTCACGACTACCTGAACGAAGTCGCCGCCAAAGGTGCCGTCGGTGCCTTGGTACAGCGTGAAGTGGCCGACTCCACCTTGCCGCAATTGCTGGTTGCCGATACCCGCCTGGCCCTGGGCCAACTGGGTGCGCTCAACCGCGCGGCTTTTGACAAGCCGGTGGCGGCCATTACCGGCTCCAGCGGCAAGACCACGGTCAAGGAACTGCTTGCCGGCGTCCTGCGTACGCGCGGGCCAGTGCTCGCGACTCGTGGCAACCTCAACAATGATTTCGGCGCACCGCTGACCCTGCTCGAGCTGGCCCCGGAGCACACGGCAGCCGTGATCGAGCTGGGGGCTTCGCGCATCGGCGAAATCGCCTACACCGTGGCGCTGACCAAGCCTCACGTGGCGATCATCAACAATGCCGGTACCGCCCATGTCGGCGAGTTCGGCGGCCCGGAAAAAATCGTCGAAGCCAAGGGTGAAATCCTTGAAGGGCTCGACGCCTCGGGCACCGCTGTGCTGAACCTGGACGACAAGGCTTTCGAGACCTGGCGTGTACGCGCCGCCGGTCGCAAGGTGCTGACGTTTGCGGTGCTCAATGCCGCGGCCGACTTCCATGCTTCAAATATCACCGTTGACGCCCGCGGTTGCCCGTCTTTCACCTTGCATACCCCGCAAGGCAGCGAACACGTGCAGTTGAACCTGCTGGGCAACCATAACGTTGCCAACGCCCTGGCCGCCGCCGCCGCCGCCCATGCCCTGGGCGTGTCGCTGTTCGGTATCGCTACGGGCCTGGGCGCGGTGCAGCCGGTCAAGGGCCGCACCGTGGCGCAATTGGCTGCCAACGGCATGCGCGTGATTGATGACACCTACAACGCCAATCAGTCCTCGGTCTGCGCCGCCATAGATCTGCTCAAGGGTTTCGATGGCCGCAAAGTACTGGTGCTGGGCGATATCGCCGAACTGGGCGACTGGGCCGAGCAGTCCCATCGCGAAGTGGGTGCCTACGCCAGCGGCAAGGTCGACGCGCTCTACGCGGTCGGCCCGAACATGACTCACGCCGTGAGCACCTTTGGCCCCGGTGCGCGGCATTTCGCGACGCAAGCTGAATTGATCCAGGCGCTGACGGCGACTGAACACGACAAACACACAACCATTTTGATCAAGGGATCGCGCAGCGCGGTGATGGAAAACGTCGTCGCAGCCTTGTGTGGCTCAAGTACGGAGAAACATTAATGCTGCTGCTGCTGGCTGAGTATCTGCAACAGTTCCACAAAGGCTTCGCGGTCTTTCAGTACCTGACCCTGCGCGGGATCCTGGGTGTGCTGACCGCGCTGTCTTTGTCACTGTTCCTGGGGCCGTGGATGATCCGCACCCTGCAGAACCTGCAAATTGGTCAATCGGTTCGTAACGACGGCCCGCAGTCGCATCTGTCCAAGTCCGGCACGCCGACGATGGGCGGTGCGCTGATCCTGTCGTCCATCGGCGTCAGCACCTTGCTCTGGGCCGACCTGCATAACCGCTACGTGTGGGTGGTGCTGCTGGTGACCCTGTTGTTCGGTGCCATCGGCTGGGTGGATGACTACCGCAAAGTGATCGAGAAAAACTCCAAGGGGCTGCCAAGCCGCTGGAAGTATTTCTGGCAGTCGGTGTTCGGCCTCGCTGCGGCAGTCTTCCTGTACACCACTGCGCCAAGCGCCGTGGAAACCACCTTGATCATCCCGATGCTCAAGGATGTAAGCATTCCACTGGGTGTCGGCTTCGTGGTGCTGACCTATTTCGTGATCGTCGGCTCCAGCAACGCAGTGAACCTGACCGACGGCCTTGATGGCCTGGCGATCATGCCGACGGTGATGGTTGGCGGTGCACTCGGCATCTTCTGCTACCTGTCGGGTAACGTGAAATTCGCTGAATACCTGCTGATCCCTTACGTACCGGGCGCCGGTGAGCTGATCGTGTTCTGCGGCGCGCTGATCGGTGCCGGCCTGGGGTTCCTGTGGTTCAACACCTACCCGGCACAAGTCTTCATGGGTGACGTCGGCGCGCTGGCGCTGGGCGCTGCCCTGGGCACCATTGCGGTGATCGTTCGCCAGGAAATCGTGCTGTTCATCATGGGCGGTGTGTTCGTGATGGAAACCCTGTCGGTGGTCATCCAGGTGGCTTCCTTCAAATTGACCGGGCGTCGTGTGTTCCGCATGGCGCCGATCCACCACCACTTTGAACTCAAGGGCTGGCCCGAGCCACGTGTGATCGTCCGTTTCTGGATCATCACCGTGATTCTGGTACTGGTCGGCCTTGCCACCCTGAAACTGAGGTAGAAACGAGTGTCCCTGATCGCTTCAGACCACTTCCGCATCGTTGTCGGCCTCGGCAAGAGCGGCATGTCCCTGGTTCGCTTCCTGGCGAACCGGGGCACGTCGTTCGCCGTGGCCGACACGCGGGAAAATCCACCGGAGCTGGTCACGCTGCGCCGTGACTACCCGCACGTGGAAGTGCGTTGTGGCGAGTTGGATGTCGAGTTTCTGTGCCGTGCCGATGAGCTCTACGTGAGCCCCGGCCTGGCCCTGGCTACGCCCGCCCTGCAAGCTGCCGCAGCGCGTGGCGTCAAGCTGTCCGGCGATATCGATCTGTTTGCGCGTAACGCCAAGGCGCCGATCGTGGCCATCAGCGGTTCCAACGCGAAGAGCACCGTGACCACCCTGGTCGGCGAAATGGCGGCTGCGGCCGGCAAGCGCGTGGCTGTGGGCGGCAATCTCGGTGTGCCGGCGTTGGACCTGCTCAGCGACGACGTCGAGTTGTACGTGATGGAGTTGTCGAGCTTCCAGCTGGAAACCACCCACGATCTCGGCGCTGAAGTGGCCACCGTGCTGAATGTCAGCGAAGACCATATGGACCGCTACAGCGGCCTGCCGGCTTATCACTTGGCCAAGCACCGGATCTTCCGTGGCGCCAGGCAATTTGTAGTCAATCGCCAGGATGCCCTGAGCCGTCCGCTGATGGGCGAGGGCATGCCTTGCTGGACTTTCGGCCTGGGCAAACCCGATTTCAAAGGCTTCGGCATTCGCGAAGAGAACGGCGAGAAGTACCTGGCCTTCGAATTCCAGAACCTGATGCCGGTACGCGAACTGAAGATCCGTGGCGCACATAACCAGTCCAATGCCCTGGCTGCACTGGCGCTCGGTCATGCGGTTGGCCTGCCATTCGACGCCATGCTCGCCAGCCTGCGTACGTTCGCTGGCCTTGAGCATCGCTGCCAGTGGGTACGCGACCTCAATGGCGTGAGCTACTACAACGACTCCAAGGCCACCAACGTCGGTGCCGCCCTGGCTGCCATCGAGGGCCTGGGTGCCGATATCGACGGCAAGCTGGTGCTGATCGCTGGTGGTGATGGCAAGGGCGCCGACTTCAAGGACCTTGCAAATCCGGTCGCCGCCCATTGCCGCGCTGTGGTGCTGATGGGTCGCGATTCGGACCTGATTGCCGCCGCCCTCGGCGACGCGGTGCCGCAAGTACGCGCGACTTCGCTGGATGACGCCATTGCCCACTGCAAAGCCCTGGCCCAGCCGGGGGACGCCGTGCTGCTGTCGCCGGCCTGCGCCAGTTTCGACATGTTCAAGAATTACGAAGAGCGCGGTCAGCTGTTCGCCCGCGCCGTGGAGGCCTTGGCATGAGCCTCAACCTGAAAAACATCATCAAGCCGTACCCGTCGCCGATCATTACCGGGCGCGGCATCGACCTCGATTTCCCAATGCTCGCCGGGTGCCTCGCGCTGCTCGGCCTGGGCCTGGTGATGATCACTTCGGCATCCTCCGAAGTGGCTGCCGTGCAGTCGGGCAATACCCTTTACATGATGATCCGTCACCTGGTGTATCTGGTGATCGGCCTCGGCGCGTGCATCGTCACCATGATGATTCCTATCGCCACCTGGCAGCGTCTGGGCTGGCTGATGCTGATCGGCGCGTTCGGTTTGCTGGTGATGGTGATCGTGCCCGGCATCGGCCGCGAGGTGAACGGTTCGATGCGCTGGATCGGCTTCGGCGCGTTCAACGTGCAGCCCTCGGAGATTGCCAAAGTGTTCGTGGTGATCTACCTGGCCGGTTACCTGGTACGCCGTCAGAAAGAAGTGCGCGAAAGCTGGATGGGCTTCTTCAAACCCTTCATCGTGCTGCTGCCCATGGCCGGGCTGTTGCTGATGGAGCCCGACTTCGGTGCCACCGTGGTCATGATGGGCGCTGCGGCGGCCATGCTGTTCCTCGGCGGCGTCGGCCTGTTCCGCTTCACCTTGATGGTGGTGCTGGCAGTCGCGGCGGTGACCATTCTGGTACAGGCGCAACCTTACCGGATGGCCCGTCTGATTACCTTCACCGACCCCTGGTCCGATCAGTTCGGTTCCGGCTACCAGTTGACCCAGGCGCTGATTGCCTTCGGTCGCGGCGAGTGGCTGGGCGTGGGCCTGGGCAACAGCGTGCAGAAGCAGTTCTACCTGCCCGAAGCCCACACCGACTTCGTGTTCTCGGTACTCGCCGAAGAGCTGGGTGTCGTGGGTTCGCTGTGCACTGTCGGCCTGTTCGTATTCGTCTGTGTACGCGCCATGTACATCGGTCTGTGGGCCGAGAAGGCCAAGCAGTTCTTTGCCGCCTACGTTGCCTACGGGCTGGCATTCCTGTGGATCGGCCAGTTCCTGATCAACATCGGCGTGAACGTCGGCCTGCTGCCGACCAAGGGCCTGACCTTGCCGTTCCTCAGTTACGGTGGCAGTTCGTTGGTGATCTGCTGCGCCTGTCTTGGCTTGTTGCTGCGTATCGAGTGGGAGAGTCGAACCCACTTGGGCAGCGAAGAGATGGAGTTCAGCGAAAGCGACTTCGCCGAGGAGCCGACCCATGGGCGCTAACGTGTTGATCATGGCTGGCGGCACCGGGGGGCATGTGTTCCCGGCCCTGGCTTGCGCCCGTGAATTCCAGAACCGCGGCTATACCGTGCACTGGTTGGGTACGCCCCGTGGCATTGAAAACGAATTGGTGCCCAATGCCGGTTTGCCCCTGCATCTGATCAACGTCACCGGCCTGCGTGGCAAGAGCAAGTTGTCCCTGCTCAAGGCGCCGTTCGTGTTGCTCAAGGCGGTCATGCAGGCACGCAGGATCATCCGCGAACTGAAGCCGGTGTGTGTGCTCGGTTTCGGCGGTTATGTGACCGGCCCTGGTGGCGTCGCGGCGAAGCTCGCTGGCGTACCGGTGATCGTGCACGAACAGAACGCCGTCGCCGGGACTGCCAACCGTCTGCTGGTGCCGTTGGCATCGCGGGTGTGTGAAGCCTTCCCGAAAACCTTCGCTGCCTCGGACAAGCTTCGTACCACCGGTAACCCAGTGCGTACCGAACTGTTCATGGCCATTGCGCGTGACGCTCTGGCCGGGCGCAAGGCGCACCTGCTGATCCTGGGCGGAAGCCTGGGCGCCGAGCCACTGAACAAATTGCTGCCTGAAGCCGTTGCGCAACTTCCTGAGGATGTGCGCCCGGAGATCTTCCACCAGGCCGGCAAGAACCATGATGAAGTCACCGCCACGCGTTATCGCGAGGCCGGTGTGGAGGCGAATGTACAGCCCTTCATCAAAGACATGGCCCAAGCCTATGGCTGGGCCGACCTGGTGGTCTGCCGCGCTGGTGCGCTGACCGTCAGTGAACTGGCCGCTGCCGGTCTGCCGTCGTTGCTGGTGCCTTTGCCCCATGCGATCGACGATCACCAGACCCGCAACGCCGAATATTTGGCCGGGGAGGGCGCTGCCTTCCTGCTGCCGCAAAGAACGACTGGCGCCGCCGATTTGGCCGCACGCCTGACCGAGGTTTTGATGCAACCGGAACGACTCAACAGCATGGCGAGCACCGCAAGCCGCCTGGCCAAACCTGACGCAACCCGCACCGTGGTCGATATCTGCCTGGAGGTGGCCCATGGTTGAGAATCAGAAAGCCATGCCGCAACCCGAGATGCGCCGCATCCGTCGCATTCATTTCGTCGGTATCGGCGGTGTGGGCATGTGCGGCATCGCCGAAGTACTGCTGAACCTGGGCTACCAGGTGTCCGGCTCGGACTTGAAAGAGTCGCCGGTCACCGAGCGCCTGAAGTCCTTCGGTGCGCAGATCTTTATCGGCCACCGTGCCGAGAACGCTGCCGAGGCCGATGTGCTGGTGGTGTCCAGTGCCGTGAACACCTCCAACCCGGAAGTGGCCACCGCCCTTGAACGCCGTATCCCGGTGGTGCCGCGTGCCGAGATGCTCGCCGAACTGATGCGCTATCGCCACGGCATCGCCGTCGCCGGTACCCATGGCAAGACCACCACCACCAGCCTGATCGCCTCGGTGTTCGCCGCCGGTGGCCTGGACCCGACGTTCGTCATCGGTGGCCGCCTGAATGCAGCCGGCACCAATGCCCAGCTCGGCACCAGCCGCTATCTGATCGCCGAAGCCGATGAGAGCGATGCGAGCTTCCTGCACCTGCAACCGCTGGTCGCCGTCGTCACCAACATCGACGAAGACCACATGGCGACCTACGACGGTGACTTCAATAAACTGAAGAAAACCTTCGTCGACTTCCTGCACAACCTGCCGTTCTACGGTCTGGCGGTGGTGTGCCTGGACGACCCGGTGGTGCGTGAAATCCTGCCGCAGGTCAAGCGTCCGACCGTGACCTACGGCTTTAGCGAAGACGCCGATGTGCGCGCAATCAATGTACGCCAGGAAGGCATGCAAACCTTCTTCACCGTGCTGCGTCCCGACCGCGAACCGCTGGATGTCTCGGTGAACATGCCGGGCAACCACAACGTGCTGAACTCCCTGGCGACCATCTGCATCGCCACCGATGAGGGTGTCAGCGACGAAGCCATCGTCGAAGGGCTGTCGCGCTTTGCCGGTGTCGGCCGTCGCTTCCAGGTCTACGGCCAGTTGCCGGTTGAAGGCGGTGACGTGATGCTGGTGGACGACTACGGTCACCACCCGACCGAAGTTGCCGCTGTGATCAAGGCCGTGCGCGGCGGCTGGCCGGAGCGTCGTCTGGTGATGGTTTACCAGCCGCACCGCTATAGCCGTACCCGCGACCTGTACGACGATTTCGTCAATGTACTGGCCGATGCCAACGTGCTGCTGCTGATGGAGGTTTACCCGGCCGGTGAAGAACCGATCCCGGGCGCTGACAGCCGCAAGCTGTGCAACAGCATCCGCCAGCGTGGCCAACTGGACCCGATCTACATCGAGCGTGGCGTCGACCTGGCCCCTATCGTCAAGCCGTTGCTGCGCGCCGGCGACATCCTGCTGTGCCAGGGTGCCGGTGATATCGGTGGCCTTGCGCCCAAGTTGCTGGCGAGCCCGCTGTTTGCAGCCGTGGCAAAGGGGGCGTCGAAATGATCACTGACTACGGCTCCCTGTTTTCCACTGTCGCGCCTGCCGATTTCGGTCGCGTCGCCGTGCTGTTCGGCGGCAAGAGCGCTGAACGCGAAGTGTCGCTCAAGTCCGGTAATGCCGTGCTCCAGGCGCTGCAAAGTGCCGGTGTGAACGCCTTTGGCATCGACGTCGGCGATGACTTCCTCGCCCGTCTGCAAGCCGAGAAGATCGACCGCGCCTTCATCATCCTCCATGGTCGTGGCGGTGAAGACGGCAGCATGCAAGGCCTGCTCGAATGTGCCGGCATCCCCTACACCGGTAGCGGTATCCTCGCTTCCGCGCTGGCGATGGACAAATTGCGCACCAAGCAGGTGTGGCACAGCCTGGGTATTCCGACCCCGCGTCACGCCGTGCTGTGCAGCGAAGACGATTGTATTTCTGCGGCCAAGGAACTGGGCCTGCCTTTGATCGTCAAACCAGCCCATGAAGGCTCCAGTATCGGCATGGCTAAAGTGAACTCGGCCGCCGAATTGATCGACGCATGGAAAGCGGCAAGTACCTACGATTCGCAAGTGTTGGTCGAACAGTGGATTTCCGGTCCCGAGTACACCATCGCCACCCTGCGTGGCCAGGTATTGCCGCCCATCGCCTTGGGTACGCCCCACACCTTTTATGACTACGACGCCAAGTACCTGGCTTCCGATACCCAGTACCGGATTCCATGTGGCCTCGAAGCAACCAAGGAACAGCAATTGATGGACCTCACGGCGAAAGCCTGTGAGGCGTTGGGTATCGCCGGTTGGGCGCGGGCAGACGTGATGCAGGATGACCAAGGGGATTTCTGGTTCCTTGAAGTCAACACCGCACCGGGGATGACCGACCACAGCCTGGTGCCGATGGCCGCTCGCGCAGCCGGCCTGGATTTTCAGCAGTTGGTGCTGGCGATCCTGGCGGCAAGTATCGAGTCACGAGGCTAAGACATGAAAGGCGCATCGCTTCGTCATCAGCCCCCACAAGCACCGAGCCGCAAGCCGGTGCCACGGGGTGCCAGCCGCATGGTGGCCAAAGAGCCGATGTCGGCGCGCCTGCCCAAAGCCAACTTTGGCTTTATCAAGGCGCTGTTCTGGCCGGTATTGCTGGTGGTGCTGGGCTTCGGTACCTACGAAGGCGCGCAACGCCTGCTGCCGTATGCCGACCGGCCGATCACCAAGATCAGCGTGCAGGGCGACTTGAGCTACATCAGCCAGCAGGCGGTACAGCAGCGCATCGGCCCGTACCTGGCGGCGAGCTTCTTTACCATCGACCTGGCCGGCATGCGCTCGGAGCTGGAACAGATGCCGTGGATCGCCCACGCCGAAGTGCGCCGCGTATGGCCCGACCAGGTCACGATCCGCCTGGAAGAACAGCTGCCCGTGGCCCGTTGGGGTGATGAAGCGCTGTTGAACAACCAGGGCCAGGCGTTCACCCCGCGTGAGCTGGCCAACTATGAGCACCTGCCGCAGCTGTTCGGGCCGCAGCGGGCGCAGCAGCAAGTGATGCAGCAGTACCAGGCCTTGAGCCAGATGCTGCGGCCACTGGGCTTCTCCATTGCACGCCTGGAACTGCGTGAACGGGGCAGCTGGTTTTTGACGACCGGGGCAGGCAGTTCCGGCCCGGGCATCGAGTTGTTGCTGGGACGCGACCGCTTGGTGGAAAAGATGCGCCGCTTTATTGCCATCTATGAAAAAACCTTGAAAGAACAGATTACGAACATTGCGAGCGTCGACCTGCGTTACGCCAACGGCCTGGCCGTCGGCTGGCGTGCACCGGCCGCGCCCACGGCAGCACAACCCGCTGTCGCGAAGAATTAAGAAGAGGCAGGACCCATGGCAAACGTGCAAAGCGGCAAAATGATCGTCGGTCTCGATATCGGCACCTCCAAGGTGGTGGCGCTGGTGGGCGAGGTTGGGGAAGACGGCGCGATCGAAATCGTCGGTATTGGCACGCATCCGTCCCGGGGCCTGAAGAAGGGCGTGGTGGTGAACATCGAGTCCACCGTGCAATCGATCCAGCGCGCTATCGAAGAAGCGCAGCTGATGGCCGGTTGCCGGATTCACTCGGCGTTTGTCGGCGTGGCCGGCAACCATATCCGCAGCCTGAATTCCCATGGCATCGTGGCGATCCGCGACCGTGAAGTCAGCTCGGCCGACCTTGATCGCGTCCTCGACGCGGCCCAGGCCGTGGCGATCCCGGCTGACCAGCGCGTGCTGCACACCCTGCCGCAGGACTACGTGATCGATAACCAGGAAGGCGTGCGCGAGCCCCTGGGAATGTCGGGCGTACGTCTGGAAGCCAAGGTTCACGTGGTGACCTGCGCCGTCAACGCCGCACAGAACATTGAAAAATGCGTGCGCCGTTGCGGCCTGGAAATCGACGACATCATTCTCGAGCAGTTGGCTTCGGCCTACTCGGTACTCACCGACGACGAAAAAGAGCTGGGCGTGTGCCTGGTGGACATCGGCGGCGGCACCACCGACATCGCGATCTTCACCGAGGGTGCGATCCGTCACACCGCGGTGATCCCGATTGCCGGCGACCAGGTCACCAACGACATCGCCATGGCGTTGCGTACACCGACCCAGTACGCCGAAGAAATCAAGATCCGCTACGCCTGTGCCCTGGCCAAACTGGCCGGTGCCGGCGAGACCATCAAGGTGCCAAGCGTGGGCGACCGCCCACCGCGCGAACTGTCGCGCCAGGCCCTGGCCGAAGTGGTCGAGCCGCGCTACGACGAACTGTTCACCCTGATCCAGGCTGAACTGCGTCGCAGCGGCTACGAAGATCTGATCCCGGCCGGCATCGTGCTGACCGGTGGCACCTCGAAGATGGAAGGCGCGGTCGAACTGGCCGAAGAGATCTTCCACATGCCTGTGCGCCTGGGCGTGCCCCATGGCGTGAAAGGCCTTGGCGACGTCGTGCGCAACCCGATTTATTCCACCGGTGTGGGCTTGCTGTTGTACGGGCTGCAAAAGCAGACCGATGGCATTTCCCTGTCGGGCCCGAGCATCCGCGACAGCTACCGCAGTGACGACGAAGCCAAAGCGCCGTTGTTCGAGCGGTTGCAGGCTTGGGTCAAAGGCAATTTCTAAAGATTTACCGCGACACCGCAGCACCCGCAGTAAGCAGTAGGCGAAAAAACTAGAGAAAACGAAAGGAGAGGGAACATGTTTGAACTCGTAGACAACATCCCCGCTAGCCCGGTTATCAAAGTAATCGGTGTCGGCGGTGGCGGCGGCAACGCTGTCAACCACATGGTCAAGAGCAACATTGAAGGCGTTGAATTCATCTGCGCCAACACTGATGCCCAGGCGCTGAAAAGCATCGGCGCGCGGACCATCCTGCAATTGGGCACAGCGGTGACCAAGGGCCTCGGCGCTGGCGCCAATCCGGAAGTCGGCCGTCAAGCCGCTCTGGAAGACCGCGAGCGTATTGCCGAAGTGCTGCAAGGCACCAACATGGTGTTCATCACCACCGGCATGGGCGGAGGTACCGGTACCGGTGCTGCTCCGATCATTGCCGAAGTGGCCAAGGAAATGGGGATTCTGACCGTCGCTGTCGTGACGCGTCCGTTCCCGTTCGAAGGCCGCAAGCGCATGCAGATTGCCGACGAAGGTATCCGTCTGCTGTCTGAAAGCGTCGACTCGTTGATCACCATTCCCAACGAGAAACTGCTGACCATCCTGGGCAAGGACGCAAGCCTGCTGTCTGCGTTCGCCAAGGCTGACGATGTACTGGCCGGTGCCGTTCGCGGTATCTCCGACATCATCAAGCGTCCGGGCATGATCAACGTCGACTTTGCCGACGTTCGTACCGTCATGAGCGAAATGGGCATGGCGATGATGGGCACTGGCTGCGCCAGCGGTCCTAACCGTGCACGCGAAGCGACCGAAGCGGCCATCCGCAACCCGTTGCTCGAAGACGTGAACCTGCAAGGCGCACGCGGCATCCTGGTGAACATCACCGCAGGTCCCGACCTGTCCCTGGGTGAGTACTCCGACGTGGGTAGCATCATCGAAGCCTTCGCGTCCGAGCACGCCATGGTCAAGGTGGGTACCGTTATCGATCCGGACATGCGTGATGAACTGCATGTAACCGTGGTTGCGACCGGCCTGGGTGCGAAAATCGAGAAGCCTGTAAAGGTCATCGACAACACCCTGCACAACAGCCAGGTCAGCCAGGCTAATCAGGCAGCGGCCGCTGCAGCACCTGCTCGCCAGGAACTGCCGTCGGTGAACTACCGTGATCTGGACCGTCCGACCGTGATGCGCAACCAGGCCCAGGCCGGTGCTGCTGCATCCCGTAGCCTGAATCCGCAAGATGATCTGGACTACCTGGACATCCCGGCATTCCTGCGTCGTCAGGCCGATTAATGGAATGTATCAGGGCTATGAAGGTGATTGGTGTTCAGCAAAGGTCTGGTCTGTTATTATCGCCAGCCTTTGTTGATACCAGTTCGCAATTTGCGCTGAAGCGGTCCAAGCCATGATTAAACAACGCACCCTGAAGAATATTATCCGTGCCACAGGTGTAGGTCTGCACTCCGGGGAGAAGGTATACCTGACCCTCAAGCCCGCACCTGTCGACACCGGCATCGTGTTTGTTCGTGCCGACCTGGACCCTGTGGTGCAGATTCCTGCTCGCGCGGAAAACGTTGGCGAAACCACGATGTCGACCACTCTGGTCAACGGTGACGTCAAAGTGGACACGGTGGAGCACTTGCTCTCGGCCATGGCTGGCCTGGGCATCGATAACGCCTACGTCGAGCTCTCCGCGTCCGAAGTCCCGATCATGGATGGCAGCGCTGGACCCTTCGTATTCTTGATTCAATCTGCCGGCCTGGAAGAACAGGACGCAGCCAAGAAGTTCATTCGCATTCTGCGGGAAGTGACAGTAGAAGACGGCGACAAGCGCGCCACCTTCGTCCCGTTCGAAGGCTTTAAAGTGAGCTTTGAGATCGATTTCGATCACCCGGTATTCCGTGACCGCACCCAAAGTGCAAGCGTGGATTTTTCCAGCACTTCGTTCGTAAAAGAAGTCAGCCGCGCCCGTACCTTTGGTTTCATGAGTGACATCGAGTACCTGCGCAAGCACAACCTCGCACTCGGCGGCAGCGTTGAAAACGCCATTGTGGTCGACGCGGATGGTGTACTGAACGAAGACGGCCTTCGCTACGAAGACGAATTCGTGAAGCACAAGATCCTCGATGCAATCGGTGACCTCTACCTGCTGGGCAATAGCCTGATAGGCGAGTTCAAAGGCTTCAAGTCGGGCCACGCCCTTAACAACCAGCTGCTGCGCAAGTTGATTGAGCAGACAGACGCTTGGGAAGTCGTGACCTTCGAAGATGCCAGCACCGCACCGATCTCTTACATGCGTCCCGTTGCGGCGGTGTAAGTAACAACTCTCTTTCTTTAGTTTTTAAAGGCTGCCTTCGGGTGGCCTTTTTTTATGGCGCGCCGTTTTATATGGGAAGGGTTGCCGCGTCCACAATGCGATTGCGCCCACTGTGCTTGGCCTCATACAACGCTTGGTCAGCCTTGAGCAGCAAGTCCTCAAGGGTGATACGGCTGTGCTTGTGCCAGGTACTCATGCCGATGCTCACCGTGATCGGCTGATCATCCCCGGCCACCTGCGGCAAATGCTGAACGCTCTGGCGGATACGCTCGGCGATCACCCAGGCGCCCTTGGCGTCGGTATGGGGCAGCACCGCGGCGAACTCTTCACCGCCATAACGCGCTGCCAGGTCGGCCGGGCGACGGATAGTGCTGTTGATTACCTGCGCGACTGCCCGCAACGCATCATCCCCACCCTGATGGCCGTGGCGGTCGTTGAAGGCCTTGAAGTGGTCCACGTCGATCATCAGCACGGTCAGCGGCTCGGTTGAGCGCTGCGCACGGTCCCATTCCATACGCAAACGCTCGTCCAGAGTGCGACGGTTGGCCAGGCCGGTGAGGGCGTCGGTGGCTGCCAGTTCTGACAGCACCTGCTCGGCACGATGGCGACGGCGCAATTCCATGCACAGCGCCCAAGTCAGCCACAACAGACCCACACATAACACCCCCGTTGCAAGGCTGACCAGCCACGCCGCGCGCCGCCAGGGCGCGAACACTTCATCACTGGAGAGGGCCACCGCAACGATCAATGGCAAATTGCCCACATTGGAGAAACTGTAAAGGCGTGCCTGATGGTCGACACTGGAGATGCTTCGGAAACTGCCGTCCCGTTCACGCAGCATACGTGCGACGTTGGGGCGTTGGCTCAGGTCCTTGTTGATGATATCCGCTTCCAGCAAAGGCTCTTGCGCCAGCAGGATGCCTTGGTGGTTGAGCAGGTTGATCGTGCTGTTGCTGCCGATATTCAGGCTGGTGAACAGCTGGCGGAAGTACGACAGGCGCATGGACGCGACGGCGACTCCCAGGAAGCGCCCGTCCGGTGACGAAACGCGGCGGCTGAACGCGATGCGCCATTGGTCATCGCACACACAGCGGGCCATGAACGGACGGCTGATGTACAACCCCACGTCCGGATTCTGGCGGTGAACCTGAAAATAGTCCCGATCAGCGAAGTTGCCGGGCTTGATCGTGAGCAGTGACGAGTCGGCAATCACCTCGCCGGTGGGGTCCAGCAACAGGACATCGCCCTTGTATGGCGCGGCGGCGGAGCGGTCGAACAGCACCAACTGACGGATACTCGCGGATACATCCTGCAGGTCAGTACGTTCGGTAGCGGTGATCAAACCCTTGAGGCCCACATCGTAGAGTTCGACATTGCGCAACACGTCGGCGTCGATCAATTGGGTGATGGTATTGGCGGTGCGCTTGGCCGTCTGCAAGGTATTGGCGTGTTCACGAATCAGCAGCGCCGTGACGACTCCCACGATCAGCAACACTGTCAGCGTGCTGCCCAGGATAAGCAGGCGCTCAGGGCGGGTAAGGCTTGGGCTCATCGGACGCACTTCTGCTTTGAGGATGCCAATAGCTTAGTAGCAACTCTGGAATAGGTCGCAGAACCCAAATGTGGGAGCAATCCCCCTCCCACATTTGGAACCTTGTCAGAAGATGTTGATGGGGTAATCCACAATCACACGGTACTCATCCACATCCCGATCCACTGCCGAGTAGCCATTGCTTCCTCGATTAGTCGCCCATTGCAGGCGCACGGCGAGGTCCTTGGCCTTGCCACCCTGCACCACATATTTCACGTCGATATCCCGTTCCCAATGCTTGGCGTCCTTGCCGTCGGCGCTGTACCAACTGCTGTAGCCACGACTGTTGGGGTCGACCTTGGTCAGGTCGGTCTTGCCGCTGATGTAGGACACGGCAGACGTCAGCCCCGGCACGCCGAGGCCGGCGAAGTCGTAGGCGTACTTGAGCTTCCAGGAGCGCTCGTTGGGGCCGTTGAAGTCCGAGTACTGCTGGGAGTTGTCCAGGTACACGCTGTCGCCCTGGGTGATGTAGTCGAACGGCGTGTTGCCGTTGACCCGCTGATAGGTGGCCGTGACGCTGTGGTTGCCCACGCCTACGGTGAAATGCAGGCTGTAGGTGTTGTTGTCGATATCACCCAGCAGCGATTGGCCGGTGTCCTGGGTGTGGTAGTAGTGCAGGCCGGGGGTCAGGCTGACCAGATCATTGAGGGCGTAGGTATATTCGAGGTCGTAGTAGTACTGGTGCCATACGTCCTTGAGTTCGGAGGCGTACAGGTTGCTGGTCAACCCGGCAATGCCGCTGAACGACACGCCGGCCCAGTCCAGGTGCTGGCTGTCGGCATTGGCCGGCAATGCGCCGTAGCTGGTGCCGATGCGCCGATGGCCGCTCTGGTTGTAGAGCTTGGTAAAGCTGGCCTGGCCGCCTTCGATCATCCAGCCGTCAAAGCTGTGGTTGGTCAGGCTTACACCCCGGAACGTCTGCGGCAACATGCGCGTCATGCCGCCGGCGATCACCGGGTTGTTAAGGAACAGGTCGCCGGCTTTCAGTTCGGTATCGAAGGCACGCATTTTCAAGGTGCCGCCGGCGGTGGAAAACGAACCCGGTGCCTTGCCGTTGCCGCTGCCGTAGGGAAGGATGCTGGAGCCATCAGTGCCGCCGCCGCCGTCGAGCTTCAGGCCGAGCATGGCGTTGACGTCCAGGCCAAAGCCGACGGTGCCCTGGGTGTAGCCGGACTCGAAAGTGCCGATAAAGCCCTGGCCCCATTCCTTGCTGTCATCGGTATGGGTGTCGCGTCGGTCGCGGTTCATGTAGTAGTTGCGGGTGTTGACCGTGAGGTGCGAACCCTCGACGAAGCCTTCGTCGGGCGGGGCGTCCGCCGCGTGGGCAAGGGGGATGATCGTTGCTGCGATTGCGAGGAATAACGGGGTGAACGTCAGCGAGTTCTTCACCGGTGGAGCTCCTTTGGTCAATCATGAACGGCCAGTGTCGTGGGGTGTGCCCGGCCTTTTTTCACGGCAAAAAAAAGCCGCTGAAGTCAGCGGCTTTAAGACAGATTCCCAGTGTAGAGCCCTGGAAATAAGTCGAGGGAAATTCGGGTAAGCGGGTCAGCTGCCTTTGCCGTCGCGCTCATCGATGCGTCAAAGTAACGCAGGCGAGCGGTGCGATACAGAGTGTAACAAGATAATAACTATTGCCCAAATCGCAACAGTGTGGGCGATAGGATCTTCTGTGGGAGCTGGCTTGCATGCGATGCAGACACCTCGGTATGCCACGCGCGCCGGGATGATGCTATCGCAGCATGGGTATCTACACATCTTTTGGTACGGCGCTGTACCTGTGGCGAGGGAGCTTGCTCCCGCTGGCGGCCTCAGGGCCGACGAGGGTGCTGGGTCAGACCGAGTACATATCCGTTATTTAGGTAACGGCTGCTATTGGTTCCGCTCTTACAGCGGCTCACTTTTGAAAAGCCGGAATGCCGGCCCAGACAAAAGTAAGCAAAACGCTCTTGCCCCAACACTCGGCACCTCGCTTAGGCTCGGTGTGCCCGTAATCCGCCATGGATTTGGGGGGCCGCCGCCACGCGCCATCCATGGCGCGGGGCGGCTAAACCGGCATCCCTGCCGGTTTACCCCCCAAATCCATGTCGGATTCCAGCCAGCGTGGTTTAACGGGGCGCCTGAGATCAAAAGCAGATCAAGATCAAGAGCTACTCGCTTCGCATCGTGGTTACCGTCGGTTGCTATCAAGTTGTGTAGATACCTATGGCTATCGCAGGCAAGCCAGCTCCCACATTTTTGAACGAGTTGTTTAGACCGGAAGGGTGATACCAAAGGTATTGCCACCGCCTTCGCTGCGCACAAACACATCCCCGCCATGCATCAACGCAATCGCCTTGACGATAGCCAGCCCCAGCCCGTGATTGGCCCCGCTGTTGCTGCGTGATGCATCCACCCGGTAGAAACGTTCGAACAGGCGCGGCAAGTGTTCGCTGGCGATCGTCTCGCCCGGGTTGGTCACGCCAATCGCTACCTGTTGCCCCTGCACTTGGATGTGCACGTTGATAACCTGTCCGGGCGCGGTGTGTTGCACGGCATTGCTCAGCAGGTTGATCAGCGCACGCCGCAGGTGGGCCTTTTCGATCTGTACCCGGGCATCGCCGTGCACGCGCACCTGGACCTGGGCGTCTTCGAGGATGAAGTCCAGGTAATCGAGGGTGGTGGCCACTTCATCGGCCAGGGAGCATTCGATCAGCTTGGTGGCTTTGCTGCCCTGGTCGGCGCTGGCGAGGAACAGCATGTCGTTGATGATCGAGCGCAGCCGTTCCAGCTCTTCCAGGTTCGATTGCAACACCTCGAAATAGTGCTCGGCCGAACGCCCGCGTGTCAGTGCGACTTGGGTCTGGCCGATCAGGTTGGTCAGCGGCGAGCGCAGTTCATGGGCCACGTCGGCGTTGAACGATTCCAGGCGCGAGTAGGCTTGTTCCACGCGGTCGAGAGTGGCATTGAACGAATTGACGAAGAGGCTCAACTCCGGTGGCAGCGGTGACAATTGCAAGCGCCCCGAGAGTTTGGGCGGGGCGAGTTTGCGCGCTTCGTCGGAGAGCTTTTCCAGTGGCTTCAAGCCGATGCGCGCAACCCAGAAGCCCAGCAGCGCGGCCATGACCACACCCACCATTGCCAGGCTGATCAACGCCACCAGCAAATGATGCTGGGTGGCGCGGAAGTTTTCGGTGTCGATGGCGATCATAAAGCGCAACGCCGGGCGCTGGTCCTTGGCCGCAAACTGGCTGACCAGCACCTTGAACGGATAAGCGTGGCCGGGCAGGCGCAGGTCGCGCTTGCCCGTCGGGCCCTGTGCAAAGGCACGGATTTGCGCGTCCGGCTCGCCATATTCATAGCTCGGGTCGCTGCTGACCACCCAGAATCGAATGCGCTTGTCTTCTTCGCCCAGCAGCTTGAGCTTGGACTTTATCTTGACCCAATGCTCCGGCGTGCCGAAGCGGTTCACCGACGATTCCAGCACGCTGTAGCGCGCATCCAGTTCGGCGCCCGGCAACAACCCCAGGCCGCGATCCACCTGCTGGTACAGCGCGCCGCCGATCAGCACGAAGATCAGCAGCGCCACCAGAGTGAACATGCTGCTCAAACGCAGGGCAATGGAATTAGCCGACACTACGGTTCTCCAGTACATAACCCATGCCGCGAATGGTGTGCAGCAGCTTGTGTTCGAACGGCCCGTCGAGCTTGGCGCGCAGGCGCTTGATCGCCACTTCCACCACGTTGGCATCGCTGTCGAAATTGATGTCCCAGACCATCTCGGCAATCGCGGTCTTGGACAGGATTTCTCCCTGGCGCCGCGCCAACACGCTGAGCAGCGAGAACTCCTTGGCGGTCAGGTCCAGGCGTACACCGTTGCGACTGGCCTTGCGGCTGATCAAGTCGATCCACAGGTCGGCAACGGTTACCTGCACCGGCTCATGGCCGCCGCTGCGGCGGGTCAGGGCTTGCAGGCGCGCCACCAGCTCAAGAAACGAAAACGGCTTGCCCAGGTAATCATCGGCGCCCTCACGCAGGCCGCGAATGCGGTCCTCCACGCGCTCGCGGGCGGTGAGCATGATCACCGGCGTCTGCTTGCGGGCGCGCAACGCCCGCAATACGCCAAAGCCGTCCAGGCCGGGGAGCATCACGTCGAGCACGATCACCGCGTACTCATTCTCCAGCGCCAGGTGCAGGCCCTCGACGCCTTCGCGTGCCACATCGACGGTGTAGCCTTGCTCTGTCAGGCCACGGTGCAGGTAGTCTGCGGTTTTTTCTTCATCTTCAATAATCAGGACGCGCATGACCGCCTCAGTGTGTGGTCGCCAGCGCCAGCGCTGGTTTGGGCCTGTGGAAAGTCCGTTCAAGGTACAAGTATATGACCGGAGTCGTGAACAGCGTCAGCGCCTGGCTCACCAGCAAGCCACCCACCACCGCAATGCCCAGCGGTTGACGCAGCTCCGCCCCCGGGCCCGAGCCCAGCATCAAGGGCACCGCGCCGAGCAGGGCGGCGAGGGTGGTCATGATGATCGGTCGGAACCGCGTGACGCAGGCTTCATAAATCGCATCCTCCGGCGTCAGCCCGCGCACGCGCTGGGCTTCCAGGGCGAAGTCGATCATCAAAATGCCGTTTTTCTTGACGATGCCGATCAGCAACACCAGGCCGATCAAGGCCATGATCGAAAAATCCTGGCCCAGCAGCCATAGCATGATCAGCGCACCCAGGCCCGCCGAGGGCAGGGTGGAAATGATCGTCAGCGGGTGCACGAAACTCTCGTACAGCACACCCAGGATGATGTACACCGCCACCAGCGCCGCGAGGATCAGCCACGGTTGGCTGGCCAGCGAACTCTGGAACGCCTGGGCTGCGCCCTGGAAGTTGCCGATCAGGGTGCTCGGCATACCGATGTCGTTCTTGGCCTGGTCGAGCATGATCACCGCGTCGCCCAGGGCCACGCCGGGCGCCAGGTTGAACGACAGGTTGGCGGCGGGGAACATGCCGTCATGGCTGATGGACAAGGGCCCCACGCTGGGCGGCTCGACCCTGGCCAGTGCCGACAGCGGCACCATTTCGTTGGTCAGCGGCGAGCGCAGGTAAAAGTAGTTGAGGCTTTCGGCCTTGCCGCGTTGCTGGCTGTCCAGTTCGAGTATCACCTGGTACTGGTTGATCTCGGTCTGGAACTCGTTGATCTGGCGCTGGCCGAAGGCGTCGTACAGCGCCTGGTCGACATCGGTGGCGGTCAGGCCGAAGCGGGCTGCGGCCTGGCGGTCGATGTTGATGTGGGTAATGCTGCCGCCCAGTTGCAGGTCGTTGGACAGGTCACGAAACGCAGGGTTGCTGCGCAGTTTCTCCGTGAGGCGTTGGGTCCAGGTGTTGAGCGTCGGGCCGTCGTTGCTCTTGAGCACGTATTGGTACTGGGCGCGGCTGGGGCCGGAGCTCAAGTTGATGTCCTGGCCGGCGCGCAGGTACAGCACGATACCGGGCACTTTCGCCAGTTGCGGGCGCAGGCGGTCGATGAACTGGCTGGCGGACACGTCGCGATCACCGCGATCTTTCAAGGCAATCCAGAAGCGCCCGTTGGCGATGGTCTGGTTGCTGCCGGTGACGCCCACCGAGTGGGAAAACGCCTGCACCGCCGGGTCGGCCTTGACGATGTCCGCCAGGGCCTTGTGCTTGGCAACCATGTCCTTGTACGACACATCGGCCGCCGCCTCGCTGGTGCCGAGCACGAAACCGGTGTCCTGCACCGGGAAGAAACCCTTGGGGATAAACACATAACCGACCACAGCCAAGGCCAGGGTCACCACGAAGATCGCCGCCATGCTGCGTTGGTGCGCCAGTGCCCGGCGCAGATTGCGTGCGTAGCCGGCCAGCAGGCGCTCGCTGAAGGAGGGTTTGGCGTGGGCAGGATGGCTCGGTGCGCGCATGAACAAGGCGGCCAGGGTAGGCGCCAATGTCAGCGAAACCACCACCGAAATCAGGATGGTCGAAGTGGCCGTCAGCGCGAATTCCTTGAACAACCGCCCGACCACACCGCCCATGAACAGCAGCGGAATAAACGCCGCTACCAGCGAGAAGCTGATGGACACCACGGTAAAACCGATTTCGCCGGCCCCCTTGATCGCCGCTTCGCGCTGGCCCAGGCCGGCCTCCAGGTGCCGATGGATGTTCTCCACCACCACAATCGCATCGTCCACCACGAAGCCCACGGCGATCACGATAGCGACCAGGGTCAGGTTGTTCAGGCTGAACCCCATCACGTACATCAGGGCAAAACTGGCCACCAGCGATACACCCAGCACGGCCGACACAATCAGTGTCGCCGAGAGCTGGCGCAAAAACAGCGCCATCACCGCCACCACTAGCAGGATGGCGATCAGCAGGGTCATTTCCACTTCATGCAGGGAGGCGCGGATGGTCTTGGTGCGGTCGGTCAATACGCTGACCTGCACCGAGGCCGGCAACATGCCTTGCAGGCGCGGCAGTTCGGCCTGGATGCGGTCGACGGTTTCGACGATGTTGGCGCCGGGCTGACGCGAAATCACCAGGTTGACCCCTGGCGTATCGCCGGACCAGGCTTGCACGTAGGCGTTTTCCGAACCATTGATGACGTTGGCGATATCGCGCAGTTGAACCGGTGCGCCGTCTTTGTAGGAAACGATTAACTGGCCGTAGTCTTCGGGATGAAACAGCTGGTCGTTGGTCGACAGGGTCGAGACGCTGTTCTCGCCATAGATCGCGCCCTTGGCCAAGTTGAGGCTCGACTGCTGAATGGCCAGGCGTATGTCGGCGAGGGTCAGGCCGATGGCCGCGAGTTTGTCGGGGGAGGCCTGCACGCGAATCGCCGGGCGTTGCTGGCCGGTGATGTTGATCTGGCCGACGCCGTCGATCTGGCTGATCTGGCGCGCCAGCAGGGTTTCCACGTAATCACTCAGCTCGGTGCTGGGCATGCTGCCTGAACTGACGCTGAGGATCAGCACCGGGCTGTCGGCCGGGTTGACCTTTCTCCAGGTCGGCAAGTTCGGCATATCGCTGGGCAGCTTGCCGGAGGCGGTGTTGATTGCGGCCTGGACTTCCTGGGCGGCGGTGTCGATGCTTTTTTCCAGGGTGAACTGCAACGTCAAAAGGCTTGAGCCCAAGGCGCTGCTGGAGGTCATCTGGGTCACGCCGGGGATGGCACTGAATTGCACCTCCAGGGGCGTGGCCACTGATGAGGCCATGGTGTCCGGGCTGGCACCGGGCAGTTGCGCGGTGACCTGGATCGTCGGAAATTCCGCTTCCGGCAGCGGGGCGATGGACAGGCGTGGGAAGGCGATGATCCCCAGCAGTACCAAGGCAAACGTCAACAACAGGGTGGCTACCGGGTGATCAACGCACCAGGCCGAGGGCGAACGGCTGCCGCTCATGGTTGCACCGTGGCGTCAGCGGTCTGGATCACCTGTGGTGGCTCCTTGAGTACTTCCACCTGGGCGCCGGCCTTGAGCCGCGACTGACCGTCGCTGACCAGCACGTCCCCGGCCTGCACGCCGGTGATGATGTTGATCTCGCTGTTCTGATAGGCAACCTGTACCGGCACCACTTCTGCTTTATTACCGTTGACCCGGTACACGAAGTGCGCGTCCAGCCCACGCTGCACTACGGTCGGTGGTACCACTAGAACATGCTTGTCGAGGGCCGTCTGGATCTTGATGGTCACCAGTTGCCCCGGCCACAGCTTTTGCGCAGGGTTGTTGAACTCGGCCTTGGCTCGCAGGGTGCCGGTGGTGGAGCTGATCTGGTTGTCGATCAGGCTCAGGTGGCCTTCGCCGAGCAGGTGGCCGGTGTCGCCGTCGGTATCGGCGCCCAGGTAGGCGTCGACGCTGGCCGGGGTTGGCGCCGCGATCAGGCCCTGCAGGGTCGGCAGCATCTGCTGCGGCAGGGAGAACTCAACGGCGATCGGGTCGAGCTGGGTGACGGAGAACAACCCCTGGGTGTCGCTCATGCGCAGGAAATTACCTTCATCCACACTGCGAATGCCCACGCGACCACTGACGGGGGAGCGAATCTGGGTGTAGGAAAGTTGTACCTGAGCAGCATCAATCGCAGCCTGATTGCCTTGCACGGTGGCCCTGAGCTGGTTCACCAATGCCTGCTGCTGGTCATAAGTCTGCTTTGATACGCCGTCGTCAACGCTCAGCGCCTTGTAGCGCTTGAGGTTGACCAGTGCCACTTGCAACTGCGCCTGGCTTTCACCCAGTTGCGCCTTGGCCTGGTCGAGGCTGGCGCGGATCGAGCGGTCATCGAGGGTCGCCAGCAGGTCACCGGCCTTCACCGACTGACCTTCCTGGACCAGCAACCGGGTGAGGATGCCGTCGATCTGCGGGCGAATCACCACGTTGTGCAACGACAGCACCGAGCCGATGCCGCTGACAAACCGTGGTACATCCTGTTGCGTCACGCTCACCACCCGCACGGGAATGGCGGTAGGCGCCGCCAGCCGTGCTTTGACCGGCCGGGTCAATGCCCAGGCTGCGACAGCCAGTATCAGGAGGGCACCTACTATCAGGGCCATGTTTCGTTTGATCTGCATAGGAGGGCGCCGGCGCAAACTGCACGTTGGAGTTTGGAAAGCTGCTTTATAGCGCTGTTTCACCGTCAGCACGGTGACGGCAAACTGACAGCCGTGACAGTTAGGCTGTGTGAGCCTGTCGCTTGAAGTTACTGCTGGCAGCCTCGGCCCCGTATACTCGCGTTTTTACACCTATAGCTGTGCCGGAGCCCCTATGACTTCCCCCACCCAACCCCCTGTTGAAGCGGCCGACCTCGTCGATTCGGCCACCGCCGACAGTGCTGAAAAAGCCGAGATCCCGGCATTCAAGTTCCCCTTCAAGCCGGGTGAACTGGCAGGCGCCAAAAACGCCAGCCAGCCCTGGTACAAAGGCGGCGCCAAGAACGGCCATACCAAGACCCCTGGCATGGCACCCCCAGGCACGCGCCGTTCGATGGGTAAACGTTAAGGCTAAATCGAAGCTAGCGTTATAGGCTGTTGCCTACGTCGCCTGTCGATATTTCTACTTGTAGGTCCGCGGTCGATTCTTGAAAGCTTGCACAGCGTTTGCTTCGTCCCGATGACGCTCCATCGGGACGAGTGAGTAAGCTTTCCGGAAAAGGACGTTCCCGTGGCCCTGATACACCTCTGTGCAGTGCTTGCCTTCTTGCTCTCGACGACGGCCGTTGCGGGCGACGTTCAACCGCGGCGCGAGATCCGTTTCGCCGTGGCCGCGCATTTTCCCCCCTTTCAGAGCCGCAACCCGCAAGGGCAACTGGTGGGGCTGAACATCGAACTGGGCAATGCCTTGTGCGAACAACTCAACGTGCGCTGTATCTGGGTTGACCAAGTCGTCATGGAAAATTTTCCGGCCCTCGAAGCCCGGCAGTTCGACGCGATCATGGGCATGGCGCCGACATGTCGGCGCCGACAACGGGTGAGTTTTACCGATGACCTCTACCCGATCACCACCCGCCTGGTGGGTCGTAAAGGCTCAGGCTTGACCCCTGGCCGGCGCTCGCTCAAGGGCAAGCGCGTGGGGGTGCTGGTCAGGAGTAATCGTGAAGCCTTTGCGCTCTCGCAGTGGGCACCGGCGGGGGTGATCATCAGAAGTTTCTGGCTCAACGACCAACTGGTTCAGAGCCTGGTGTCGGGTGATATCGATGCGACCTTGCAAGGTGCCGTGGAGATCCGTGAGGCGCTGCTCGACACAGCCGACGGCCTGGACTTCGGTTTCCTGGGGCCTGTGGTGTCATCGGGCCTGTTGGGCAACAGCGTGGCTATCGCGGTACGCAAACCTGATACCGCGCTGCGCAATGAGCTGAACCATGCGCTTGAACAGCTGATGCAAAACGGCGAATACCAACGCATCCTCCAGCCCTATCGTCTGGATGTAGCGCCTGCCACTCCATGATCGCGATAGATCTCAATGCCGGAGCAGACTCAGTCAAATCCCCGTCAGCGGTCAGGCAGCCCGCAACGAGATAAACGCATAGTTGGCCGGCACTTCGGTGGCAATCTGCGCCCCGGCGTCCAGCAGTTGTTCGGCGATGTCCATACCGGATACGTGGAACACCCACTCATTGGCCATGCTCGGCTGGACCACTGCCTGTTCGACAGCTTGGGCAAACGCCTGCATATCCGGCAGGTAGGCGGTGAAGCCGTCGCCCTTGAGCGCTGTGGTACGAATGCCGAGCAACGCACACACCGCTTCCTTGGTTTGTACATCGTCACGGTCGGCCTGGCGCGAGCGGCCAATCAGTTCAGCCAGTTCCTTGTCCATTAACTCGCCACCGACGATCAAAGCCGGGCCCTGTTCCCAGGATTCTGGCGGGCAATCCTTGGCACTCGGATTCAGCGGGATATGCGGGTTGATCTCCATCGGGTAAATCCGGCACACCAGTGGGCGCCGTTCATAGATGCGGCAAAGGTTGTCTTCGTCAAGATTCCGGCAGCGTCCGGCGTTATAGGCGGCAAAGGTGATTGCCACAAACGCCTCGGTAGTGCCGCTGGGCACGCTCACCGATCGGCGCTCGGCGTGCTCACGTTGTTGCAGGGGCAGGCCCAGGCCGTTGCCGAGGAAACCCTCGACCAGGACGATGACGTTACCGCCGTCCGCCGCCCAGCTACGGGCTTCTGCGAGGGTCAGGGGGACGTGATGGTCGCTGCAGCATTTGCCGCAACCTACGCAAGAAAACTGAGTGTTCATGGCGGATCTGTCACCAGGCTAGGTCAGAGGGCACGCTTGAGGGGTGACGGGTTTTTTACCTCTATCGACCGCTCGGCACTCTGGAAGCAAGTTATGCGCCAGTGGTTGTCAGCCCTTGGGCACTGTGTCGCGCAGGACAAATCTCATATCGGCACTTTCATACAGTTGCCGGGCACGCAGGTTGCTTTCCAGCACCTTGAGGTCGACATAGGGTTCGCCGCGCTGCTTGAACACCTGAAAGCTGTGCAGTAACAAGGCGCGCCCCAGCCCCTGGCCCTGGGCGCAAGGGTGTACCGCAAGGTTCTTGATGAAGGCGCTGGTCCAGCACTGGGCGACACCGAGAATGCCGTCGGCGTTAATGGCGACCAGGCACAACGTCGGGTCGCACTCGGCATCGGTCACGAACTGTCGGCGCCATTCATCCAGGCTGGCGACACGGCCGCCGCCCTGGTCTTGAGTCATGCGCAACACGGCATGGATCGCCGGGGCCAGCTCATCACGGTAATGATCCAGTCGGGTATTCGCCGGCCACTGCGGGGCGGGCAGGCTGCCCGTGAGGTCGCGACGCAGCAGCTGGAAATACTCGGCCACTGCTTACAGGCCCTTTTGCGCTACGGTTTGCGCGGCGATGACCAGGTACTTGGTCAGCTCCGGGGAGGAGAACTTGGTGAGCACCGCATCGGCACCGGCCAGGCGGGCTTTCTCGCTGTTCATCGCGCTGTCCAGGGAAGTGTGCAACAGCACGTAGAGGTCCTTGAAATCCGGGGTTTCGCGCAGGGTGCGGGTGAGGGCGTAGCCGTCCATCTCGGACATCTCGATATCCGACACCACCACATTGATCTGCTCGCCCGTGCCTTGCAGCTCCAGCAACACGTCGATGGCTTCCTTGGCGCTGCGCGCGGTGTGGCAGGTCAGGCCGAGATTACGCAGGGTGTGTACCGACTGCTGCAAGGCCACCTGACTGTCGTCCACCACCAGGATGCGGGCGTTGCCGAGCACTTCGGCTTCTTCCATGGTCAGGTCGGTCGGCGCCGTTTCAATCGGTGCCGGGGCGATGCCGTGGATGACTTTCTCGATATCCAGCACCTGTACCAGGCCACCTTCCACTTGGGTTACCCCAGTGATAAATGCACGGTTGCCCCCGGAGCCGTAGGGTGGCGGGCGGATATCAGTGGTCAGGCAATGCACGATCTTGCTCACTGCCTGCACATGCAAACCCTGCTTGGAACGGCTGACATCGGTGACGATCAGGCAGCCGCCGTCCGGGTCTTGCAAGGGCATTTCACCGAGGGCGCGGCTCAAGTCGATCACCGACAGCGAGGTGCCGCGCAAGGTGGCAATGCCTTTGACGTGCGGGTGGGACTCCGGCAGCTTGGTCAGCGGCGGGCAGGGGATGATCTCACTGACTTTCAGCAGGTTGATGGCCATCAGCTTGCCGCTGCGCAGGGTAAAGAGCAGAAGCGAAAGTGAGTCTGCGCGGGCTTTGGTGGTGGACATAAAAACCTTCTGTGGATCAGGGATGACGATCATCTATGGAAGGTTATCGACTCGGCTGGCCTGGGCTTTAACCGGATTTTGTGTCGGGCACTGCTAATGTGGGAGGGGGCTTGCTCCCGATATCGGCGTGTCAGTCAGCAGATGTACAACTGATCCACCGCCATCGGGAGCAAGCCCCCTCCCACATTGGGTTATGTATCAGCCCTTCCAGACCTGTGGGTTCACCAGGTCCTGCGGGCGTTGGCCCAGCAGGGCGCTGCGCAGGTTATCCAAAGCACGATTGGCCATGGCTTCGCGGGTTTCACCGGTGGCCGAACCGACGTGCGGCAGGGTCACGGCATTACTCAACTGGAACAACGGCGATTCGGCCAGCGGTTCCTTTTCATACACATCCAGCCCGGCACCGCGAATTTGCTGGGTTTGCAGGGCTTCGACCAGCGCCGGTTCATCCACCACCGGCCCACGGGAAATATTGATCAGGATCGCGCTGGGCTTCATCAGGCCTAATTCGCGCGTGCTGATCAGGTGACGGGTCTTGTCGCTCAATGGCACCACCAGGCAGACAAAATCCGCCTCGGCCAGCAACTGGTCCAGGCTACGGAACTGCGCGCCCAGTTCTTGCTCCAGCGCGGTCTTGCGGCTGTTGCCGCTGTACAGGATCGGCATGTTGAAACCCAGGCGCCCACGGCGGGCCACGGCCGCGCCGATATTGCCCATGCCGACGATGCCCAGGGTCTTGCCATGTACATCGCAGCCAAACAACGGCGCGCCGACGCTGGCTTTCCACTGACCGGCCTTGGTCCAAGCGTCCAGCTCGGCCACCCGGCGTGCGCTGCTCATCAGCAACGCAAAGGCCAGGTCGGCAGTGCTCTCGGTGAGTACATCGGGGGTGTTGGTCAGCATGATGCCGCGCTCGTTGAAGTACGGCACGTCGTAGTTGTCGTAGCCCACCGACACGCTGGACACCACTTCAAGTTTGCTCGCGCCTTCAAGCTGTTCACGGCCCAGCTTGCGGCCCACGCCGATCAAACCGTGGGAGTGGGGCAGGGCGTCGTTGAACTGCGCGTTGATGTCACCCTGCTTGGGGTTGGGCACGATCACCTCGAAATCCTGTTGCAGGCGTTCGATCATCGGTGGGGTGATGCGGCTGAAGGCCAGGACAGTCTTTTTCATTGTAGAACTCCACTCAACGTGTGGGAGCTGGCTTGCCTGCGATGGCGGTATGTCAGTCACTATTGTATTGGCTGATCCACCGTCATCGCAGGCAAGCCAGCTCCCACAATGAATTTATAAGGGTTGGGAAGCAGCATTCCAAAATCAGGTCGCAATGCGCGTGCCACCCAGGCCGCCGCTCAACTCATACGCCACCAGCTCCGCCTGGTGCGCCGCCAGGATCTCCGGCAACGAACCACGCAGGTACTCCACCCAGGTCTTGATCTTCGCATCCAGGTATTGGCGCGAAGGGTAGATGGCGTACAGGTTCAGTTCCTGAGAGCGGTAGGTCGGCATCACCCGCACCAGCGTGCCGTTGCGCAGCCCTTCGATGGCGGCATACACCGGCAGCAGGCCGACGCCCATGCCGCTGGTGATTGCGGTTTTCATCGCGTCGGCCGAATTGACCAGGAACGGCGAGCTGTTGATCGCCACGCTTTCCTGGCCTTCAGGCCCGTTGAAGGTCCATTTGTCCAGTTGGATCACCGGGCTGACCAGGCGCAGGCACGCATGGTTGAGCAAATCCTGCGGCTGCTGTGCACAGCCCTTGGCCTTGACGTATTCCGGGGAAGCACAGGCGATGCTGTAGGTGATGCCCAGGCGCTGGGACACGAAACCCGAGTCCGGCAGTTCACTGGCCAGCACGATGGACACGTCGTAGCCCTCGTCGAGCAGGTCCGGTACGCGGTTGGCCAGGGTCAGGTCGAAGGTCACGTCGGGGTGGGTGCGGCGGTAACGGGCAATCGCGTCGATGACGAAATGCTGGCCGATGCCGGTCATGGTGTGCACTTTGAGCTGCCCGGCAGGGCGGGCGTGGGCGTCGCTGGCTTCGGCCTCGGCTTCTTCGACGTAGGCGAGGATCTGCTCGCAACGCAGCAAATAACGTTTGCCGGCCTCGGTCAGCGCGATGCGCCGGGTGGTGCGGTTGAGCAAGCGGGTTTGCAGGTGGGCCTCAAGGTTGGAGACCGCGCGCGAGACATTGGCCGTGGTGGTGTCCAGTTGCGCGGCGGCGGCGGTGAAGCTGCCGGCTTCGGCCACGCAACTGAAAGCGCGCATGTTTTGCAAAGTGTCCATGGAGTGTTCTCAAGGGAGATGACAAATTGTGACAGAAAGTTACGCCGACCAGTGATCCCTACCAACGGATTATCGCCTGAACGGTAACAAAGATTCACAGGAATGCCAGCTTATCGTCCTCCATGCCGCCGCCTAGAATTGCGCCACCTCTTGCGCAACACCTCTCAGGAATTCGCTTGCCGTGCCGCGTCGCATCAGCAGAGAGCTGAAGACTCTCAGTGTTTGGGCCTTATCGTTAGCCATCAGCGGTTGCATCGGAACCGGAGGAATTGCCCCCCAAGGCCAGGCCCTCAACGCCAATACCCTGGCCACCGATGAAGCCATTCAAGACGCCTCCCAGGATGCCCATTGGCCCACCGCCCAATGGTGGCAAGCCTACGGCGACCCGCAGCTCAACCGTTGGGTCGAACTCGCCACCCAGAACAGTCCCAGCCTGGCCGTGGCCGCCGCACGCGTGCGGCAAGCGCGGGCGCTGGCCGGGGTTGCGGAGTCGGCCGAGTCGTTGCAGATCAACAGCGACACCACCCTCAAGCGCCACAACTGGCCGAAAGATCAGTTCTACGGCCCCGGCGAATTGAGCGGCGCCAACACCTGGGACAACAACTCGTCCCTAGGCCTGAGTTACGCCCTCGACCTGTGGGGGCGGGAAAGCAACAGCACCGAACGTGCGGTCGACCTGGCGCACATGAGCGCTGCCGAAGCACGTCAGGCCCAGCTCGAACTGCAGAACAACGTGGTGCGCGCCTATATCCAGTTGTCGTTGCATTACGCCAACCGCGATATCGTCGCCGCCACCCTGGCCCAGCAACAGCAGATTCTCGACCTGGCCCACAAACGCCTGGCCGCCGGGATCGGCACGCACTTCGACGTCAGCCAGGCCGAAAGCCCGCTGCCGGAAACCCATCGCCAGCTGGATGCCCTTGACGAAGAAATCGCCTTGAGCCGTAACCAGCTGGCGGCGCTGGCGGGCAAAGGCCCGGGCGAGGGCGCGCAGTTGCAACGCCCGTGCCTGGCCCTCGCGGCACCTTTGAAACTGCCTTCGAGCCTGCCGGCGCAGTTGCTCGGTCAACGCCCGGACGTGGTCGCCAGCCGCTGGCAGGTGGCGGCCCAGGCCCGTGGCATTGATGTGGCCCACGCCGGTTTCTACCCCAACGTCGACCTGGTCGGCAGCCTCGGCTACATGGCCACCGGCGGCGGCATGCTGGAATTCCTGGCGGGGAAGAAATTCAACTACAACGTCGGTCCGGCGATCACCTTGCCGATCTTTGATGGCGGCCGCCTGCGTGCTCAATTGGGCGAAGCCAGTGCCGGCTATGACATCGCGGTCGCCCAGTACAACCAGACGCTGGTCAATGCGCTCAAGGGCATCAGCGACCAGTTGATCCGCCGCGAGTCCATGGACAAGCAGTCGGCTTTCGCCGCGCAGTCGGTGGCCTCGGCGCAGAAGACCTACGACATCGCGATGGTCGCCTACCAGCGTGGCCTCACCGACTACCTCAATGTGCTCAACGCCCAGACCCTGCTGTTCCGTCAGCAACAGGTCGAGCAACAGGTGCAGGCGGCGCGCCTGAGTGCCCACGCCGAACTGGTGACCGCCTTGGGTGGCGGCCTAGGTGCCGGCAACGATGTGCCCCAGGATGCCAAGACCCTTCCAAGCAAGACCCCGGCGGCACTTGCCGTGTTCGACCACTGAGTAGGATTCGATGACTTCCTTGCCTGCACCGCTGCGCTGGCTGCATTCCCTTGAGTGGCGCCGTGGCTTTTTCGACTGGGCACGCAGCGACGGCGTGACCTGGGTGTATATCTTCAAGGTGCTGGTCGCCGCGTTCCTCACGCTGTGGCTGGCGATGCGCCTGGAACTGCCGCAACCGCGCACCGCGATGATCACCGTGTTTATCGTGATGCAGCCCCAGAGCGGCCAGGTGTTCGCCAAGAGTTTCTACCGTTTCCTCGGCACCCTGGCAGGCTCGGCGGTGATGGTGCTGCTGATCGCCTTGTTTGCGCAGAACACCGAACTGTTCCTCGGTGCGCTGGCGATCTGGGTGGGCATTTGTACCGCTGGCGCTACGCGCAACCGCAACTTCCGCGCCTATGGGTTTGTGCTTGCCGGCTACACCGCCGCGATGGTCGGCCTGCCGGCACTGGCCCACCCGGACGGCGCCTTTATGGCAGCGGTGTGGCGGGTGCTGGAAATCTCCCTGGGGATTCTGTGCTCGACAGTGGTCAGCGCCGCCATCCTGCCGCAGACCTCCAGCGCCGCCATGCGCAACGCGCTGTACCAGCGCTTTGGCGTGTTCGCGCTGTTCGTCACCGACGGCCTGCGCGGGCGCAGCCAGCGCGAAGGGTTCGAGGCCAGTAACGTGCGTTTTATCGCCGAAGCCGTGGGTCTGGAAGGGCTGCGCAGCGTCACCGTATTCGAAGACCCGCACATGCGCCGACGCAACGGGCGGCTCAGTCGCCTCAACAGCGAATTCATGAGCATCACCACGCGCTTCAACGCCTTGCACCAGTTGCTTGAACGCTTGCGTGCCGATGAGGCCGATCATGTGGTCGCAGCGATCAAGCCCGGGCTGCAAGACCTGGCCGAAGTGCTCGACAGCTTCTCCGGTCGCGCCCTCACCAGCCCGGACGCCGCGCGCCTGGTCAACCAACTGAGCGCCTACAAGGACGACCTGCCCGCCAAGGTGCGCAGCCTGCGGGCGAGCTTCCAGGGCGATAACCCGACCGAAGCCGAGCAGTTGGACTTTCATACGGCCTACGAGCTGCTGTACCGCTTCGTTGACGACCTGCACAACTACGCGCAAACCCACGCGTCCCTGGCTGACCACCGCCATGCGCGGGAAGACTGGCACGAAGCCTATACGCCAAAAACCAACTGGCTGGCCTGCGCCGCCGCCGGGGTGCGGGCTTCGTTTATCCTGATCGTGCTGGGCAGTTACTGGGTAGCCACCGCCTGGCCCAGCGGCGCGACCATGACCCTGATCGCGGCGGCCACGGTGGGCCTCTCCGCTGCCACACCCAACCCCAAGCGCATGGCGTTCCAGATGGCCTGCGGCACCTTGATCGGCGCCTTGGTCGGCTTTGTCGAAATGTTCTTCGTGTTCCCCTTGATCGATGGCTTCCCGCTGCTGTGCGTGATGCTCGCACCGGTGATCATCTTCGGTGCTTTCCTCTCCTCCCGCCCGCAGTACGCCGGTGTCGGCGTGGGCCTGTTGATTTTCTTCAGCACCGGCTCGGTGCCGGACAACCTCACGGTCTACAACCCTTACACCTTTATCAACGACTACATCGCCATGGTCATCGGCATGTTGGTGTGCGCGGCGGCGGGGGCGATCATCCTGCCGCCCAACAGCCGCTGGCTGTGGCGCCGCCTGGAGCAGGACCTGCGTGAGCAGGTGGTGTATGCGATCAGCGGCAAGCTCAAGGGCCTGGCGTCGAGTTTTGAAAGCCGTACCCGCGACCTGCTGCACCAGGCTTATGGCCTCGCGGCTGGCCAGCCGCAGGTGCAACGCGACCTGTTGCGCTGGATGTTCGTGGTGCTGGAGGTCGGTCACGCAATCATCGAGTTGCGCAAGGAACAGGCGATTCTGCCGGTGCATCCGGCCTATGCCGAGTCCCAGCCGTGGCGCCAGGCGATCCGCGTGATGGGCCGTTCGCTGGTGCGGTTGTTCCTGCAACCCAGCGCCAGCAACCTGGAGCGCGGCTTGATCGCCGTCGACCATGCGATCAGCCGCGTGCAGGCCACCGACGAACCTTTCGCCCCGCACTTCGATACCTCAGCCCTGCGCCGGGTAAAGAGCTACCTGCACTTTATCCGCACCTCGTTGCTCGACCCGCAATCGCCACTGGCGGCCCTCAAAGGAGCCTCGAATGCCCCGTGAAATCGCATTCCACGGCATCTATATGCCGACCATGACCCTGATGTTCCTGATCGCCGCCGGGCTGGCCTGGGCGATTGATCGCTTTCTGGCCGGGTTCGACCTGTACCGGTTTTTCTGGCACCCGGCGCTGTTGCGCCTGAGCCTGTTTGCTTGCCTGTTCGGCGCCCTGGCGCTGAGCGTCTACCGTTGAGAATGCCCCGATGAAAAAGTTTTTCAGCCTGCTCGCGACCTTGCTGGTGCTGGCCCTGGCGATCTGGATTGGCCGCACGTTGTGGGTGCACTACATGCAAACGCCATGGACCCGCGACGGCCGCGTGCGCGCCGACATCATCAACGTCGCGGCGGACGTTACCGGCGAAGTGGTAGAGGTGCCGGTACGCGATAACCAGTTGGTGAAAAAAGGCGACCTGCTGATGCAGATCGACCCCGAGCATTACCGCATCGCGGTCAAGCAGGCGCAATCGCTGGTGGCTTCACGCAAGGCCACCTGGGAGATGCGCAAGCTCAACGCCCACCGCCGCGCCGACCTCGACGCCCTGGTGATTTCCAGGGAAAACCGCGACGACGCCAGCAACATCGCCGACTCGGCCCTGGCCGATTACCAGCACGCCCTGGCGCAACTGGAAGCTGCCGAACTCAACCTGAAACGCACCCGCGTGCTGGCGGCGGTGGACGGCTACGTCACCAACCTCAACGTGCATCGCGGCGATTATGCGCGCATCGGCGAGGCGAAGATGGCGGTGGTGGATATGAATTCGTTCTGGGTCTATGGCTTCTTTGAAGAAACCAAGCTGCCCCGCGTCAACGTTGGAGATAAAGCCGACATGCAATTGATGAGCGGCGAAACCCTCAAGGGCCATGTGGAGAGCATCTCCCGTGGCATCTACGACCGCGACAACCCCGAGAGCCGCGAGCTGATTGCCGATGTGAACCCGACGTTCAACTGGGTGCGCCTGGCTCAGCGTGTGCCGGTGCGGATTCAGATTGATGAAGTGCCGGAAGGCGTGTTGTTGGCGGCAGGGATTACCTGCACTGTGATCGTCAATCCAACACAAAACTGAAATGTGGGAGGGGCATGAGTATCTACACAACTTTTCGGTACACCGCGGGACCCTGTGGGAGGGGGCTTGCCCCCGATGGCGGCCTGACAGCCGACCAGGATGTTGGATCAGACCGAGTACATATCCGTTATTTGGGTAACGGCTGCTATTGGTTCCGCTTTTACAGCGGGTCACTTTGGAAAAGAGCCCCAAAGTAACCAAAGGGCTCTTGCCCCACCACTCGGCACCTCGCTTAGGCTCGGTGTGCCCGTAATCCGACAGTGATTTGGGGGGCCGCCGCCACGCGCCATCCATGGCGCGGGGCGGCTAAACCGGCATCCCTGCCGGTTTACCCCCCAAATCCCTGTCGAATTCCGGCCAGCGTGGTTTAACGGGGCGCCTAAGATCAAAAGCAGATCAAGAGCAAGAGCGGCTCGCTTCGCATCGTGGTTACCATTGGCGACTACAAAATTGTGTAGATATCTATGCTCATCGGGGGCAAGCCCTCTCCCACATTCAGGCCCGCGTTAAGCCTTGATGAACGTCTCATGCAAGTGACGCCACAAAAGCGCACCACTGGCCTGCTTCTCGAACACCACCGTGGCGCGGCGATCTGTCTGGGTGCCACTGTCATCCAGCTGATGCTCGCGATACGTCACCGTGGCTCCCCGCGCATGACGATCAATCCCGGTCATTTCACTCAAGGTGATTTTCAACCCCGGCCGCATCCCACCCAGGCGCGTGAACAACGCATTGACCCCGGCCCTGTTGACCCGCGTACCGGTGGCCGGCGCGACCATGCTGAACTCCGGTGAGAAGCGCGCCAGCAGATTTTGCAGCGTGCCCTCAGGCGCAACGCCGGCAAACCACTGCTCGATCTCGACATGAGTCTGGATCACTTCTTCAAAAAAATCGCTGTAGTCAATCATGGTTGGGCTCGCTGCAAGGGTGAAGCAGCCTGCGTACCTTGGACGCATCCAGACGCAGCACTGCGAAAAGCGGCAACAGGGTCAGAGCTGCCGCTATCGTGAAGGTTATGGCGAAGGAATCCAAGGTCGACAGTACTGCACTGAGCAAGGCGGCGCCCACGCAGAAGCTCACTTGCCGGTTCATGTTCCATAACGCGCTGGCGTGGCCCATGCGCTCGGCGGGAATATCCAGAAAGGCCAGGGTCTGTGCGGTGCTGCTGCACAGGCTGCCGCCCAGGCCCATCAGGACGTAGGCCGCAATCATCAGCGCCGGCTCGTTGAGCAACAGGATGCCGCCGCATTGCAGCGCCATGCCCGCCACCAGCAAGGGTTTCGGGCCACAACGATTGAAGAGTTGCTTGCTCAGGTAGATCGCCACGGCTGAGGCCAATGCCCACGGCAACATGAGTGCGCCGGTCTGGGTGGCGTCATACCCCAGGTCACGCACGTAGAGGATGGCGATCAGGCTGGTGCCGATAAATATCCCCGGAATACACAGGTAAACCAGCATTGCCACACGCAGCATCGGGCTGGCGGCTTGTTTGAACATACTGCCCAGGTCCAGGGGCGGGCGTACGGTGGAAGGCACATCGGGTTTTATCCACAGCAGCGCCAGCAGCAGGGTCACCAGCGCCAGAGGCAGGTTGGCGTAGAAAATCCAGCGCCAGGACAGGCTGTCGACAATCACCCCACCCAGCGCTGGAGACAATGCCGGTACCAGCAATGCCACCGACATGACCCGCGCCGTCAACTGGCTGCGCTCGGCCGCGGGAAAGTGTCGGTAAGCCATGGCTTGCCCCACTGGAATCAGCAAGCCGCCACCGAGCCCCTGCACAGCGCGCCAGCCAATCAACGTCTCGATGGAGCCGGCCTGGCCGACCATCACCGATGCCCCGGCAAACAGCAGCAGGCTGGTGGCGATCAGGGTGCGCTCGCCCATGAGCGCCGCCAGCCACACGCTCAAGGGAATGATCACCGTTAGCCCGAGCATGTAGGCATTACTGATCCACGCCAGCTGCGTGACCGAGGCGTGCAGTTCGCGGGCGATGTCCGGGTAGGCGACGGTGGCGACAAACATGTTCACCAGGTCCAGGGCAAAGCCCAGTAGAAAGATCCAGGCGACTTTAGAGCGGTAGGTCATGAACGCGATCCTGCGAATGAAGCGCGCAGGGTAGGCGGCAAGCAGGGTTTGGGATACCTCGGTTTGCCTGTTAGTTTGTCAAAAATATTTTGACAAACGGAGGGCGTGGCCCATGGTCAGCCTGGATCGATTCGACACCTTCAAGGCCGTGGTCGAGGCCGGCTCGCTCACGGCCGCCGCGGATCTGCTCGGCCAGACCCGCGCCGTGGTCAGCTTCAACCTCAAGCGCCTGGAGGCGGAGTTGGGCGTCACCCTGCTGACCCGCAACACTCGCCAACTGGCGCTCACCGATGCCGGCGAACGTTTCTACCTGCGCTGCACACGAATGCTCGAAGAGGCGCGCCTGGCGGTGGAAGAGGCCCGTTCCGAACATGCGCAGCTCAAAGGTACGCTGCGCATCACCACCACAGTCGAGTATGCCCTGGCCGTGGTCGCCCCGGCGGTGGAAGCGTTTCGCCGCCTGCACCCGGACCTGAATATCCACTTATCCACATCCTCCACCCACGCCGATTTGATCTCCGAGCGTTTTGACGTGGCGATTCGGCTGGGGCGCTTGCTGGACTCCAATCATCGGGCGGTGCAGTTGTCGACGTTTGAAGTGTTCGCTGTCGCGGCGCCAGCGTTTGCGGGCGTTCAGACCCTGGAGGAGTTGGAGCAGGTGCCCAGGCTGGGCCATGGTCGCTTGACTGAGTTGAGCGTGACCAACCCTGTCGGTGATGAGCATCAATACCGCGCAGGTCCGGCCGCCTTGGTGGCCGACAGTGCGGCGGTGCTCCAGGCGTTTGCGGTGCGTGGCCACGGTGTGGCGATCTTGCCACAGTGGCTTGTGCAGGAGGATTTGGAGGCGGGACGGCTGGTGCGTGTGTTGGCGGACCATCGCTTCGCGCCTCAAGGGGTCTACGCGATGTATCCGGATACCCGGCATTTGCCGCTTAAGGTGCGGGCGTTTATTGATTTTATGAAGGGATAATGTCAGGTGGTTAGCTGGCGGATGACGTTTATGAGGACAGGCGCGAAAGGTTTCAGTCGGTTGTTGGCGTCTGGAACGCTCAACTCATCCATTAACAGGAGCAACAGCTCGGTATTTTCTACTTCGAGCTCTACTCCCCCCTCATACAGAAGCGCTTCCACTAGAGTTTTTCGGGCATTAATCAATGCTCGGTTGCTTTCATGGCTGTCACCCAGGTTTAGCACTTTAATGGCGGTTGCTGCCCTTGGGGTCAGCCCCTCCACTCGTCCTGAAATATAAAATTTCAGTTCGCTTTCGCATTCATCCATCAACGGTGTGAGTGGTAATACTTGGTGGCCGTGGGCTTTGTCGCATTGTTTGGACCTGTCGCAGCTAGCGACGATGTTGGAAAAATCCAATGTGCGATTTGGCGCGAGTTTTCGAGCTTGAACATGCTCATTGCGAGCGTTGTTAGCAGTGATTTCGTGGCAGCAGTAAGCACAAAGTCCATGTTGTTCTTCGACGCATGCCTGCCGAATGGATTGGCTTGGCTCATGCGCCAAGTCTTGGTAGCGACTCTTTGGGTTTGCACGTTTCCATTGCGTTAGTGCTGCTGGTTCATCTCCTTTGATGATCTTACGCACTGCGCAACTCCAGTTTGCGAATCAGAAGGGCGGCTTTGGTGAGTTCGATATGTCCTGGAGGAAGGTCTGAGGACAACTCTTCGAAGAGGACCTTGGCCTCGCTTAGCTTTTTGTCTTGCACCAGTTCCAATAGACGATCAAGACTGGCCTGAACCTTACTATTACGCACGTCCGTGTCCATGACACTAATCAGCACTTGGTTAGCGTCCAAGCCATAGAGGCCATTGCGTTCTTCCAATTCGCCGTCATCGAGGACGTAGCACAAGACATCCTTGGCATCGCTGATCACTAATGGAGAATGGGTCGTCAGGATGAATTGGCAGTTGGGGAAGGTTTCAGTCAACTGGCAAATAAGATTGCCTTGCCATTTGGGATGTAGGTGAAGATCTACTTCGTCTATCAGAACAATGCCTGATCCATATAATGGGTTTTCTAAAGCGGGGTTCATTATGGCGAGACGACGGGCGATATCACCAACCAAGGCCATTAAAGATTTTTCGCCTTGAGAAAGTTGTGAGACATTAAGTGTCACCCCTTTTTTATCAATTGCCATATGTAGGTTAGGTGTTCGTTGAACTCGCAAGTTGTCAAAGTCGTGCATGAATACGGTAATTGCAGAGCGCACTGCTGAGAGTTGGCGGTCTCTTGAGGCATTTTGTACGCGATTCAGCTCATCAACAAATTCTTTGTCTGCCCCGAAAGTTTTTTTCAGGTGGACCAATACATCGAAAGGTATGGCAGCTTCATTTTCACCATCCTCACGGTCTCGGAACCATTCGAAAAAGTGTGAAAAATTTACGCTTCCTCCCAAGGAGTTTTCATAACCGCTCAGTTGGTCAGCAGAGTTTTTAGTTTTTTTGATGGCTAGCGGAATTTGTAATACGGACCGCTCTACAGGATAAAAAGCGATCATAGGTAGAGAGATGTTTTCGTCCACCAATGACCAATGGTACCGGTAGTTACCAGCCAATTCAGTTGCATCTGCAAGTTCACTGGTGCCCAACCCCATTCGACCTTGGCGTGACTGGGAAATCGTCCAGTAATAAGTTGAGCGTTTTGAATGCCTGGTGTCGTTTATTTCAATGTAGATGGCGGCTGTGTTGGCAGCGTTTTTAATGACCTCTGAAGCAATCGACGAGCCTCTCCCTCTTTCAGTCTTCACTCTCGCTACAAACCAACTAAGCGCCGTCGCCAGCGACTTCAGAATTGTCGTCTTCCCCGCCCCATTATTCCCCACAAACACCGTCACCTTCGACGCATGCTTTTCGGTAGGCGCAAAGGCGACTTCCAAGTCGGTAAAACGACCGACGTTATTCAGTCGAATTTTTCTGATTTCCATCGCATTACCCTTATGGGCCGGTCAGTTTCAAGAGGCAGGCGGCGATTATGGCACTCATCCCGAGTTTTGGCAGGTAGGCTTCACGCGTGCTTACAACACGCCGCCCAAGCCAAAGCGCTTCTTCAACACCTTCTCCAGCAACCCCTTGGGCAACAGCGCCGCCATCAACGGCAGTGCGCGGCTGCCGTTGCCCGAGCGTAGCAGGCGCGGTGGCTGGTCTTGTTGCACGGCCTTGAGCACATCCGCCGCAAACTCAGTGGCTGGAGTTGGCTTGTCCTGGGAGGCTTGGCTGCGCGCGCGAATGCCCTCGCGCAGCGGCCACCACGGCGACGTTTCATTGATCAACAATTCGGCCTGGGCCCCGGCATTCTTCGCAAAATGGGTATTGATCGCACCGGGCTGCACTTCCATCACCCGCACGCCAAACGGTGCCAGTTCCATGCGCAGGGCATCGCTCAAGGCATGCACAGCGGCTTTGGATGCGCAGTAGGCGCCGGCGAACGGCGTCACCAATACGCCGGAAACACTGCCGATGTTCACCACCAGGCCCTTGCTGCGACGCAAGGCCGGAAACAGCGCCTGGGTCACGCCGACAATGGAAAACACATTGGTTTGGAACTGGCGCTGCATCGCTTTGGTGCCGCCGTCGAGCAACGGGCCCATGGCGCCGTAGCCGGCGTTGTTGATCAGTACATCCAGCTCGCCCCACTGTTCGGACAATCGTTTCAGGGCGGCGCTGTCGTTGACGTCCAGTTGCACGGCATTAAAGCCTGCAGCGGTAAGCGCAGCGACGTCATCGGGTTGGCGGGCGCTGGCCCACACGTTGAAGCCTGCGGCTTTGAACGCGTCGGCGAGGGCGCGGCCGATGCCGCTGGAGCAACCGGTGATCAGTACGTTGAGCATGCATCATTCCTTTGTCAGTCCGAGAAACTGCCTTGCAGGTGCTCGGCGCGAAATTCCAGGGTTTGTGGGCGATAGCCAGGGCGCAGGGGCGGTGTGGGCAGGCAATCGTCCCAGGTGGCGCCGGCCTGCAATTCGCCGGGGCCGCGATAGCGTGGGGCGGCGTAGACGTTGTCGGCCAGGTTGACCGTATCGCCCGGTGCATAGGCGGCGACGCGCCAGCGCAGCTCGGTGAGCGGTACGTCGTTGCCGTTGTTGAGGGTCAGTTTGAGCGGTCGGTCGGCGGGGCAGTCCTGAGGGGCGTAGCTGATGCGCAACTCGAGGCGTGCCAGTTGCGCGGCTTCGCGGTTGTCCAGCCACACCACCCAGACGGCGACGAAACCCAGGCCGACCGCAGCGGCCAGCGAAACCGGCAGTGCCTTGGCCGGGTAACGCAGCAGCAGGATCAGCCAGGTAATGATCAGGAGAACGCCGAAGAACATGGAGACCACCTCGAATGGGGAACGAGCATCCTAACTGAAGCGTAGGTGGGATTGGTTACCTTGAGTGCTGTGGTGACCCTGCGGGCCTCATCGGGAGCAAGCCCCCTCCCACCTTTGATTTGTGAACACATTCAAATGTGGGAGGGGGCTGTACGCAAAGCAGGTGTTTTTTACTTCAATCAATAGGACCGTACAGCGCCCTGGTACTTGATCTTATTCAGCAGAGCTCACAGCGATCTGCTACTTGAGCTTACATTCCTGGCAGGAACCGGAGCGCATTGAACGTCCACTTATCTGACGACCTACAGGGAGGTAGCGGCGACGTTCAACTCTTCTATGTAAGGTTTATTTTATGTTTGCAGCGACCGACAACTCGACCCACCTTTCCCCCCCACAAAGCGTTGTTGCCCCAAACGCATTGGCCACCCAAACCGATATTGCCGTTGACACCCCCCCGCTAAAGCCCGTGCACCTGCCACCGGTATTGACCTACGCGCCGGACGATATTCCTCTTCCCACCTCGGCCGGCATCCCCCCGGCCAGGCTGGAATACCCACGGCTCATGCAGCAATTCAAGGTTACCAATCAGGAGGCGTTTGTCACCCAACACGCCCTTCAATCCCGCGACATGCAGCGTTTGCACGGTGAGCAACCGAGCTTCCAGGACTTCCTGCGTCAGCAAGTGGGCCAAATGTTTCCGTACATGTCGACCTTGAAGCCACAAGACCTGGTCTTCAAGCGCTGGGTCGAGCAGGACGATGGCTCTATCAAAACACTGTCGTCCGAGCCGGTGCTGGACGCCTTGAACAGGAAGGTGGCGAACTTGCTGGCCAATCCTGACAAGCAGCCCAAGGCAGACGACGTTGAACAGTCCGGCATTTTTACCCGTGCCACGGACACCAGCCCGAGCACCCTCGTCACGCCACAGTTGACCCTGGATACGATTGCCCAGCGCATCGTCACGCAGTTTCCGATGGTCCTTCAAACCTTCTGGACAACCCCCCGCCCGACGTTGAAAGACCCTCAGGTTCTGCAGGCCCCTCAAGACCAGTTGTTGACCTTGCACAAGCAGCAACTTTCGACGCTGGCGGCATTGCGCGTGAGCGATGGAACACTGAGCGCGGCGAGCAAGCGGTTGATCGACGCAGCACTGCAATACCCCACGCTGGCTGAACGGGAAGCTGCCTTCCTCAATGGCGCACGGCCTGGTGTCTACCCGCTTACCGTTGATGACGGTAGCGAGGGGGGAGCCTTGATGGCGGGCTGCTTCCTGATCACCAGCACCGACGGTTCCGGGGCCATGCCCCCTGTCTGGACCAAAGGCCGAACCTTGGCACTCGATGAGACGAATGGACCGGTCGTGCTGTACACCCCGGGTGAGGGCTTCGAGCAGTTTGCGACGCCAGCCCTGGCGCGCCAGGCGATTGCAGCGCGCCTTGATGAGGGGGGCGCCGACGCGGACCTACTGTTGCAAACGCTGCCGTTGTCGTTACAAAACAAGTCCGAACCGCCCTCTGGCGACGATGTGATGTTGAGCGCCTCACCCTTGACGGGGGATGTGCTGGCCGAGGGCATCCCCTGGATGCTCAAGCGTCAGCAGGAGGAAGTCGTTGCGAATCTCGCCCGGGTATCGACAGAGCCGGGAGCACTCAAGCGCATGGATGATGCCGCTGACTGGTCGTACTTGCTCAGTAGCGACAACGCCATGGCGGCGCGGGATGAACAACTGGCTGACAAGCTGGCCCCCGAGTGGCTGAAAAACCTGAGCCCGGCCCAGGAAGCGTTGTTTGATTACCTGGAACACACCGAGGCCCGCAGTGCAAATGCGCTGGCGTCATCGCTGGCAACCCTTCCTTCTCTGGGTAGCTTTTCCCGCGACCGGATGAACGAAGCAATCAAACGGCAGTTCCCCGCTGCACAGGTCGATGCGGACAAGCTGATGGTGCGGGTGAAAACCAGGTCCAATCCTCACACTGGCGGGCAAAGCAGCAGTCATACGCTCACCGTCAAGCACCACCGCGTATCGCTGACTGATCTGGCGCTGAAAAACCCCAGTGAGTTTCCAGCCGTCCAGCACGGCCACTTCACCCAGCTCACCTTCGAATTACCGCTGACCGATACTCACGGCAACCCTCTGTTGGGCGACGATGGCAAGCAGGTCGTCCTGAATACCGAGCAGCTCAAAGCGTTGGTCAACACTGCTGATGTAGGAGGAGCCTATACCGAGCTGCTTAAACAGGAGTTGGCCGCGGATGCCCCGTCGGGTGCGGCCGGCGACGTCCGCAATGCTTGGAAAACCCACCTGAGCGACATGCTGGATAAAGAGGCGTTTCTCGCAGCACTCAACCCCAATAGCTACAACATAGACGCTACCCAAGACACTAGCACCAAGCGAGGGGCGCAGTGGGTCGCGGCTGTTCTTGATTACCCGGACCCGGCTGACCGGCCTTTGGTGGATGGGAAAAAAATTGTCACCAATGCCCTTATCCAGCGTGGGTTGCCGGTTCAGGGAGCGATGGTGATTGGCAATGACACAGACGCCTCGCTTGTACTGTGCACGCCGAATGCGCCCGATGGCGTGTGTTTTCGCGAGGTGGCGGATCTGAGCGCCTTGAACGCCTTGATGGCGAAAAAGGAGTGGCGGCTCTACACCGCGAGCAGAGCGTCACCGGTCGATAAGAACGACGTGGTTAAAGCTGGCGAGGCGATCAAGGCACACACATTCGATCCGACGAAGAACCCCTTGCGCGCTCTGGATACGCTTATCAAGGTGCTTAAGTTGACGGACGTTCCCGTGACACTCAAGCCCTTCGATGGCAACTTTCAGGATGAGCTGTACAAGCAGAAAGTAAAGTTACTCATCGATCACGCGGACCACCAAAGCGTCAGCAGCGCAGAGGTCGCGTATCAATCGAGAATCAACAAAGTTCAGTTCGGCGTTGAGGTGGCCTCCATCTTCCTCGACTTGTTGCCAGTGCTCGGAAAAGGCATCTCCATGGGGGTTCGCTTAGGAAAGGCTGCCGTGACGGCCTTGCGCGCCAATGCCCGAATCTTGCCGCGACTGCTCAAAAGCCCGGGCGCACTGCGTGCGGTCTACTCGGATTTCACGCTGGCCGCCTCTGGTATTCCCAATGTGAGTGCTGTGCCGTTGCGGCCGGTGTTCAAAAGCTCGGTGGTCCCGCCAGCCCCTCCAGTCATCGTCAGAGCACCAACGGCTGGCGCGCGTCCAAACCTTAATCTGAGCACCTTCTCCGTGTCGGAAGATGTCATCAAAGGTCGCCCTTTGAGGCCAGACGGTACCTATAACGTGGGCAATGATTTTTACGTGCGCTTTACCGACAGTACGGGGGTCAACAAGGTGTATCAGATTGATTCGGCCTTCCACGCACGTGACGGGCGGGTCGCTATCGTGGATCCTCAGGCGCCACTGGAGACGTCGAAGCTCTATAGGGTTCAAGCATTTCTGGAGTCCGCGGGTAACGGTGAGTGGCGTTTGAGCCGATTGCCGGGCGGGGCTCCCACTGCTACGGGGGCATCTCGGCCGAGCAAGCGCCCGTTTGACCAAGGCAGCTCTTCAGGCAGCGTCGGCACGAGTAACGCGACAAGTGCTCAACCGGCCAATAAGCGACCGAGGGTGCCGGAAAGCTTTCCGGGAGAAAAAGCGCTGATGGAGCCACCGGTAAAAGGTAAGAATGTTTTTTATCACTACACCGGGGATAAACCGCATGCCGCAATCATGGCCGATAGGAGCCTTTCACCTTCAAGTTCAGATTTGAGCGGTCGACCTCTGCCCGGAAAGCGAGGCCGGCATTACTTTACGGACTTGACGCCAGGGAATATGCCTGCCCGACAGATTTCCGAAACCATCTTTGGGAAGCGTAAGTATGGCAATGCGATGGATAAAATGTCGCGCTACTACGAAGTCAATACGTCGGGGTTAAATGTTATCCAAAGCCCTGATAATCCGCATATTTTCTATGTGGATGTGCCGTTTTCCATTCCTTTGAAGTACCGGGGTGGGCCTAACGGTGAATTAGTCGATCGCGTTATTTCTCATGGGAGAACGCCGATTTAAATATAAGCCCATGGCGTTGGCCGGTATTGGGTGGCCATGATGACTGTCGTGCTTTCGGCCTATTCACCACAAAGCCCTCAACAAAAAGCCCCCACCCAACCCACTGCGGATAGGGGACGCAATGGGCTGGGCGAGGGCTTCTTGTACGACTGTTTTACTGCGCGATAGTTTTCACTGACACGCCACGTTCAACCGGCGTCGAGCGACCGTAGATATCTTCGAACCGCTCGATATCGTCTTCCCCCAGGTAGCTGCCCGATTGCACTTCGATGATCTCCAGTGGGATCTTGCCCGGGTTGCGCAGGCGGTGCACCGAGGCGATCGGGATGTAGGTGGATTGGTTCTCGCAGAGCAGGAACACGTTGTCGTCACAGGTGACTTCCGCGGTGCCGCTGACCACAATCCAGTGTTCGGCGCGGTGGTGGTGCATCTGCAGCGACAGGCACGCACCCGGTTTGACCGAGATGTGCTTGACCTGGAAGCGGCCGCCCATGTCCACCGAGTCGTAGGAGCCCCACGGACGGTAGACTTCGCAGTGGTTCTGGGTTTCGCTGCGGCCCTGTTCGTTGAGCGTGTTGACCATCTGCTTGACGCCCTGGACCTTGTCCTTGTGGGCAATCATCATCGCGTCTTTGGTTTCCACCACCACGATGTTGTCCAGGCCGATCACCGATACCAGTTTGCCGTTGCCATGCACCATGCAGTTGCGGCTGTCCTGGATCACTACGTCGCCTTTGCTCACGTTGCCGTTGGCGTCTTTGTCGTTGACCGCCCACAGCGAGGCCCAGCAACCCACGTCGCTCCAGCCGGCGGCCAATGGCACCACGCAGGCGCGTTGGGTCTTTTCCATCACGGCGTAGTCGATGGAGTTGTCCGGGCAGCAGGCGAAGGTGGCGTCGTCGAAGGTGACCGTGTCGTGGGTCTGCTCACTGCGTTCCAGGGTCAGCACGCAGGTGTCGTAGATGTCCGGATCGTGCTTTTTCAGCTCTTCGAGGAAGCGGCTGGCGCGGAACAGGAACATACCGCTGTTCCAGAAGTAACCACCGCTTTTGACGAACTCGATGGCGCGCTTTTCATCGGGCTTTTCCACGAACTGCTGCACGCGGCTCACGCCTTCGGGCAGCAGCGAGTCGTTGGTGGACTTGATGTAGCCATAGCCGGTTTCCGGACGGGTCGCCGGTACGCCGAACAACACCATCTCGCCACGCTCGGCCGCCACAGTGGCCAGGGCCAGGGCACGTTGCAGGGCTTTCTGGTCGTCGATCACGTGGTCGGCAGGCAGCACCAGCATCAGCTCGTCACGGCCTTCGTTGACCAGCATCATCGCGGTCAGGGCCACGGCCGGTGCGGTGTTGCGCCCAAAGGGCTCCATCAGGATGCGTTGGCATTCAAGCTTACGTGCGCTCAGTTGCTCGTTGACGATGAAGCGGTGATCCTTGTTGCAGACCACGATAGGGGAGTCCATGCCTTCGAACACCAGGCGTTCCAGGGTTTGCTGGAACAAGGTGTGCTCGCCGGTCAGGGCCAGGAACTGCTTGGGGAACTGTTTACGCGAAAGCGGCCAAAGACGTGAGCCGCTACCACCGGAAAGGATTACTGGGATCATGGGTGTTTCTCCTTGAATCAGTTTGGGTCAGAGCTACGAAGGTTTGTCGTTTCACTCTTGTTTTTGTCTCGGTCCTGAGTTGAAAACCGGTCAGTGTGGGAGCTGGCTTGCCTGCGATGGCGCCTAAAAGACCGCCATCGCAGGCAAGCCAGCTCCCACAAGGGGACGTGTCAACTCAGGGAAATAGTTATCGGGTCGACACCGGGCGTTTCACCCACACTGGCGACAGGCTCGAACCGGAACCGGTGACGTACAGCACCGCTGCCTCACCACGCTCCAGCGCTACCGGCTTCACATCGCCGACCTTCTTGTCGCCGTCATACAACGCCAGGCTTACCTTCACCGGGTTGATCTCACGTTCGCCACGGCCCTTGGCGGCTACCGACTTGACCACATCGGTCTTGCCGTCGGCAGTTTTCAGGCTCAGGGCCTTGTCGCTGAGGTTCTGCACGCGTACCAGGGATTTCTGCTTGTTCTTGAACGGCGGTTCTTCGATCAACTGCGGTTGGCCGCTGCCGCTGTTGACCAGGGTGTAGTAGTGGTCGGCGGCGAGTTTGACCGGTACGGTCTGGCTGCCGACCTTGGCGCTGTAGTCACCGCCCGGCATGAAGCTGAAGTCGCTGCTGGCCAACGGTGCAACGTCGCTGAGGTTGGTGGCGCCGACGGTGGCGCTGACTTCCTGGTTGCTGGCGTTGTATATGCGCACGAAGCTGGAGCCCTTCGGCGCGGTTGGGCCGTAGAGGGCGGCGTCACCACCGGCAAAGGCGGACATTGATACGAAGCTCAGGCCGGCAGCGATAGCCAGGGTCTTGGCGAGACGACGAGGAGTAGTAGTGAAAGTCATGTGAGTTACCTCTCTTTCAGTTTTGCGCCCGGTCGGGCGTCTCGGATTTAGATGTATTGATTGCCATGTTCTGTTGGCGCGAACCGGCTTGTTTAAGCTGCGCAACCCACGCTGGGTCGGCGTCACCGATTTCGTTATTCACGGGCAGATAGCGTTCGGGGAATTCCCAGATCAGCACCTGGGGCGGGTTGTTCTTGAAATCGTCACTTTTGAGGTAGCTGAGCATCGGCAGGATCGGGCCGTGGCCGTCTTCGGCGTAGCTGACCACGTCGCTGTGCAAGGCTTGCTTGAGCGCGCCCACGAAGTTCCAGTTGGGGTTGGCGCTGTAGCTGGTGCCCACCAGGGCCACCGGGGTTTCGCTGTCGCTGAACAGCGCGTCGTCACCTTTCTCTTCGGCCAGGTGCGTGACGCGTTTTTCCAGCGGCTCTTTGGGCGGCATCAGGTTTTCGAACAGCGGGTCCAGGGGCAGGAACAAACGCAGGTCGCCTTTATGCGGCTCGGTTTTCTCGGCCTCGGTGACAAAACGCTGCGGCTCGCCACTCAGCGGGGTCTTGTCGGCAATCGCCTTGGCCAATTGCGTGGCAGCGACTTGCGCACCGTCCGGAGTCCAGTGAGTGTCGGTACGCAGGAACACCTGCTTGCCACCCAGCTTGGCCTGTTGCAGCGGGCCGAGCAGGTCGGGGGCCGGGATGTTGTCGGCGGCGACCCGGGCGTGGAAGTCCTGGTACAGGTTGGCGTGAATGCTCGCCGGTTTCACCTCACCCAGGTGTTCCGGGTACAGGCGCACCTTGGCCGGCACAATCGCCATCACCAGTTGGATGCCTTGGGCCTTGAGTTTCTGGCGCACGCCTTCGACCAGCGCGTAGTTGCCTTCAAGGTTCTGGTCTTCGTTGACGGCCGGATTGAACTCCTCGTCGCTGTACAGCCAGTGGTCGCGGCCCAGCACTACGCCAGGGCGACCTTCATTGAACAGCTTGTAGTCCAGCGCAGCCCACAGGTTGGTGCCCAGGCGCTTGATCGGGAACTCCTCGTCGTAGTGAGTCTCGACGGCTTTGGTCCAGCGACCGTTAAGCACTGTGGCATCAGCGTTGGTGCTGAAGCCAAAGAAGCTGCGCAGTGACCACGCCCCCAGTGCCAGCAGCAGCACCAGGAACAGGCCGATATAGAGGACGCGTAATGAACGGGTCATGGTCGGCTCCCTCAGAATTGGAAGTAAAGGAACGGCGAGAAACTCTGCGCCGACAGTTTCAGAATCGACGCCACGAACAGCAGCAGCACCGCAGCGCGCATGGCGTAGCGTGGCCAGTCAGCGGTCCAGTAGGCCGGTTGCACAGCGGCGTCACGGCCCACGCTGAAACCGGGCTCGTGAATGCTGCCTGGGTTGTCGCCAGGTACCGCCTTGATCAGGCTCGGATCGGCCGGCTTGGCCTTGTCGGCTGGGCGATTGGTGTAGAAGTCACGCAGGCCGAAGAACGCCAGGGTTGCGTAGGCCACGACCAACGTTGCCACTTGCAGGCCAGTAAGGTTGGCGCGGTTGAGTTCCGACAGCGACCATTCGCTGAAGCTGAACATCGCACCGTACATGCGGCCTGCGACGTGCAGGTTTTCGGCGCGGAAGATCACCCAGCCCATCACCACCAGCAGGAAGGTGAAGGCCCAGCGCAACACGTTGAAGCTGCGCGGCGCAGTATTGAGGCCGATGGCTTTTTCAATCGCCAGCCACATGCCGTGCCAGGCACCCCATACGATGTAGGTGATGTTGGCGCCGTGCCACAGGCCACCGAGCAGCATGGTCAGGAACAGGTTGCGGTAGGTGGTCAACGTGCCTTTACGATTGCCGCCCAGGGTGATGTACAGGTAATCACGCAGCCAGGTAGAGAGGCTGATGTGCCAGCGCCGCCAGAACTCGGTGATCGACTGGCTGATGTAGGGCTGCTTGAAGTTTTCCATGAAGCGGAAACCCATCATCAAGCCCAGGCCGATGGCCATGTCGCTGTAGCCGGAGAAATCGAAGTACAGCTGCGCGGTGTAGGCCAGTGCGCCGAGCCAGGCGTCACCCGTGGTGGGGTTTTGCAGGGCGAAGCAATGGTCGGCCACCACCGCCAGGGTGTCGGCAATAAATACCTTCTTGATGAAACCCTGCATGAACCGCGTGCAGCCCTCGGAGAACTTGTCGAGGGTGTGGGTGCGGTTGTTGAACTGGTCGGCCAGGTCGCGAAAACGCAGCACGGGGCCGGCGATCAAGTGCGGGAAGATCGCCACGAACGCCGCGAAGTCGATCAGGTTGCGGGTCGCCGGGGTGTCGCCGCGGTACACGTCGATGATGTAGCTGATGGACTCGAAGATGTAGAACGAGATACCAATCGGCAACAGCACGTGGGTGAGAATGAACGGCTCCAGGCCCGCCGACTTCATCATCACATTGATGCTGTCGACGCCGAAGTTGGCGTACTTGAAGTAGCCGAGGATGCACAGATCGACCGCCACGCCGAGCAGCAGCCAGCGCTGCGCCGGCTTGGTGCGCACGCCAGCGGCACCGACCTTGAGGCCGATCCAGTAATTCCACAGCGTGACGGCGGCGAACAGCGCCAGGAAGTCCACTCGCCACCAGGCGTAGAACACATAGCTGGCAATCAGCAGCAGCAGGTTGCGATAGCGTTGCCCGCTCAAATAGTACAAGCCGAGAAAGATCGGCAAGAACAGAAACAGGAACACATTGGACGAGAAAACCATCCCGATCTCTCCATGTTTAACCAACAGTCAAGGGCCAGAGCCCCCCAAACCCCCCCACGATTTCGGGGGGAGGTTGTATTGCAATTTCACTGAAGGAACCGGGTTAACTGTGGGAGCTGGCTTGCCTGCGATGGCGGTGTATCAGTCGACATCAATGTTGAATGTCAGACCCCTATCGCAGGCAAGCCAGCTCCCACAGTTGGACCGAGTCCAACCGGGAGCTATGTATCAGCTGCCTTTGTTGCCTTTTTCGTGCGCCGGGTCGTAGACCTTGGTCAGGTCGCCACCCAGGCGGAACGTCTTGAACGGTTGCATCCCGTGCTTGCGCTCGATCACATCCGGTGCGCAGGTGTAGAGGGTGCAGAAGGGTTCAAGCCAGGCGAATTTCATGTCCTGCTTCAAGTCCTTCATGTCCTGCTCTTTACCGTTCTTCTGCTCGAAGATGTCCGGGTCTTTCACCCCGGCCAGTACCTTGTCGCCCAGGCGCTTGAGCGCGCTGTTGTTTTCCTGGCGCAGGTCCACGCCGTTGACCAGGGCAAAACTGGCGATCATCGACAGCGGCGGCAGGGCGTAGTTGTGGTACGACAGCGCGCGTTGCTGACGCTTCAATTCGTTCGGCAAAAAGCCCTGGTCATCGACCTGGTTCACACCGACCTTGTATTCCTTCACGGCCCAGTCAAACAGGTCGCGACGGTTGGTGGCGATGGAGGTCGCCATCACCGACCAGGCGGCCCAGTAGGAGTGGTTGTTGGTTTTTTCCAGTGGCAGGTTGTCCCAGTCGCTCACCACCTGATCGGCCAGTTTGTTGAACCAGGCTTCGATCTGTTGCGACTCCTGCTGATGGTTGGCCAGCGGGTGAGATTCGGAGAACTTCAGGCGTACATAGGCCGAGGCCATGCTGCCCAGTGCCCATTTGCGCATGGACTTGCCGGTGTGGTTGAAGTCCTTGGACATCAGTGCGTCGGCCTTGGCCCACGACACCAGCCAGTTCAGGGTGCATTCGAGCTGCTGCGGGCGACCGTCGCGCATGAACTGCATCACCCGTTTGCTGGTGTCTTTTTCCAGCTTGGTGATATCGGCAGTGCTATCGCGGAAGGCTTTTTCCGATTGCACGTTCAGCGTGGAGCGCGCCTTGTCCGAACCTTCGTACTTGCTGCGAAACTGCAACGGCCCGGTGTAGGGGGTCGGCATGGTGTCGCAGTTTTCCTTGAAGTCGCCGGTCTTGAACGCTTCGATCGGTGCGAAATAGCCCTGGGGCGGGCGCAGCGGCGCGGCGGCGTTGGCTGCCCCGGCGAAGATCGCCAGGCCCAGTAACGATGGAATCAATAGCTTCTGCATAAGTAACCTCATTGCCCAGTTGAAGCGGTCTGCTGACCACCGCTTGGGAATACGTTGCGTGTGCAAATTTTCGCTTCGACTTTCTGCGCGGCAGCACCCTTTTCCGGGCCCTGTACTTCCACGGCCAGCAAGTTCTGCGAGGCCCAGTCTTCATCGGTGCGCAGTTCAAAGGCGAAACGCCCGTCTGTATCGGATGTCTCGGGTTTCTCGATCTTGATGTCCTCGTGGCGACCGTTCATGTACCAGAGGGTGGCTTGCAAGGTTTTGACCGATGGATCGGCGAAGCGGATGTCGACCTGATGGTTGGCGTTGCGCAGGTCTCTGTTCGCGCTGTTGACCATCAGTTCGTTCTTGCCGGGCTTGAGGGTGGTGCTGGCGGACATCTGTGCAGGCTTGCCTTCGCAACCGTTGTCCAGCAGCGCCATCATCTGGCGGTAGATGGTTTCCTGGTCGAGACGGTACAGCGGCGAGAATTCCCAGATCAGGATCTTCGGTGGGGTCTTCTGGAACTCGTCGCTGCCCAGGTACTGCAACATCGAGCCTTCCAGGCCACCGCCGGGGAAGGCGACGTTGAGGATGTCGGCACCGATTTCTTCTTCGAGGAAACCGGCGAAGTTGTAGTTCTTGCCGCTGTGGCTGGTGCCCACCAGGGTGATCTGCGGGTTGCCCGAATCACTGAACAGGTCACCGTCACCGGCTTCGCCCTTGGGCTCGGTGGTGAACTGGTCCATGTACTGGATCGCATAGCTGGTGCCGCACAGTTGCCCGGCCATGTTGTGCAGGGTGCCGGTCTTGCCCATGCGGCCCGAGCGCTTGGTCTCGAATTCGCGCTTGGGAATCTCGGCGTACTCCGGCATCTGCTTGACCTTGGCCGCGACGATCTTCGCCGTGCGCTGGGCGCCGTAGGGGGTCCAGTGCTGGTCGCCGCGGAAGTAGAAGTCGTGAGCCGGCAGTTCGTCCGGCAACTGCTCGTTGGTCAGCGGCGACAGGTCCGGCACCACGTAGCCCATCTTGGCGAAACGCCCAAGCATGGTCTTGTAGTTGGTCAGCGCCTTGTCGAAGTCGAACTTGGCTTTTTCTTCAGGGTTGAGCTTGTTGCGGTTCACCAGGCCACGGGTTGGCTGGTAGACCACCACCAGTTCCACGCCCTTGGCCTTGAACGCATTGTGCAATTGCTGCATGCGTTTGTAGCCGGCCGGTGTGGTGTCGAATTCGGTGCGCAGGTCTTCCTGGGTACGGAACAACCAATCGCCCTGGGCTTGTACCAGGGTGGTGAAGTTCTGCTGGTAGCGCGTGGTGTAGTTCTTCGCGTCATGGGCCGCCGGGCACAGGCTGCAGCACGGCTCGGCAGTGAAGGTCGGTGCCTTGACTTCATCGGCGCGCACGCCCTGGCTGGCCGCCAGCAGGCCGAGGGTCAGACCCGAGAGGCTCAGCAGTTTGATCATGTGTGGGTGCATAAGGGTCATCCTCAGTCCTGCAATTCGGTCTGGCGTTCGACGGGGTCGATCAGCACGGCTTTCTGCTGGCGCACCAGCAGGTCGAGAATTTCTTCCTGGCGATCGCCCAGAATGCCGGAGAAGCTGATGCCGCTGGATTTGGTCGGCGCCAGCATCGACACGCGATACAACTCGATACTCAACGGCGAATCGATGGACAGCGGCCCGCTGCCGTTACCCGCCAGTTCACCACCCACCACGATCAGCGAGACCTTGGCATCGAATGGGTCGAGGGCGATGTCGCGGTCGGTGTCGGTCAAGTCCTTGATGTGGCCGTACACGCCGGTCAGGCCGTTGGCCATCGAGGTGTTTTCGTAGAGCTTGATGTTCACGCTGTTACGCACGCGGATGCCGTGGCGACGGTTGCTGATCACCTTGTTGCCCCACAGCAGGTTGTCACCGCTCTCATAGAGAGTGATGCCGTCGGTGTGGTTACGGTAGATCTCGTTGTCGGCGATCAGGTTGTTCACGCTGTTACGGTCGATCACCAGGCCCGAGAGCTTGTTGTCGTAGCTGCGGTTATTGAAGATGAAGCTGTCGTTCACTTCCCGCGAAATGATGATGCCGTGCTTCTTCTTGGTGCCGTACACCGTGTTGTCGGCGATGATCAGGCCGTGGGAGCGGTCGTGGGGGTCAATGCCGTAGACGATGTTGTCTTTGTAGGTATTGCCCTTGATCACAAAGCCTGTGGTCTCGTAGCAGTAGAAGCCGTACCACATGTCCGAGAACTCGGAGTCGATGATCCAACCGGTCGGCTCGGGACGCTTGAGCACCTTGGCCATGTTCGGCGTGTACTGGGAAATACTCACCCCGTAGGACTTACTGTTGGCGTAGCCGAAGCTGGCCATCTTGGTCTTGGAGATATAGGTCTCAGTGCCGCCCCAGGCCAGCAGGAATGGGCGGAATTCCTTGGGCGATTTGAACAGGGCAGGGCCGTTGGTTTTTTCATCCCAGCCGGTGACCTTGGTGTCACGTACGAACAACTGGCCGTCGTTGATCAAAAATGAGCCAGCTTGCTGGGACAGGCGCAATTCCTGGGTGTTCTTGTCGATATCGAGGATGCCTTTGCGGCCCACCACAATCGGCAACTTGGCCAGGAACACCCCCGGCGACGTTTCGCTGAAGTACTGCTTGGGCACCTTGCCCAGCAGGTCCTTGAGGTTCATGTAGCCGTCGTCGACAAAGATTGCCTGGGGGATGCCATGCTGGCGCACCACCCATTCGGCCATCTTGTTATCGCCGCCGATAAAGTCCTTGAGCGCGTCTTCCTGCATCATGCGGCGGATGCTGATTTTGCCCGCCTTGGTCTTGATGATCTTCTTTTCCATCGCGGCGGCGGTGTAGCCCGACAAATCGGGCAGCGCCGGCTTGGCCATTTCCAGCGGCGCGGTGGGCGGGCTGGAAATAGTGTAGGTCTTGGCCTGTTGCAGTTCCTTGGCGATGATCGGCGCCTTGGCCGCCGTATCGGCAAACGCTGTGGCGCTGGCCATCAGCATTGCCGCGACGAGTAGGCTTTGAGCATTCATGGCGCAGGCTCCCATCAGAATTTCCAGACCACGTCGACAAACGCGCGGTGCATGTAGGAGTCGACCTGGCTGCCGTAGGCGTCGCCCGGCTTGAACACGCCGGCGCGCAAGCGCACCAGGGCCGATGGCTCGTCGATCGACTGGCTCAGCGCGGCGGGCAGCAAGCCTTTCTTGAAGTACTTGGTGACCACCAGGTCCATCTCCTGGCCGAGGTCCTTCTTGCCATCTTCCAGCGGCAGGGAGGTGCTGGAGAGGATCGCGCCGGTGACGTCGTCGGTGTTGTTCTGCACCGCATCGATACCGTTGCTGCCCACCGGCTTGTTGCCGTCCACGCGCCAGAACTTGTGGTACACCAGGCTGGCGTCGTAGTCCTCGCGCAGCTGCCAGGAACCGAACAGGCTCATGGACTGCATGTTGTTCATCTCGCCGCGAAACGCTTCACCGAAACGGTGCACGCGGGACTGGGTGCCGGTCCAGTTCGAACGGTTGCTTTGCAGGCCGTTCTGTTCGTATTCGGCGCTGGCACGGGAATAGGCCGCGCCGACTTGCCATTGCGGGTCCAGGCGCAGGCGCACACCGATGTCGGTGGCCCAGCCGCTGAGGTCATCGCTGCGCTTGGCGCTGGTGGGGCGCGTGCCGTCGGCGTTCAAGGCGTTGACCTTGTCGCGGTCGCCGCGCATGCCGGTGATGCTGGCCCAGTAGTTGACGGTGTTGGTGTTGCGCCAGTTGTAAGCATCGCTGTTGGCTTCGATACCGAGCCAGGTCAGGTCGCCGTTTTCGCGCTTGTCCAACGGGTCACTGGCCACACCCGGTTCGGCGTAATCGAGCTTGCCGTCGTCATGGGTGTGGTGGCCGCGCAGGCCGATCCACTGGCCCGGCGTCCACTGGTAGGCGGCGTCGGCGTAGAAGTGCTGGCGGTCCTTGTCCACTGGCGAGAGTTCCTTGAGGTCGGTGCGGTATTCGCTGAAGCGTTCGGCGGCGCCGACATTGGCCTTGAGCAAGGTGGTGTCGAAGGTCCAGTTCAGCGCTTCGATGTTGGTGTCGCGCCATTGGCCGTCGTCATTGCGCAGGCGCTGGCGACCGAACTTGAGGATCTCGCCGGGGTAGGGCGTGAAGCCGCTGTAGCCGACCCAGAACTCGCGCAGGGCCAGATAGTTTTTCTTGGCCTTGCGGTCGTCGTTGCTCGACTGCTGCTCGGTGGTGTCATCGGCCGACTGTTGCAGGGTGTCGGTCTCGATGATGTCGCTGGACACCACCGCCTGGCCCATGGCATAGGCGCTCCACGCGCCGCTTTCGCCGTAGATCCAGGGGCGCAGGTCAAGGCCGATACCGTTGACGTCGCCGCCTTTCTGGGTGCCCAGGTCGCGGTCGTCTTCGGACTGCGCGGTGGCTTTGACTTCCAGGCCGAAGTTCTTGGCTTCGGTCAGCGCGGCCAGGGTCGGGCACGACCACAGCAGGGCGAAGGACAGGCCGATACCGGCCTTGACGAATGGGTTGAGCTTCATAGGGATTCCTCGCCGTCTTCTTCTTGCAGGGCGTGCAGTTGCAGCGTGCTTTGGGCCAGGGTGCCGCGGGCGGCCAGTTCCTGTTGCACCAGGCGTTGGCCCTCGGCGCGTTGCTCAGGGGTCAACGGCGCTTCGAGCTGGGTGGCCAGGTCATTGGCCTCTGGCGTGTCCTGGGCCTTGGCCAACTGGCTGAAGACATAGGCGTTCAATGGGTCGGGCTTGGTGCCCTTGCCTTGGGAAAACAGTTGGGCAATGGCAAAGTCGGCGCTGTTCTGGCCGTTGCGCGCAGCGGTCAGCAAGTGGTCCAGGGCCTTTTGCGGGTAGACCTTGCCCAGGTAGCCACGGCGGTAGATCTGGCCGAGGTAGTAATCGGCGGCCACTTCACGGCCCACGGCTTTTTCGAAATGCGCCTCGGCGGCCTTGGCGTCGGCTGGCACCCACTTGCCTTCGTAGTAGAGCTTGCCCAGCAGCAATTCGGCGCGCGGCTGGTCGGCGGCGCGGCCGTTGTCGAGGTACTTCATCATCTGCTCGACATCGCCCAGTTCGGGGAAGTCGTAGAGCAACTGCGCCAGGCTGACCCAGGACGCCGGGTAGCCGGGGGCGATTTTTTCAAGCAAAGCCTGGGCGGTTTTTTCGTCCGGGGTGCCGAGGGTGGCATCGCCGAGTACGCGGGCGACGCTGTCGACGCGCTGGGCGGTGACGCTGCCACGGCTGAAGCCTGCTTCCATCTGCTTGAGCAATTCGGCCTGTTGTTCAGGCTGCTGTTTTTTCTGATAGACCGTGGCCAGTTCGACATAGCAGATATCGGTGGTGTTCAACGCGGCCTTGCAGATGCGCTCCACATCATCCAGGTGCTGGTCGTAAGTGCCCTGGGTGCGATACAGCAGCACCTGGGCCAGGCCGGCTTCCGGGTAACCGGCCGCTTGCCATTTGCTGATCTGCTGCTGGGCATTCACGTTGGGGAAGCTGTGCGGGTATTGCAGGTACAGCATCGCCAACGGGATCAGGGTGTTGCCTTCGCCATTGGCAAAGGCTTTTTTCAACAGGCTTTCGGCTTCGTGGTGCTCGGCCTCAGTGGCGCCCGGCTTGGCCGCCAGCAGGCGACCGAGACGCGCTTGGGCACGCGGCGAGGTGTCTGCCGCCGCACGGTAAGTGGCTTCGGCCTGCTTGATTTGCGCTGGGTCGCGGGTGCCGACCTGGATATCGGCCAGGCCCACCTGGGCCTCGCTGTAGCCCAGGTCTGCCAGTTGCTGGTAATTCTGCTGCGCGGTGACGGTATCGCCGCGCTTGAGGGCTTCATTGGCCAGGCGTTGGTCGGGCAGGCCGGCGCAACCGGCCAGGCTCACGGCCAGTGCCAGCGCGCAGTACGCAGAGGCCAAGTGAAATCTGCTCTGTGTGGGAGCTGACTTGCCTGCGATGGCATCGCTGCGGTGCAACTGATGCACCGAGTCGCCTGCATCGCGGGCAAGCCCGGCTCCCACAGAGGTCAGCGGTGTTGTTGGAATAGGGTTCACAGGCATGTCCTCGCTTACAGACCGTGAGCCATGGCTTTGTCGATCAGCCAGTTCAGCGATGGGCCACGGTCACTGGTGACTTCCACCGGGCGACCGGCGTAGGTGCTGTCCAGCGGTGCGTCGGGCTTGATCTGCACACGGATGTCAGAGGACAGGTCGGCGCTGTTCAGGCTGGTGCTGCTGACGATGGTGCCGGTGCGAACCTGTTCTTCGTCGGCGACCTGGAAGCTCACCGGCGTACCTGGACGCACATCGCCAAACTGGCGGTAGGTGAAGCGGGCTTCGACGTTAGCCTGGCTGCCACGCGGCACCAGTTGGAAGATCACATCGCCCTTGCTGGCGTACTGGCCATCGGCGACCAGTTGCTGGGCCACTACGCAATCGCATGGCGAGGTGAGGGTGCCGGTCATTTGCTTGCCGAACAGCTCTTCAACCTTGGCCGGTTGCAGTTGGTCTTCGTCCAGGTGGCCCTTGAGTACGTCGAGCATACTGGTGCTGAACGTCGCCAGTGGCGCGCCCTTGGCCGCTACCGAGTCACCCTTGAGCAGGCTCTGCACGGTGCCGTCACGCGGCATGGTCACGTTCATGCCCGGTACGCTCACAAGGCCGGCCTGGGCGTGGCTGACGAAGTACATGCCGTACAGCGATTTGAAGACAAAACCGAAGGCGGCCAGACCAACCAGGAAAATCGCCAGGCTGAACGTCACCGCACGCAGGCGACCGAACGCGGTCATGCCACTGCCGCCGTCCTTGACCTTGCGCGCCTTGGTGAAGTTGTCGCGTTGCAGCGTCGCCAGCACGTCGCCCATGGTCACGATGTCGCCGGACAAGTGCGAGGTGATCAGGTGGCGCAGGGTGGAAATGTCCTGGGCATCGAGGTTCTGGAACTGGCAGCCGGTGCGGCCGGTCTGGCGATCGTAGGAGCGGATTTGCAGCTCCACGTCCATGGCCAGGCCGAGGTTATCGATCACGAACTGCAGGCGGCCCTTGTGCACTTGGCCGACGGTGAGCGGCTGGGTGGCGGTAAAGGCCAGGCCACCGGCGGACAGGTCGATCACGCGTGCTTCGGTCGGCGTGCGGTCGCTGTTGAAGAAGCGCAGCTTGGCCGGGATTTTGACCCGGGCGTGCTGGCGCTGGGCTTCGGATTCGTGGACAACGTTGGCGTTTACTTGGCTGTTCATAGTATTCGATTTCCTAGTTAATTCAGGCTTGGCAGGGTCAGACCATCATCAGCAACACGGCAACGAAGATGCTGCCGGCGGAGAAGGTCATGGTCCGAGACGACCAGGTGTTGAACCAACGTTGAAAGCTGGCCAAATCGCGGGTCAGTTTGGTGTCCTGGCGGGTCCAGGACTGTTGATCAAGGCGGAAGAACACGTAGATCTTCACCAACGCGCCCATGATCTGGTTGTAATAGAGAATCAGCGGGTAGGCCGGGCCGATCTTGTGGCCTGAGCACGACAGCAACAGGGTCAGGATCAGGCGGGTGATACCGATCCACAGCAGGTACGCGAGGATGAACGCGCCGCCATACTTGAACGTGGCGATCATCGCCACGGTCAGGCCGAGCAGGGAGGTCCACATCGACACGCGCTGGTCGAACAGCACCACGCTGGTGAACACGCCGAGGCGACGCACGCCCAGGCCGAGGGCACGGGAGTTCTGGCGCAGGTTGTTGCCATACCAGCGGAACATCAGTTTACGGCTGGCTTTGATAAAGCTCTTTTCCGGCGGGTGTTCCACGGTGTTGATGGCGGCGTCCGGTACGTAGAAGGTGTCGTAGCCCAGGCGCATCAGGCTGAACCAGCTGGATTTGTCATCGCCGGTGAGGAACTTGAAGCGCCCCAGGCGCCAGTGTTGCAGCGAGTCGCTTTCCACGTCGGCGATAAAGCCCGGGTCAGTCACTACGCTGGCGCGAAACACCGACATGCGCCCGGTCATGGTCAGCACGCGCTTGGACAGGGCCATGGAGCACATGTTGATGTGGCGCTGGGCGAAGCGCAGCTTGTGCCACTCGCTCATGATGTAGCCGCCGCGCACTTCGCAGAATTCGTTGGTGGTCAGGCCACCGACATTGCCGAACAGCTGGAACCAGGGGACGGTCTTGCGGACCACGCCTTCGGCGAGCACGGTGTCGCCATCGATCACGGCTACCACGGCACGGTCATCCGGCAAGTGGCGCGAGATGGCGCGAAAACCGAAGGCCAAACCGTCACGCTTGCCGGTACCGGCGATGCGCACGAAGTCGAGCTTGACGTGGGCCGGTGGGTTCATCTTTTCCCAGAGGCTTTTCACCAGCAGCTCATCGGACATTTCCACCAGCGAGCAGACCACGGTGGTAGGGAAGCCGCATTCGATGGCTTCGCGAATCACCGAGCTGTAGACCTGGGCGGTGGTCAGCGCATCGATACGAAAACTGGTGACCATCAGGAACACATGGGACGGGTCGGCGGCCTTGCCCAGCTTGCGCACTTTGCGGCGCAGGTGCGGGTACACCACGTAGAGAAACAGCATGCCGCGAAAGAAATGCGTGGCGCCCATCGAGTAGCGCCAGATACCCACGGCGCCAATCAGGAAAATAAAATTCTTCGATTGCGAATCGAAGGTGCTCGCCGGCAACAGCAGGGCGAGACCCATCAACAGGCTGAGGAATAACAGCCAGCCGGCCGATTGCAGAAATACATGTTTTAACTTGGACATAAGCGTCATCCGGAAGGGGAGGAGGCTTCAGGCTGCAAGCACTGGGGATAAAGACACTTGCAGCCTGAAACTTGCCGTTGCTGTTACCAGCAAATACCTTCAGTACGGCCACTCACGCTGGTGGCCTTGGACATGAAGCCCACCAGGTCGACCACTTGCTTGCCTTCCGGAGCGTTATGCGCCAGGGCACGGAACTTCTCGTCACGGTTACCGAGGATGATCACGTCGGAGTTGTTGATCACATCATCGAAATCCGAGTTGAGCAGGGACGACACGTGCGGGATCTTGCCTTCGATGTAGTCCTTGTTCGCGCCGTGCACACGGGCGGACTCGACGTTGCTGTCGTAGATGCTCAGGTCGTAGCCCTTGCCGATCAGCATTTCCGCCAGTTCTACCAATGGGCTTTCACGCAGGTCATCGGTACCGGCCTTGAAGCTCAGGCCCAGCAGGGCGACTTTGCGCTTGTCGTGGCTGGAGACGATGTCGAAGGCGTTTTGCACTTGCGATTCGTTGCTGCGCATCAGCGAGTTGAGCAGCGGCGCTTCCACGTCCAGGGAACCGGCGCGGTAGGTCAGGGCACGCACGTCTTTTGGCAGGCACGAACCGCCGAAAGCGAAGCCAGGGCGCATGTAGTACTGGGACAGGTTGAGGGTCTTGTCCTGGCAGACCACTTCCATCACTTCACGACCATCGACGCCGACAGCCTTGGCGATGTTGCCGATCTCGTTGGCGAAGGTGACTTTGGTGGCGTGCCACACGTTGCAGGTGTACTTGATCATTTCGGCGACGGCGATGTCCTTGCGGATGATCGGCGCGTCGAGTTCTTCGTACAGCGATTGCAGGACATCGCCGGAGGCTTTATCGAACTCGCCGATGACGGTCATTGGTGGCAGGTCGTAGTCGGCAATGGCGGTGGATTCACGCAGGAATTCCGGGTTGACCGCAACGCCGAAGTCGACGCCGGCTTTCTTGCCGGAGCAGTCTTCGAGGATTGGAATCACAACGTTGGCGACGGTGCCCGGGAGGACGGTGCTGCGCACCACGATGGTGTGGCGGGTGGTCTTGTCACGCAGGACAAAACCGATCTCGCGGCATACCGACTCGATGTAGTTCAGTTCCAGGTCGCCGTTCTTCTTGCTGGGCGTGCCGACGCAAATCATCGACAGGTCGGTATCGCGAATCGCCTCGGCGAAGTTGGTAGTGCCACGCAGTCGGCCGGTCTGGATACCCTGGCTCAACAACTCGCCAAGACCCGGCTCAACAATCGGCGATTTACCCGCATTGATCAGATCGATCTTTTCCTTGGAGATGTCTACGCCGACCACTTCGTGGCCACGGGCAGACAGGCAACCGGCACACACGGCGCCAACGTAACCCAAACCAAATATGCTGATGCGCATCGCAATTACCTCTTTGTTTAATTCATGCCATTAAATGGCCGGAGTTCATGTTTGCAAGCGTCACTGATGCCGCGAAAGTTAGGCGAATAGACGCCGACTTACCGCGTGCAGGCATGTTGAATAACGAGTGACTAACTATTGCACTCAAGTTGTGCGCAACGAGGCCTTATTATTGGGGCTTGCCCTGAAATGCAGCCGTGCTTCCTTGGAGGAAGGCTCCGGCGCCGGTGCGGCAAGGTTCTGATGAAGGCAAAATGCCTTTTCTATCAATGCCTTGTGTATTTGCACGGGCTCATTTAGGTCAGCGCTGCCTTGGCCTGCAGGGGATAGCAATGCGTACTTATCGCCACCCTTAACTCGATCAGTTGATGTTATGACCATAGAACCAAAGTGTTTTATGACAACTTGGCTACTTCCGTTGGTCGTTATGTAAGTCATCTCTTACGCAAACAGAGAATTTCGTTACCGGTGGTATGAGCGGTGCATCAGGACGAAGTTCCTGGCCGCTCATCCCCTTTCCCGAAATTTTTTGAAATATTAGAAAAGATGGCACTGGTACTATATTGATAGCACTTGCTATTTAGACCAGTAGTTATGGGGAGTTGGTGCGAGAGGATAGTTTTGTGCCACTACTGATTAAAAAAAGTGGTGCCACTACGAAAAAAACCGACAAGTGTCGAGTGAAAAAATCGTTAGGGTTGTGTCTGGATGTTTTTCTGGCGCCAAATAAATGACGATTCTTAAGGTGAAATGCAGGCAAAAAATGTGGGAGCTGGCTTGCCTGCGATAGCTGTCTATCAGAAACATGTGAGCCGGCTGACCCTGCGCTATCGCAGGCAAGCCAGCTCCCACATTTGATTTTGGTGGCTGTACAGGCCTTACTCCGGTGCGTGATCGCGCAAAAACACCAGGTTATCCGGCTTGGATTGCTCCGCATTGAAGCGATAGCCCTGCACATCGAACTGCTTGAGCTTGGCCGGATCGTTGATGCGTTCTTCAATCACAAAGCGGCTCATCATGCCCCGGGCCTTTTTTGCGTAGAAGCTGATGATCTTGTACTGGCCGTTCTTCAGGTCCTTGAACTCGGTGTTGATGATGCGCGCATTCAGGGCCGTGCGCTTGACCGCCGAGAAGTACTCATTGGACGCCAGGTTGAGCAGCACATCGTCGCCTTGTGCGGCCAGGGCCTCATTCAACCATTCGCTGATGCGGGTGCCCCAGAACGCGTAAAGGTCCTTGCCCCGGGCGTTGGCCAGCTTGGTGCCCATCTCCAGGCGATACGGCATCATCAGGTCCAGCGGGCGCAGCAGGCCGTACAGGCCTGAGAGCATACGCAGATGGTCCTGGGCATAGCTGAAATCGGCATCGCTGAAGGTCTCTGCGTTGAGGCCGGTGTACACATCGCCCTTGAAAGCCAACAGCGCCTGCTTGGCATTGGCCGGGGTGAAGGCGGGCGTCCAGCTGCCGAAGCGGGCGGCGTTGAGGCCACCGATCTTGTCGGAGACGTGCATCAATTCGCTGATCTGTGCCGGGCTCAGTTCGCGCAGCTGTTCTATCAGCTCCTGGGAATGGTCCAGGTATTGCGGTTGGGTAAAGCGCGCAGTGACCGGCTTGGACTCGAAATCGAGGGTTTTGGCGGGGGAAATCACCATCAGCATGAAGTTGGCTCCTGGAATCGTGGGCGAGATTCTAGGGGTTGGGGCGTTTGGACTCCACCTATGATGGCGATAGATGCGATCCGCTATGATGGGCGGTAACTCTGGAAAGGAAGACCCCGTGTGCGATTAGCGCTTTTATTGTCGGCTTGCCTGCTGTGCGTCACCGCCCAAGCGGCGCCGGTGGATGTCGCCAGCCTCGACCGCAGCACCTGGCCGGAAAAACTCACCAGCCCCGCGCTGTTCGATGTGGCCTCGCGGGCGGAAATCCTGATGTTTGCCCACGGCCTGCTTGCCAGCGAAGCCCTGGACGACACCGCGCTCAAGCAACGCCTGGGGCTGAAGATCATCAACCTGGCGGCCATCGACGACCTGCGTCGCCAGCTCTGGCAACGGCTGTTGGAGAACTACACATTCGCCCAGCAGAGCTGCGAAGAAGATGCTTCGTTCTGCTACCTGGTGGAAAACATGGACGACCTGCGCGAGCAGGCCGGCAAGTTCGAGGTCAGTGACAACTCGTTCTATATAGGCTGGGCCGCACCCAGCCGGCACTTTCATGAGCGCTATCTGGATGAGCTGCTGCGCAAGGCTGCGCTGTTCCCGCAGATCAGTAGCGAAGTGGCGCGCTTTGGCGACCATGAGCGCAATGGCGACGAGCTCAACGATCGCATGTTCCTGCTGACCTTCGATGGCGGCCCGGCGTTGGTGGGCGGTAATACCGACTGGCTCACCGACTACCTGCGCAAGCAGAAGATGAACGCCACGTTCTTCTCCCTCGGCAGCAGTTTGCAAAGCCGTGTGGAGCGCAGTTCTGTTGCGGATGTGCAGGCGCTGTACCAAGGGCAGTGCGTGGGTATCCAGGGTTGGCAATACCGTTCCCATAGCCATTGGGTCGACTGGCAAAGCTCCATCACCCGCAGTGCCGCGCTGGTGCAGAACCTGATGCCGGAAAACTATGTGCCGCTGTTCCGACCGCCTTATGGGCAGCGTCGTGCGGACAGCCAGGGGTTCTTCCAGCAGCAGGGTTTGCAGGTGGCGTTGTGGGACATCGATTCCCAGGACGATCCGGGCAAACTCAAGGCCGAGGAATCGGCGCAGCGGGTGCTGACGCTGATGCTGCTGTGGCGCAAAGGCGTGATTGTGTATCACGACACCCAGGACAAGGCGCGAGTGGCATTGCCGATGGTGTTGCAGGCAACGGCGCAGAGTGGTTTGGGTTGGCAGGAGTGTCGCGAGGCATTTCGCTGAAAATCCCCGGCCCCGTTGAGGATGAGGCATTTCTGGGGTGATTTGCTGCGACATTTCGATGCAGGCGGACTTCCGACTTTAACGGGGTGGCTGGCACTCGGCTAGTGCTATTCGTCATCCTGAAAAATAAACTTCAAAAAAGCGTCAAAGTGCTTTTTCCTGTCATGGGTTTTGCGGTATTACGAAGTCAGACCGCCGAACCCTGCGACACAGGTGGCGTCTTCCAAGACTCCTCATGTGGGCAGTGCACTTGACGTCCCTCAGGTGCATTCGGTGGTCGAATCGAGGCGCAGCACCGCCCAGGTATTGCGTCGACTGGCTCCCACAAAGGTGACCGAGTATGGATGATCATGGACGTAACCCTTCTTCCGACCAGCCAATCCTTTACGTGCTTGATACCAACGTATTGATCCACGATCCAAACGCATTGCTTAACTTTGAAGAACACCACGTCGCCATCCCGATGATCGTGCTTGAGGAGCTCGACAAACTCAAAAGCGGCCACCACAGCGTCGCCGCCGAATGCCGCCAGGCCATCCGTCTGATCGACAAGACCCTGGGCGAAGCCTCGCCCGAGGACGTTGAGGTCGGTGTGCCGATCCAGCGTGGCAAAAGCGGGCCCAAGGGTTTGCTGTCGATCCTGATGAGCAAGCGCAGCGAGCCCAACAGCCTGCTGCCGGAAAACCTGAACGACAACAAGATCATCAACCAATTGATCGACCTGCACGCGCGCGACAAGGACCTGCGCGTAGTGCTGGTGACCAAAGACATCAATATGCGCCTCAAGGCACGAGCGTGTGGGATCGCTGCCGAGGACTACAGCACCGACCAGCTAGTCGACGACGTGTCGATGCTGTCGCGGGGTTATCACATGATGACCGGTTCGTTCTGGGACCGTGTCAGCAAGGTCGAGACCCGTCAGGACCATGGCCGCACCTGGCACCAGGTACAGCTGATCGACAACCTGCCGGCCGTGCATATCAATGAATTCATCGTCGATGAACAAGGCTTCGTGGGCTGGATCAAAGAGATCCAGGTCGACAAGCTGCTGATCCTCGACCTGCATCAGGAACCCCTGTTGCACCAGGAAGCCTGGGGCCTGAAACCGCGTGATATCTACCAGAGCCTGGCGCTGTATGCGCTGCTCGACCCGGACATCCACCTGGTCAACCTGACCGGCGCCGCAGGCTCGGGCAAAACCATCCTCGCCCTGGCGGCCGCCATCGAGCAGACCATGGTGACCAAACGCTATCGCCGCATCATCGCCACCCGCAGTGTGCAGGGCCTGGACCAGGAAATCGGCTTTTTGCCCGGCACCGAAGCGGAAAAAATGGAGCCGTGGCTGGGGGCGATCACCGACAACCTCGAAGCCTTGCACATGGATGACGAAAACACCCATGGCAGCGTCGATTACATCCTCAGCAAAGTGCCGTTGCAGTTCAAATCCCTCAACTACATCCGAGGTCGCAGCTTCCAGCAGAGCCTGATACTGATCGATGAATGCCAGAACCTTACCCCGCACCAGATGAAAACCATCATCACCCGTGCCGGTGCCGGTTCCAAAGTGGTGTGCCTGGGCAACCTGGCACAGATCGACACCCCTTACCTGTCCGCGACCAGCTCCGGGCTGACCTACCTGACGGAACGTTTCAAAGACTTCCCCAACGGCGTGCATATCGCGCTGCAAGGGGTGCCTCGTTCGATTCTGGCTGAATACGCCGAATCCCACCTGTAACCAACAAGTGGCTAAATGCCACGAACCCCCCGGATTTTTCACGAAATCCGGGGTTTTTGTTGTGGGCGACATTTGCCTGCGATAACGCGCCCTGGGTACTTGTGGTTTTTGTAATTATTTTGTTACATTTTTTCCCGCGGTAAAAACAATAAGAACACTCCACAACCCGTCGGAACACCACCTCCTTGATTCGACGAACGTTTTGAAGACCTGTCTAGGGTTTTCACCGTGACCCTGCCTATTACAAAAGCCCGATACATCGCTCATTGATGACGCACATATCCAAAGGGAAAGGAAAATGGACGTAGCAGGTAATGGCTTCACTTTGTCGCAACGCAAGCACGCCACTCGTTTCAAGCAGATACCCCTGACACCTATCGCACTCGGCCTGGCCCTCTGGCTGGGCCAGGGCTCATTGGCCTGGGCGGACGACAATCCCTACACCTCCCAGGTACTGGAGTCGGCATTTCGCAAAGCCGTCGCCTCCTTCGGCTCCGACACTGAGGTGTACAAGAACCTGCGGTTTGCCTACGCGGATATCGTCGACCTGGCGGCCAAGGACTTCGCCGCCCAGTCCGGCAAGTTCGATTCGGCCCTCAAGCAGAACTACGAACTACAGCCTGAAAACCTCACCATCGGCGCCATGCTCGGCGATACACGGCGACCGCTGGACTACACCTCGCGCCTGGATTACTACCGCAGCCGGCTGTTCAGCAACAATGGTCGCTACACCACCAATATTCTCGATTTCTCCAAGGCCATCATCGCCAACCTGCCGGCCGCCAAGCCCTATACCTACGTAGAGCCGGGTGTGAGCAGCAATCTCACTGGGCAACTGAACGCCGGGCAATCCTGGGCCGGCGCGACCCGTGACTGGAGCGCCAACGCGCAAACCTGGAAGACCCCGGAAGCCCAGGTCAACTCTGGCCTGGACCGCACCAACGCGTATTACGCCTATGCCCTGGGCATCACCGGCAAGGGTGTGAATGTCGGCGTGCTGGACTCGGGCATCCTCACCCGGCACTTCGAATTCCAGGGCAAGAATGCCCAGGGCCAGGACCGAGTGCAGGCGGTGACTTCCACTGGCGAGTACTACGCCACTCATCCGCGCTACCGCCTTGAAGTGCCCAGCGGCGAGTTCAAGCAGGGTGAACATTTCAGTATTCCCGGTGAGTATGACCCGGCGTTCAACGATGGCCACGGTACGGAAATGTCCGGTGTGCTCGGCGCCAATCGCAACGGCACCGGTATGCACGGCATTGCCTTCGATGCGAATATCTTTGTCGCCAACACAGGCGGCAGCGACAACGATCGGTACCAGGGCTCCAACGACCTCGACTACAACGCGTTCATGGCCAGCTACAACGCCCTGGCGGCGAAGAACGTGTCGATCGTCAACCAGAGCTGGGGGCAAAGCTCGCGCGATGACGTGGAGAACCACTTTGGCAATGTCGGCGACAGCGCCGCGCAAAACCTGCGGGACATGACCGCCGCCTATCGCCCGTTCTGGGACAAGGCCCACGCCGGGCACAAAACCTGGATGGACGCCATGGCCGACACTGCACGGCAAAACAGCTTTATCCAGATCATCTCGGCGGGCAACGACAGCCATGGTGCCAACCCTGACACCAACGCGAACCTGCCGTTTTTCAAGCCGGATATCGAAGGCAAGTTCCTCGCGATCACCGGCTATGACGAGACCAGCGCCCAGGTCTACAACCGCTGCGGCACCTCGAAGTGGTGGTGTGTAATGGGCGTATCGGGCATCCCGTCTGCCGGGCCTGAGGGCGAAATCATCCCGAATGCCAATGGTACCTCCGCGGCGGCGCCGAGCGTTTCCGGCGCCTTGGCCTTGGTGATCCAGCGCTTTCCCTACATGACCGCCAGCCAGGCGCGGGATGTGTTGCTCACCACCTCCAGCCTGCAGGCGCCGGACGGTGCGGACACGCCCGTGGGCGAGCTGACGGGAGGGCGCACCTACGACAACCTGCAACCGGTGCATGATGCCGCGCCGGGAACGCCGCAAGTGCCGGGTGTGGTCAGCGGATGGGGCCTGCCCAATCTGCAAAAAGCGATGCAAGGGCCGGGGCAGTTCCTGGGTGCCGTGGCGGTGGCCTTGCCTACCGGTACCCGCGATATCTGGGCCAACCCGATTTCCGATGAAGCCATTCGCGCCCGCCGTGTGGAAGACGCTGCCGAGCAGGCCACCTGGGCGGCGACCAAGCAGCAGAAGGGCTGGCTCAATGGCCTGCCCACCAGTGCCTCGGCCGATGATCAGTTCGAATACGAGATCGGTCATGCACGGGAGCAGGCGACGCTCACCCGTGGCCAGGACTTGCTCACCGGCGCCACCTACGTCGGTAGCCTGGTCAAGTCCGGTGACGGCGAGTTGGTGTTGGAAGGCCAGAACACCTATTCAGGTAGCACCTGGGTGCGCGGAGGCACATTGTCGGTGGACGGTGCGTTGACCTCTGCCGTGACGGTGGATGGCAGTGCCGTGGGCACGCGTAATGCTGACAATGGCGTAATGACCACAGTGGGCGGCACCCTGGCCGGCAACGGCACGGTGGGCGCCCTGACCGTCAACACTGGCGGGCGCGTGGCGCCGGGGCATTCGATTGGCACGCTGCGTACCGGCGACGTGACCTTCAACCCTGGCTCGGTGTATGCCGTTGAAGTGGGGGCCAATGGCCGCAGCGACCAGATCCAGAGCAGCGGCGTGGCGACCCTCAATGGCGGTGTGGTGAACGTGTCCCTGGAGAACAGTCCCAACCTGCTGTCCGCCAGCGAGGCGCGCAGTTTGCTGGGCCAGCAGTTCAACATCCTCAGCGCCAGTCAGGGTATCAATGGCCAGTTTGCGGCGTTCGCGCCCAACTACCTGTTCATCGGCACGCAACTCGCTTACCAACCGAACCAACTGACCCTGGCGATAGCGCGCAACCAGACCACCTTCGCCAGCGTCGCGCAAACCCGCAACGAACGGGCTGTGGCGACAGCGGCCGAGACGCTGGGCGCCGGCAGCCCGGTTTACGAAAGCCTGTTGGCTTCCGATTCCGCTGCACAGGCTCGGGATGCATTCAAGCAATTGTCGGGGCAGCTGCATTCGGATGTTGCGGCGGCGCAAATGGCCGACAGTCGATACCTTCGCGAAGCGGTCAATGCTCGTCTGCAACAGGCCCAGGCCCTGGATTCCAGCGCGCAGATCGATAGCCGTGACAACGGCGGCTGGGTGCAACTGCTCGGTGGGCGCAATAACGTCAGCGGTGACAACAACGCCAGTGGCTATTCTTCGTCCACCAGTGGGGTATTGCTGGGGCTGGATACCGAGGTCAGCGACGGCTGGCGCGTGGGGGCGGCGACCGGTTATACCCAGAGCCACCTCAATGGCCAGTCGGCTTCGGCGGACAGCGACAACTACCACCTGTCGGTGTATGGCGGTAAGCGCTTCGAGGCGATCGCCTTACGCCTGGGCGGCGCTACCACCTGGCATCGTCTGGATACTTCGCGGCGGGTGGCTTACGCCAACCAGTCGGACTATGCCAAGGCCGATTACAATGCGCGCACCGACCAAGTGTTTGCCGAGATCGGCTACACCCAGTGGAACCCATTCGAACCCTTCGCCAACCTCACGTACCTGAACTACCAGAGCGACTCGTTCAAGGAAAAAGGCGGCGCCGCTGCCTTGCACGCCAGCAAGCAAAGCCAGGACGCGACGCTCTCTACGGTGGGCCTGCGTGCGCATACGCAGTTGCCGGTCAGCTCCACCTCGGCAGTGACGTTGCGCGGTGAGCTGGGTTGGGAGCATCAGTTCGGTGATACCGATCGCGAAGCCTCGCTGAAGTTTGCCGGCAGCGACACTGCTTTTGCCGTTAATAGCGTGCCCGTCGCCCGGGATGGCGCGGTGATCAAGGCCAGTGCGCAAATGGCCTTGACCAAAGACACCCTGGTGTCGCTGAACTACAGCGGCTTGCTGTCCAACCGCGGTAACAACAACGGGATCAACGCCGGGTTTACCTTCCGTTTCTGACCCTGCACTGGTGCCCTGTGGCGAGGGAGCTTGCTCCCGCGCCACAGTCATCTATGGAATAAACAGCCCTGCGCAAATTTGACCCACAGGTTTACAATCTCTGCTCCTGATCAGGAGTATTGCTGTGCTGACTCATCTCGATTCCCAAGGTCGTGCCCATATGGTCGACGTCACCGACAAAGCCGTGACGTTCCGTGAGGCCGTGGCCGAAGCGCGGGTGCGCATGTTGCCCGAAACCCTGACAATGATTGTCGATGGCGCCCACCCCAAGGGCGACGTGTTCGCCGTGGCCCGCATTGCCGGGATCCAGGCGGCGAAAAAAACCAGTGACTTGATCCCCCTGTGCCACCCGCTGATGCTCACCGGGGTCAAGGTCGAACTGCGCGCCGATGGCGTGGATGCCGTGCATATCCTGGCGCGCTGCAAGCTCTCCGGCCAGACCGGCGTGGAAATGGAAGCCCTGACGGCGGCCAGCGTCGCCGCGCTGACGATCTACGACATGTGCAAGGCGGTGGACCGTGGCATGACCATCGAAAGTATTCGCCTGCTGGAAAAGCTTGGCGGTAAAAGCGGGCATTTCAAGGCGGACCAGATATGAGCATCAACGTATTGTTTTTTGCGCGTTACGCTGAAGCGGTAGGCTTGGACTCTCTGGAGATGGAGGGCGATTTCGCCACCGTCGATGCTGTGCGCCTGGCGCTGGCCGGTGACCCGGAGTTTGCAGTGCTCAACGAGAGCAGCCTGATGTGCGCACGCAATGAAGAACTGTGCGGCCTTGATGAGCCGGTGCAAGCGGGTGACGATGTCGCGTTTTTCCCGCCCGTGACCGGAGGCTGAGCATGGCCATTCGTGTGCAGGTCGAAGCCTTTGATCCGGGCGCCGAAGTCAACGCCATGCACGCGGCCAATGTGGGCGTAGGCGCGGTGGTGAGCTTTGTCGGTTACGTGCGTGACTTCAATGACGGACGCGATGTGTCTGGGATGTTTCTGGAGCACTACCCGGGCATGACTGAAAAGGCTTTGGCCAAGATTGCCGTTGAGGCTGAGCAGCGTTGGCCGTTGCTCAAGTTGGAGGTGTTGCACCGCATTGGCGCCTTGGAACCGGGTGAGCCGATTGTGTTCGTGGCGGCGGCCAGTGCTCATCGGCAGGCGGCGTTTGACGCCTGTGCGTTTGTGATGGATTACCTGAAGACGCGGGCGCCGTTCTGGAAAAAGGAGAACACCAGTGAGGGGGTTCGTTGGGTGGATGGGCGAGACAGTGATCACGCAGCGGCGGATCGCTGGAAATCATAGGCGTTGCCGCGCTTTTAACCGATAGCGATATTTAAAATAAATCTATAGAACTGTCAGATCTGACAGTTGTTCCGCCCCTCTTTGCGGGTTCTGATGATCTCAGGACTTACTTAATGATGGGGTGGGACATGGTCACACAAGCAAGCAAATGTCGTTTGTCGAAGTTCAGCATCAGTCGTCCCGCCAATACGCAAGCGGCTAATGGGCTCTATGCCAACGGACGCCATCAATGTGAAGTCCTCATTGACGTTGTTAAAGAAATCAGTGGCGTAGGCGACGAGTGGGTCCGTGTGCGCTTGACTGATGAAGAGCGCGCCAGTGTTACCGTTGTCGAATGCTCAGAACATGGCAATCAAACCCTCACACCCGGGTGGAGCTGCGATGTAGAAAAAAATCAATTCACGCTTGGGCTTTGGCGGGATAAATCACTGCCGCTGGAGCCGGGCAACGACTTGGAAAAACGTCTTGAGCGTTCATTGGAGGAACCTATCAAGCGCTATTTACGTTGCGCTCCGGACGCACCCATCGGGCCAGCAGTATTTATGGCGTGTGTGACCATAGATAGTTGTGTTTACACAACTTACAGCTTTAAGCGCGACGCCGTTTTTGAGTCTTTTATCACGATTAACCCTGTTCGCCCAATGAGCTGGGATGCGGACGATATGGATCTTTATGTGGATTATCTTGCCTACTCCAGTGCGCCTCCTTATCGCACCTTGGTGGATGTTTACTACTGGACCCCACCAGGAGGCTTGTGGGTAGTAAAAAATATGGGTTTTGATAGCCCGCTGGGTTTGCCGGGGGAGGGTAAGGATTTTCAGAGCGTTTTATCGTGGCATTCGCCTATCGATAACACTACTTCAAGCAGGGTAGGAACCTTTATAAACAAGGATGAGCTCGACTCGACACTTCATCTGCATGAGATTGATGCAGGGCTTCCTGCACCCTCTCCCGATCCCTTAATCCCGTTTAACAAAAGAGCGACTGTGCTGCGTGCGATCAGGTTGAAGTCCCCACTGGTGCCTGAGAATCGCGACGCGAAGAGTTATTGGCGGGTGTTGGATAACTATGGCACTGAGCAAAAATTTTTAGTGAAACACACAGATCCACTGAATCTTCCTGGCGTTCCTTTTTTTAAATTGACCGGCGAGATCGTTCGGACCCTCAAGCTCATTCTTTTTAAAATCATGTTGCCCGGTG